>DFFT01000050.1 GCA_002372325.1 Succinivibrionaceae bacterium UBA3769 | reverse complement strand
TACCAGCTCCTGAGTAAGATCCTTTATCAAATCTTTACAGGAATCGTCTGCATACAGAGAAAAATCCAAACGTATCACCTTATAGGTTTTGTCAGTCCATTTCTCCTCGCCGGTATCAATATCCAGATCTTTAAAATCCTGCAGTCCTCTGGAAAACAGTGATTCGAACGTTGATACCAGAAGCGTCTTCCCGAATCTGCGGGGTCTGGAAAGAAAAACGGGAGCATTCTCGGTTTCGGCAATTCTGGCTATCATGGCCGTTTTATCAACATAAACATTCTCTCTTTCACGCATGACACCGAATGAGGTGGCTGCATACGGCAGTTTCTTTATGTCTTTCAGCGTTAATATCGGTTTACCCATTTTGAAAACTCCTTAGATAAACGAATTTGATATTAGGTCTAAAGTCAGCACTTTAGGCGATTCTGAGATGCGGCTTCTTTCTCATCTTTCTTCTGTTTCCTGCCGCCTTGAAACAGGAGTCTTCTCAATGCGTCAAGATCAACCTCTTTGGAAGACAGGAGCGTCTTCAGGGTTTTAACGAGTTCTTTGCTCTCTGAAAGCTCTGATTCTTTCTTCTCGAGTGTATTAGTGAGTTTGCGGATCTCTTTATTTTGTTCTTCGATGGTTTTGTCTTGCTTTTGAATTGCTGCAGTTTGTTCTTTAATGGTCTTTAATGGTTTCTTTCAGTTCTTGAGTGGTTAAGGTAAGTGTTTCGACTAATTGCCGCATAGCCGCGAGCTCAGCGTAAAGGAGCTCTAAGTTGACAGAAACGGTATCGTGCTGACTGAGTGGAAGGTCGCTATTTGTAATCTTAACTTCCATTGCAATTCCCTTCAGCATGCCCCGATTTCTGTGTGCGATATGTTACGGATTCACCAGTACTCTTGTCAAGAATTCCTGAAGGCCTAAAATAGGGGTTTAAGACCTAATACCGAATTTGTTAGGCAATATTCTGAATGTCCATACAGTGTATCGGTTTCAACACAAGTGTCAAACAATAGGCACAAGCGGAATCGGCTTGTGTAATCTATTGCGGAACAATGTCATCCGTTGCTTAAAACCTTGGCTGTCATGGTACCTGATATTGAGGTATTTTATCTGACCGGATATCCGAGAACTTACTTTAACGGGCGGAAAACCCGGCTCTGGTTAAGAGCCCGTCAGCACCTTATGAGCCACGGGCGAAAGTTAAAGTCTGAAGGACCGTCTTAACCGTTTTCCGGTCTTGCCAGGATCCTTCTCACAGCTTGTCAGGATCCCAGTTCGGATCTTCAGGCTTGCCGAAGCGGAGCTTCTTTTGCGGATCCACATCTTCAAGGTCAATCCAGATGTCCCCGTTACTCATGAGCTCCCCGCCGCACACCGGCACAAATTCCTTGGTGTAGAGGGGGTATTCAAGCCAGCTCGGATCCTCGAACTTTATGAACCAGGCGTAGTAATCGTCAAGCCAAAGCACAAACCTTGCATCAGGGTGCTTTTCCCACAGCTTCTTAATGGTGGTCTTTTCTCCGCTCATTTTAAGCCTCCGTAACACTCTCAATTCCTTATCAAATCTGTATACATGATAACAATATTCATGTTATATGTCAATAGATTTTAGTCTGATAATAACATAAAGTTATGGTAACAGATTTGAACATTTCATGCCTGTAGTGATTCCGCAAACGGCGGGAACAGGCGGAATGAAACAGCAGTTTCATAAAGCCGCCGGAGAAGGGCGGGGTTAGGGTGAATATGCTCCTGCCACACGCGGAAAGCCGGGGGATCGGCTTTTGCGGAAGAGGAGGCATGAACGAATGCCCGGCGGGGGAAGTTAAGGCGGGCAGGGGACTGGAAGACTGCCCAAAGAAATACGGCTGCAGGCAAGATCATTTGCTCTCGGAGTTTCAGAACTCTCGCAATCAGCTTTTACCGGAAATCCTGCCCGGGAGAGCGAGGGGAACTGATTTATTCAGCTTCAGACTTCGTTTCAATTCCGTTAAAGGGTTCCGGCAATGGTATTTTGGAACCGTATTTGAAGAAGCATTCTGTCATAAATACAAAGAGACTGTCGTAGGAATCACACATAGCATCCTCGGGGAATTTTGTCCTTATTTGAGTCCACAGCCTTTTTGACCAGATCCCTCTTTTTATGTACTCATGAGGCCGGAAGCCCAGAATCTCTCCTTTGGCGTTGTCTGGCCCCCATTTTTCCCGGAAGTTGATCCCCAGATAAAAGTCCTTTTCCGAAGCAAAGCCTTTTTTCCGGTAACGGTCATCAGACAGCAGGAAGGTGGTGCCGCCACCGCCGCAAGGAGCGATTTCAATATACTCGTTAGGATCCCGAGTCGTGGGGGCAATGTACCAGACAGCAATAAAACGTCTGCTGCTGATGGCTTTGTTAGCGAACCAGAAGCAAAGCTGCGATGAGGATACCCGGGGTTTTACCGTGTCCCCGAATGTCTCCGTAACCAGATTCACGAACCATTTAAGCCGTTCAAGCACCGCAGGATTCCGGCACTGCACCTTGCTGAAGAAATCGTTGACGTCTGATGATTTTGAATTGTTCCCTTTTTTATTGGCTTCGATGGCTACGGAGTCCACGGAGGAAACGGTGGTAACCGCTGACATCCCCAGAAGCTCGGTCATTTTGGCTGGGAAGGTTTCCGCGTTGGGGCACAGGAAGCAGATCTTGTTTAACAGCCGAGAGACGTAAATGGCTCTGTTGGAAAGGTACAGACTTTTCTGGCAGGCCCGGTACAGGATCTGTTCCCAGATTTCGTCAAACTCGGAAAGAGCGCTGAGAGCTTCAGCTTTGTCGGCGCTCAGTGGTTTCAGTCTGAAATCCAGCGCTGAAGCTTCGTCCCATTCCGGAAAATTTGATTCCTGTATCAGAAGGTCGTATATATCCGGATAGGCCACCTGAATGCACACCAGCCCGAAATTCATGGTCTTGTCTGCAACGGTCATATCCGCAACTTTGATGCCGCGTTCTCTTTCCTTTTTGAGCTTTATCCGGTGCATGATGTCGATAAGGGAAAGACTGTTAAGAAGGCGCTTTATGGAACGCGGGTTGGTGCCGGTGGAAAGAAACACCATGTCAGCCAGAATCTCGGAGACCCGGAGCTTTTCTTCGCTGATCGTAAGCTGTTCCTGAAGCTCCCTGTGTGAAAACACGCCGATGTTTTCCACCGACTTTTCCACAAATCCGGTAATGTCATAAGCACCGACAGGCATGGAGAAGGGCATTTGGATGATCTTATCGAAGAATGAGCGGTAGGCTCTTTCGTCCATCTGTGATTCTGTGCCGAACTTGGCTTTAAGACCTTTAACCACCACCTCGTAGTCAATGGCCAGCACAAAAATGCAATTATCCACCTCAAAGAGGTTTTTAAGGAGCTCCAGGATATGCACAGCGTTTTCTGGCGGGATGCGGTCAAGATCGTCAATGAAGAACATGAAGCCCTTTTTGCTGGTTTCCCGGAGCTCCTGATCTCTGGCAAGACATTGCCGGATCACCTCGGAAAACGCATCCCGGAATTCGCTGGGCCTGACCTCGTCAAGTTCTGCGTCCTGCAGTTTTTTGTCCCCGTTTACCACGCTGGCAAAGGTGTCAACGCCTTTTGCTCCGTCCAGCCCCATGGCATTGAGCCCAGCCTGGGCGGTGGCCTTTACCAGTACTACGCTGGCTCCCTTGAGGAAGGTAAGCGCTTTGTTTTTAAGATTTGATACCACTTCGGAATTCTTTCCGGAGCGGCTTTCCAGAATCCGGCTGCAGGAAACGGTAAGTCCCTTGATGACATTAACCAGAACATCTTCCGGGCTTTTCATCATGGAGTATTCCCACATATTGACCCAGACCCCGTGAAATGGCTTTGCGGGATCCGGCGCATCCGCATCATCGCAGAGCCGGGATTTTATCTGGTTCATGAAAGAGGTTTTTCCGGATCCCCATTCCCCTTGAATGGCAATGGTGGTGGGCATGCTGGCGGAGGACAGAAAGCTGCTTAATGCATCAACATAATCGCTGACGCCCAGAAGGTCGTCTCCGCTGCCTTTAAGAGGGGAGTCGATGATGTTTGTGTATTTCATACCGGTTCCGTATTTCTGAGGATAAATTGCAAAATCGCTGACTGCGGCATGATTAACGGAAAAAGGGGCAGTCGGCAGTAACTCAGGGAGAAAGAAAGGGCGGTTTGGCCGCTGCTGAGTCTCCCAGTTACGGGGCTTCTGCTATCTTGATCCGGAATTATCTTTTAGCAATATCAAAAGCCTTTTGAACAAGCCGCTGTTTATCCTTTGTTGAAATATTGCTTTCATCAAGATCCTTCAGTAATTCATTTACCAATACTTCAACCTTTTCATGAATCTGCCTTTCTCTTTCATCCTCTTTTTTTTGATCGCTGAGCTTTGCATACAACTCGCTGTAATTCTGTAAAATGGCGCCAATGGCCAGATTCAGCAGCAAATATGCTCCGAAAATGAACCAGCAAACGAAATAGAAGCTGATAATCCAAGGCGGCGCATCTATCACCTTTAATTTCGAGGCAATAATCAAATTGCTTCTGTAGGTGCTCCACGACTGTTCGGAAATAACCTTAAGAAGACTGAACATGGATTCAGGGACAGTGCCAAACGGATCTATATTATCAGCTGTGAAATAATATGATGATTCCTTTACGAATTCGTGATATGCGTTCATGCGATCTGCTTTATAATCCGCGGCAGGCATTCTGAATAAACTCATGCCGATAATGCCAAAAACATACAGGAAAACCAGCATCAAACACATAATCCGATACAGGGAGATGACAGATTTCATGAGAATTTTAATAATAGTGCTCAACTCCTGATTAAGAGTTATAAATCGAGCAATTCGCAGCATTCTGACGACACGGAGACACATCAGAATACTATTCTCAAAAAACAATTTTTCTGGAATCAGACAGCTGGTGATGATGATAATATCAAATACCTGCAGAGGATCGGAAATGAATTTCTTAAAGGAACCGGATGCTAAATATCTAATGAGAATTTCAAAGCAGTAAATTGCGGTGCAAGTGTAGTCAAAATACTCAAGCCACGAATTTCTTTGAGTTAGCATAATGCCGGCAGAGATGGCATTAAATATAATCAGTATGCTGATAAATCCCTCAAATTTTGTAGTCAGGCGATGTTTTTCTTGATCTATGAACAAATAGATAAAATTCTTTAAACTGCTGAACATCTAACACCTTTAATCAGTTTATTTATAATTTAATCAACATACATAAGTGCGGCGCAAGGTACAGGATATTTTAAACAAGGCAATTATGTTTTCAGGACGGAATATCCCGTACCAGGTTGTTTATGAAAGAATATCCTTGATTAAGAAATGGAAAACAGCTGCAATCATGGCGTCCGACTCTCTTTCAATGCCGGGAATGGTTATTGCGTCAACAGGGCAAACCTTGTGTCCGACTCCCTGGCAGGCACTGTTCCCTGCAATTACAATACCGTTCTTAACATGGCCGATGCGCCTGCCAACACCGGGACATGCAGAATTTCCCTCAAAAATAAACCCGTTTTTAATATTGCCAATTCGTCTGCCCACACCAAGACATGCAGAATTCCCTTCAAAAATAAATCCGTTCTTAATGTTGCCAATTCTGGTGCGCTCATGATAAATAAACCCGCGATCAAACATAAACGGACATCTTGCCATGATGTTTACTCCTTACAACGATGGTGCAAAACACAAAAAATTAACAATGATTTAAAATTTACTGAAAAATGCATCTCCTTGTTAAAGTCAGAATTCTATGGCTTCAACATTGGGATTGTTTGCTAATTGCAGCAGTTTATCAACCTGCTTCAGCGGGGTTTCCTTTACAATGTTCTGAATTGATTCCATGGCCTGGGAAACCACGTCCATATTATTGCTTTCGAGAGCCTTGTCCAAAGTTTTAAAAGTTTCCTGAATAACCTGACGCCTTTCCCCGAATGTATGCTCCAGATATGATTTAAGGAGATCCTTCTGCGCCTGTATTTTAGCGATGGCAACTTCCTTTTCAGCCTGAATGTTAACACGCTTGGTATTTTCTTCCAGGCTTAGCCTTTGATAATCCTTATAGGCACCAAACATCATTTCTCCGGCATCCCGTGTTTTAGGATCGGTTATAAGCTGGGCAAATTCAGATAATTTACTCATTGAAACTCCAAATAGCTAATTTTATAAAATATGTTATTATGAAACTGTGAAATTTTATTTAATAAACAACGTAAATACCGCCTTTATACACCAAAATACTCATTAAAGAAACACGATTGCAGTTCTATTTTTGCTAGAATAATCATGTGCCAGTATTTACAGATATCTGAAAGATCTTGATGAATATAGATATTTATAAAACCTGTGTAAGTATTTCTGGTGTTAGTAACTCTAGTAATTTAATTCCAGATATCCTGAACATTTGACTTTTAAATTTTCGACAGCGCTGCCGTCTTTATTAATTACCGGTTCGTTTAAGACATCTTTTAGATTTTTTCCAATAATAAGCATACGTCTTAGTTTGTCTTGATCATTTAAGTTATAAACTTTATATTTCTCAAACATTTCTACAAGTTTTTCAATAACTGATGTTACTTCTTCGCAGTTTGTTCTGACACCGTCAAGTGTCACTGCTATTAACTGCATTTCTTCGCAGACCTTCTCGATTTCTGCCTCATATTCTTTTGCCTTGGTCAGATTTTTCTCAGTTTCTGCTGCAAATTTATAACCGGTGTAAGCAGCTAAAGCTACACCCCCGATTACTATCGCCGGCAGTATTACAGGGTACTTACTTACTGTTTTAGCAACATTTCCACCACCGATTCCTGTAACTGTCTTTTTCAGCCGAGCCAGATACCCTAGCGTACCGGCAGCAGGCGCTGCACCAGCCAGATTACAAATTTGTCCTACGACAGTTACTGCTTGAGCCCCCTTTACAACGCCATTAAATACTCCCTTAGCCATATCATTGGCAATTTCTCCGGAGTGAATTGATACATCCGCATCCCCGAGGCGGTCATCTAAGCTCTCGATTTCAAATCTTTCATCAAAGCCGGCAAGTTTGCTCTTAAACTTTGTAACTACTGAGACTATATGTCCGATCTGTTTTTCGAATACTTCTGACTTATATCTGCCCAAATCATCAAGGGATTGCTGTGTTTCTTCCTGCTTCTTTTCCAGCGATGATTTTGCTTCCTCAAATTTTTTCCGGGCATTTTCCACAATCTCTTTGGCGGAGCTGTTATTCTTATAGGCGTCATAACCTTTTTTTCCGGCATAACCGGTACCGGCTGCAGCAATAGCCCATCCAGCGGCAGCGATAATAAATGGTATAGGCATATGTAACCCTCCGCAGTAATATGGCCGATATTGCTTGTGAATCAGCCGGTTGCTTGTAAATCAGACATTCAAATAATATTGATAACGTAATCCTGTTAGATTATTTTGGTTTGGGAAAATTTAGAGTAATTTAATCCAAGATATTCTGAACATTTATCCTTTAAATTGTTTACAGCAGTGCCATCTTTATTTATTAATGGTTCGTTTAAAACATCTTTCAGGGTTTTTCCTATTATCAGCATGTGTTTGAGTTTATCCTCATCATCCATATTATCAACTTGATATTTTTCAAACCATTCCACCAGTTTTTCGATAATATATGTTATTTCATCGCAGTTTATTCTCACGGCTTCAAGGTTTGTCCTAGCTGATGCCATTTGTTCGCAGGCCTTATCGACTTCCGCCTCGTATTCTTTTGACTTGGTCAGATTTTTCTCAGTTTCTTCCGTAAATTTGTCTCCGATACCAATCACACTGTTGAAGGCAACGAATGCACCGCCAATTACAAGAGATGTTATTGGTGCTGCTATGACGGCTTCTTTTACAGCGGCTTTCGCAATACTGCCTATTACCGATTCTTCTTCTTTATCAGTCTTTTCGGTAATATTTTCAGATGCAGAGATTTCGCTATCTTCAACTTCTTCATCATCTTCGATATCATCGTCATCGTTAAAAAATCCTGTAATTACATTTTTCAAATGATTTTTAGCGATTTTAGTGGCCATATCTCCCATTACTGATTCTGTGCCGGACGGTTCTTCAATATTGTTATTGTTGTCAGATGCTGAAGCGTTATTTTCTTTGTCTTCTTCTTTTGTATCATCGTCGTCAAAAAATCCCGTAAATGCATTTTTCAGATGAGTCAGATATCCCGATGACAGCGATTCGTCAGCGACAGGTGTTTTCCCAAACTGATCACACATTTTCTCAAAAGAAGCGATGCCCCCAGTTGCAGCATTAGCAGTTCCCCCTTTTATCGCTTCATTGAGTTCCCCTTGTGCCATATCCTTGGCATTTTCTCCAGTGTTAAGGGAAACGTCTGCATCCCCGTGGCGGTCATTCAAACTTTCGACATCAAAACTTTCTGCAAAGCCGGCAAGTTTGCTCTTAAATTTTGTGACTACTGAGATTACGTGTCCGATCTGATTCTCCAATACTTCGGACTTATACTTCTCCAGTTCATCCAATGATTGCTGAGTTTCTTCCTGTTTCTTTTCCAGCAAGGATTTTGCTTCCTCGAATTTTTTCTGAGCATTCTCCACAGTCTCTTTCGCTGAACTGTGATTCTTATAGGCGTCATACCCCTTTTTTCCGGCGTATCCGGTTGCAACTGCACCCACGGCCCATCCTGCTGCGGCGATAATAAAAGGAATCGGCATACGTAACCTCTGCGGAGCAATATCCGCCGTCGCTTCAACATAAGTATTAAAACAATACGTACAGCATAAACTATTGACTCTGTCACTATCATTTTCGCACGCGCCAAAAAAAAAACACGATCGATCACACAATTGCAAAAACTCAGAGAACCAGTTTTAGGTTTTTTAATATTTTTGCCTTTGTGATCACACAAAACAGTAGCTGCAGAATTAAACAAAAATGCAGTTTTCATGAAATGCAAAAACATGGGAAGCATTCGAATCAATCCCTCATGGAGGTGCGACTGGCCTTCACGAGACATCGGCCATCATGCCGCCCGCCGGCAAACAGGGATCAGCTTTTCCGGAAATGAAGAAAGCGGAGAGGAGATGGGGGCCGGAGGGCAGGGCGGCAGGAATGGAATAAAGCCTCATTACCGCACCCGCCGAACCTGCGTTTTCCCAGATAAAGCCGCAAACTAAAGAACCGCGGCGCAAAAAAAGAACCGGCAGGATAAACCCGCCGGCTCTCTCTTGCTCTTAACACCTCTTCTGAGCGCTCCTATTCAGAGACAGGCCCAGAAGCTCCGGTTATCCTCCGTTAAAGAGCCGTGTCCAAAACTTTGATGCGGCTGTCGTTAACGGGAATCTCCACAGAGTTTTCGTAAACGCTGTTTCTGAGTTCGTTGCCGTGAACGCCGTTACAGCTGTCCTCATTGGCTCTGTCCACCTGCTTGGGATCATAAGTGGAAATCGCGCCGCAGGACATATATGCCCAGGGGAGACCCAGATTCCAGTGTCCCAGATAGCTCAGAATTTCGTTCAGAATTTCCTCGGATTCTATCGCATCGTTGTCGCTGTCAAAGAGGTGCAGTCCCCAGCCTTGCTGTCCCGGGAACGGGAAGCTGTAGGTCCAGGCCTGCTCGTAATCATGGTAGGACACCCCGGTGTAGTCAACAGTCTGCTCCGGCCCTCCGTTGACACTGAAGGTTACCGGCTCAGGTTTCTGACCAACCTGACCGAAGAGGTTGGATCCGGAGCAGGTGAGGACGGTGGCCTGACCGGTTGCGTCATCTTCATCCTTTCTCAGAATGCAGGTGGAATGAGGATTGCCGGAAGCCATGATGAAGTCCTGTCCCTCCCAGGTGGAACCGCGGTTTCTGTCAAAGCTTTCAATGCCGGCATCGCAGTAATCGAGGGTTTTGTGGTAGTTCTTCATCTTGTAGACGCAGTGCATATATTCCGGCTCTCCGGAGTCTCCGGTATAGCCGCCAACGCTGATGCTGTTGTTGATAAGCTGATCACCGGATCTGGCATACTTGATGGTGCTCAGATTCTTGTTAACGGTGCAGTCTGATCCCAGACCGCTTCCGATTTGATCCTTGCAGTCTGCGGTGCTCAAAACGGCGGAGCAGGTGTACTCCTTATCAGCAGCCTGTCCCATATGCACGTTGTACCAGCGTTTGTATAACCGGTGGTTGTCATCGGTGTAGAAGCCAACGGTCAGGGAGGAATCCAGCGTTCTGTAATTAGAGTAAACCATGGGGCTGTCGTTTTCCGAAGGAACTCCGAAGGCCACGTTGGTGATTTCGATAAGTTCCCGCTCTTCCCCGCCATTATTGTCATGGAAGGAGGCAATGTTAATCACCGGAGTGGAGTACAGCGGATGATAAGTGTCATTGCTGGCATGAACAAGCCATTCGCGATCCGTCATGGAAGCCTGTCCCATATAGTAATGGAATGTGGCATCGTAGTTGACGGATTTTTTCATGACGCGTCTTACTTCGTCAGCTTTGACTTTCTTGTCAGTGTCTTTGACGTAGCAGGTCCAGTTAAGATCTTCCGGCAGAGGATCATTGTTGTCTTCCGCATTGTCCGCAAACAGGTTGGTGTAGTAGACCAGCTTGGCGTACTGCTTCTGAATATCGGCTATTGCCTCTGTGTCGGGAGTATCCTTTTCCGGATCGTAAGGCAGGTGTTCTGCAATGCTGTTAAATACCGATGAAGTGTCGTTGCCCCAGCAGAAGAGGTTGTGCTTGTCCGAAACTGAGGTTACATCGGCCAGAGCGCAGAAGGCCCAGTCGCCGGCGGCAATGGCGGTTGCCTTAAGGGAGTTCGGGAGTTCAGCCTTGACCGGATACGGCACTGCCTTGATGCTGAAGCCCGCAGGGAGAGGAGTTCCGTCAAAGTCTGTGATTCCGTCAAATGGTTCGGTCATATCATGATCCGGATAGTCGGCACCCAATTCCTTTGAGGTGTTGTTGCCCCAGCAGTAGATGCCGCCGTCCCTGGCAAGGGCGCAGACGGAATCCCGGGCCATGGCAAGGCTCTCAATGCCGGAAAGATTTTCATCATCGCCGTCCTGGACGCCGCTCAGCACCGGCAAGGCGTAGACCACCGGTTCAGAGGTGACTTTGCCGGTGCCGGTCTGTCCGAAGGTATTGTCGCCCCAGCAGTAAACATGTCCGTCATTGGTAAGCGCGCAGGCAAAACGGAAGCCGGTTTCTACCTGCTTTACATTAGCCAGAGGCACACCGTCGCCGATTTTTACCTGCACCGGTTTGTAGCTGAAGAGATCCGTTACCTCGGTGCCGTTCTGAAGCGGCTCGCCTTTGGAATTCACGAAGCTTTCTGGATTGCCAAGATTGGCCCAGGCGTTATTGCCCCAGCAGTAGACGTTGCCCAGCTTATTGACGGCGCATCTGAAATCCTCGCTCTTGCCGGATGAAACATAGGCAAAGCTTGTCTTCATCTGATTCCCTGCGGCAAAGGCAGTTTCCATCACCTGAGCGACATTGGATTTGTCATCTGCTACCGGCGGGAGCTGAGACATTACCGCATCGGTATTGTTGCTGACGGCCTTCAGCGTGGTTTGCATGCCTTCAGTGAGACCGTCTTCAGAAGTTACGTTGTATAAGGTGTAGCCGCCTTCTTCAGGGGTGTCGCCGGGCACCGGAATAATGCCCATGCCCAAAAGAATCTCATCGCTTACCAGAACTCTGGCGCTTTCCGGAGTCAGCGAGGCGGGATCGTTGTAATCGGAAAGCATTACTTCAGGATCAAGCTTCAAAGCCTTAGCAATGGCAGCCAGTCTCTTCTGATAGTTCTCGGCAGTGTCTTCATCTATTCCTCCGGTCAGATCCGCCAGAGTGGTAAACGGTGTAATGCGGTTGACATACTTTTCACAGATGATGTCGTTGCCGGCTTTGTCCTTGCAAAGTTTGCTGTCATCGGTGTAGGTTTCAATGCCGTGCAGCTGAGCCGAGAGCAGCAGATCGGAAGTCGTTACGGTGGCCTGTCCCATCAGCGTGTTGGTACTGCCTTTTTTGATGCCGGCCATGACACGAATCATGCCGGCTTCCTGAATGGTCTTCTGCTCTTCTTCGGAAAGGGTGAATACGGCAAATCCGGTGCTGTCGGTTGTCTGATTCAGATCGGCTTCTGTGCAATCCAGGTCGTTATCGATATCCAGGCAGACTTCGGCGCCTTCCACATATCCGGCCACTACCTGAACGGCAAGCTTAGCTGCTTTCTTATCCGGGTTATCGGGGTTGTCCGGGTTATCGGGATTGTCCGGGTTATCGGGATTGTCCGGGTTATCCGGGTTATCGGGATTGTCCGGGTTATCGGGGTTATTAGGGTTATCAGGGTTGTCCGGATTATCCGGATTGTCGGGGTTGTCCGGGTTATCGGGGTTGTCCGGATTATCGGGATTGTCCGGATTATCGGGATTGTCCGGATTATCCGAATGAGGCTTGTACGCGGTAAGAGCCGCTGCCACATCGGCACCGGTGAGATCCTTGCCTTTCTTGCCCAGTTCGGTCAGGATGGCCAGGGCGTCGCTGCTGACTCCGGCGGCCTTTTCAGTAAGAGCGGCTGCGCTGATGCCGCTGTCTTCGCAGATGGCCTTGAGAGCGGACTCGCTGTCGGGAAGCAGACTGTTCCGCGAGAGCAGTTCGCCGGCTACCAGAGCCGCAAGATTGACGTCATTGATTTCGCTGTTGTAATCCTTGAAGATGTCACCGGACGAAGCGGCTGCAGAGGCGCCTGCTGCATTTGCAATCTGCTTCACAGTGTTCTCATAGTCTGCCTGGGAGAGATTTGCGGAATCCGCTCCGGTATAGGCCATGGCGGCCATAGTGGTAAACGGAGTTATGGTGTAAACCGCGTCATGATTATTCCGGTCAATGTAAATTTCCCGGGCCATGACGAGATTGTGTCCCAGCTGGGTTTCAGCGCCGTAAATGGTGTTCTTGTCCCCCTGAGCGGTCTGGGAGATCACTCTTACGTGGGTAATGTCCTTGCCTTCTGAATCCTTAAGGTAGGAGTCAGGAATATCGATGATGGCAACGCCGTCGGAACCGGTGTTGACAGTGGCCCGGATGTCGCCGTCGTCCAGGGTGTAGTTACGGTTGAGATCCGCATACACCTGAGAGTTTTCCAGATAGCCGTCAATTACCGTAACATGAAGAGAGGTGGCTCCGGTCTCTTCATTATTATTATTGCTGCTGCCGCCGCCCCCGCCGCATGCGGTGAGCCCCATAACAGCCATAACGGCTGCTGAAAGCTTTGCAAAGGAATGAGTCATATCCTGTGTTCCTGTTTTCAAAAAGATCTTGTTCTGGTACTGCAAAAATCCGCAGGAGCCGAAGCTCCCGCAATGTGTTCAAATTAGCACATTCGATATTAATTTTTGTCAACGCATCTCACACTATCATGTTTTAAAAGAGTCACAGTTAACGTTTTTGCAAAGACATTTCAGAAGAGGCCCGGCGAAAATCTACCTGAAAAACCGGAAAGAAATACGGCGGCTGAAAAGTCCGGTGCCGACAAGAGGATCATGACCGCCTGACCGGAGAGCGGGGAGCAAAAACCGGCGCTCTGAATCCGGAACGCAAACCTGAAAAAGAGCCGGGGGAACCCGGGGTTTCCGACCGTAGCGCGGACGGAGCACGGTTAAAAATCTAAATGTGATTAATATCACATTTTTGAACTTGATAATGCAATGCAGGTGAATTTTTCAAAAAATATTTCCGCCGGCGGCGAATTTTGGTGATAAAAGTCAAAAAAATAAGTAAAAATTGATTCAGATCAAGTACATAACACTTGCTATTGGCTACTATTTGCCGTGTTAACTGTGCGGGAGGCTTTTAAGCCCGCCGGATGGATCTTACGGGGTCTTTCCGGTGATGCGCCGCATGAGTTGGGGTATCCCAGACTAAAAAAAGGAAATTGATTTATGGCAACAAAGAAAGCTCCTGCCGCCAAAACGGAGAAGAAGACTGCTTCCGCCGCTGCAGAGAAGAAGACCGCTGCGGCTGCTGAAAAGAAGACTGCGCCTGCAGCTGAGAAGAAGGCCGCTCCTGCAGCTGAAAAGAAGGCTGCACCCGCAGCTGAAAAGAAGGCTGCACCCGCAGCTGAGAAGAAAGCCGCTCCCGCTGCTGAGAAAAAGGCTGCTCCCGCCGCAGAGAAGAAGGCTGCCCCTGCTGCTGAGAAGAAAGCAGCTCCCAAGAAGGCCGCAGCCAAGAATGTTACCAACAGCTTCTTCGATCTCACTCCTGAGGCTTTCAAGAACAAGATTATCGAGCATCTGCACTCTACTCTCGGAACCAGCGAGCAGAAGGCCAGCAAGCAGGCCTGGTGGGTAGCTACCTGCGCTGCGGTTAACAGCATGGTTTACGAGCGTCTTACCCAGACTCAGCAGACTCACTTCAAGCATGACACCCGCGCGGTGCACTACCTGTCAGCTGAATTCCTTATGGGCCGTCTGACCTCCAACAATCTCTACAACCTGCACCTTTACAAGGTTTGCGAGGAGGCTCTCAGCTCTCTGGGCATCAATCTTGCCGATCTTTGCGAGTATGAGCCTGACATGGCTCTGGGCAACGGCGGTCTCGGCCGTCTGGCTGCCTGCTTCCTGGATTCCCTGGCCACTCTTAACATGCCGGCCATCGGCTACGGCATCCACTACGAGAACGGCCTCTTCCGTCAGGAAATCCGCGACGGCCGTCAGATCGAACGTCCTGATTCCTGGCGCGAATACGGCAATCCGTGGGAAATCTGCCGTCCGGAATCCGTGCAGGAAGTTCCTCTGGGAGGTCATGTGGAGACCGTATTCCAGGATGACGGCACCATCAAGAAGATCTGGCATCCTTCCTACATGGTAAAGGGTGTGCCCTGGGATATCCCGGTAGTGGGCTACAACGGCGAGACCGTTAACATTCTCCGTCTCTGGGAATCCCGCTCCACAGAATCCTTTGACTGGGACGTATTCAATGCCGGCGGTTACGTGGACGCTCAGAAGGAAAAGAGCATGGCTGAGACCATCTCCAAGGTTCTTTATCCTAACGATTCCACTGAAAACGGCAAGATGCTCCGTCTGACTCAGCAGTACTTCTTCTGCTCCTGCTCCATCAAGGACATCCTCCGCCGCTACAAGCGCGCTCATACCGGCAAGGACGGCGTTGTGGACTTTTCAGAATTTGCCGACAAGGTTGCCATTCAGCTGAATGACACCCACCCGACCATTGCCATCGCCGAACTGATGCGCATCTTCCTGGACGAGGAAGGCATGGAATGGGATACCGCCTGGAACATCTGCTACAAGGTATTTGCCTACACCAACCACACTCTCCTGCCGGAAGCTCTGGAAAAGTGGGCGGTATACCTCTTTGAGAAGGTGCTGCCGCGTCATCTGGAGATCATCTACGAGATCAACAGCCGCTTCCTTAACGGCGAATGCGAGAAGTTCTTCCCGGGCGACAACAACATCAAGGCCAAGCTCTCCATTATCGAGGAAGGCGATTGCAAGAAGGTCAGAATGGGCAATCTTGCTGTTATCGGCTCCAACAAGGTTAACGGCGTGGCCAAGGTGCATTCCGACCTGGTACGTACCGACCTGTTCCCGGAATATGCCGTTATCTGGCCGGATAAGTTCTGCAACGTTACCAATGGCGTGACTCCGCGCCGCTGGCTCTGCAACTGCAACCCGGAACTGGCTGAGCTCTTCAGCTCCAAGATCGGTGATTCCTGGCCGGTGCATCTTGACGAGCTCAAGGAGCTGGTTAAGTTTGCCGATGATGCTGACTTCCAGAAGAAGTTCATGGATATCAAGCATCACAACAAGGTGAAGCTGGCTAAGGTAATCAAGGACGAGACCGGCATTGAAGTGGATCCGGATGCCATTTTCGACATTCAGATCAAGCGTCTCCATGAATACAAGCGTCAGCAGCTGAACCTGCTCTATATTCTGGCTCTGTACCGTCGGCTTCTGGAAAACCCGGATCTGGACATCTGCAAGCACGTGTTCATCTTCGGCGCCAAGGCTGCACCGGGCTACAAGACCGCCAAGGACATCATCTTTGCCATCAACAAGGTAGGCGAGCGCATTAACAATGATCCCCGCATCAACGGTAAGATCAAAGTGGTATTCATGCCTAACTACCGCGTCAGCCTGGCAGAGAAGCTGATTCCGGCCGCTGATGTTTCCCAGCAGATCTCCACTGCCGGCTACGAGGCTTCAGGTACCGGCAACATGAAGCTGGCTATGAACGGCGCTGTTACTCTCGGCACCATGGACGGCGCTAATATCGAAATCGTTGAAGAGGCCGGTATTGAGAACAACGCCATCTTCGGTCTGTCCGTAGAAGAGGTTAAGGATCTGAAGGCTCGTGGCTACAATCCCTGGGATTACTACAACAGCAATAACGAGATCAGACAGGCTCTGGACTGGCTGGACAGCGACTACTTCACTCCGGGCCGTCCTGGTGAACTGGCTTCCATTAAGCACGCTCTTCTGGATGCTGGCGATCAGTTCCTGGCTCTGGCTGACTTTGCTTCCTACAGCGATGCTCAGGCCCGTATTGACGCTCTCTACAAGAACAAGAAGAAGTGGGCTCATGCCGCTATTGTGAACTCTGTTTCCATGGGCAAGTTCAACTCTGACCGTTCCATCAGAGATTACGCAGAAAACATCTGGAATCTGAAGGATTGCGAAGTTAAGTAACAGGGTTTCAATACCTTAACCATAAGGATTGAGACAACCTTAAGAGAGACCGGCAGACTGCTTAAGCCTGCCGGTTTTTAATTTCGGTTTCCGGCAGTTTTTTTAATCTCTCGCTGCATTCGCTTTATTCCCCGTTTCCCCCCGCTGTTTTCTGTTTGCTGTCCTTTCGGTATCCGTATCAGTACCCGTTCCTGCGGTTGTCCGTCTGCCCCTCTTTAGCCCGGTATATCTCCCGGCCGGGAATGCCGGAAATGTGTAAAATATCTCAAACTGCGGCGTTAAATGGCCGCTTTGCCGGATTTTTTAAGCTGAAAGCTTCGGCTCCGGATTATGATAAGGAGAACCGGGGTTATCCTGCTCCGGGGGAGTGTTTTCGGGAGGATTTTTTCAGGCGGGAAGCCTTCCTGAAGCCATAGCGTAATGGCAGGGGGGACAGGCAAGATGACCACAGACGCCGGCAATTCTGAAGCTGCGGCAAAGGGCCCGGCAGCGGCAGCAGCGCATAAGGATACCGATTATTCCTTTGAACCGGTTCCCGTAACTGCCCGGAAGGGGATCCTGCCTCTTGTTTTTGTTATGACGGGGTTTACCTTTACCTCCTCTGCCATGAGCGTCGGCGCCAAAATGGGCACTCTGGCTGATTTTCCGAGCTTTGCCATCGCTTTGTTTCTGGGCGGTCTCTTTCTCTCGGTCTACACTGGCAGTCTGGCCTATATAAGCTGCCGCACCGGCATGTCCTTTGATCTTTTGGCCCCGGCATTCCTTTGGCATGCAGGGATCCCGTCTTCCTTCCCTGGTAATAGCCATGACTCAGATGGGCTGGTTTGGGGTCTGCACCGCCATGTTCGCTCTCCCGGTATCAGAATATATGGGATGCTCTCCTTACATCGCCGCAGCCGCATCCGGGGCCTGCATGACGCTGACCGCCTATATCGGCTTTAAGGGACTGGAGATCCTCAGCTATGTGGCGGTGCCGCTGATTCTGGCACTGGGGCTCTGGTCTCTGAATCTGGCTCTGGGAGATGCCGGGGGCTCATTGGCGGATATTTTTCGAGACAGTAATGGCGAGCCTGATCTCAATCTTCTTACCGGCATGGTTATCGGGTGCTTTATTTCCGGAGGCAGCTCTACGCCGAATTTTACCCGCTTTGCCCGCACTCCCGGGATTGCAGTGTTGTCCACGGTGGCGGGCTTCGGGCGGGGCCATTACCGGCAAGGATGACATTTTTTATGTCATGACAGCCCAGGGACTTTTGCTGTCCGGTTTTTTGGTACTGGGAGCCAATGTCTGGACTACCAATGACAATACTCTCTATTCCGCCGGTCTGGGGCTTTCGAATATATTTTCAGTACGCAAAAAGATCATGGTGCTGGCGGCCGGAGTTCTGGGCACCGCATGCTCCTTTTGGATCTATGAGCATATGGTGTCCTGGCTCCAGTTCCTGGGGGCCACGCTGCCAGCCATCGGCACCATTATGATTCTGCATTATTGGCGGTACCGGAAGGAGTATCATAAGCCAGCGAAAAGGTTCAGAAACTGGCGGTTTTCAGCTATTATCGGCACCGTAGCCGGACTGCTTTCAGGGATTTTTATCCCGTTGGGTAACAGCAGTATTAATTCCATGGTTGTCGCGGCCGTGGTCTGGTATTTCTGTCAGTTTTGGGAAAACAGATTTGCCAAAGGAGCTGCCGCCTGACAGCTTTTAACGGGGGAGGGTACCGGGAGGCGAAAGAACCGGAATTGCCAAAAAGGACAAAGTGCCAAAATTCGGTATTTTTTTAAGGCGGTGAGTAAGAAAAATCGTAAAATTAAGCCCCTGGGGATTCCGAAAGTTTGCCGGTTTCAAGTATGGGCATAATTGGGGCCTCATTTAGGAAGGGCGGAAAGGCGAGTATTGGCGTTAAGGAGGATCGGATGTTAACAAAGCTTTCGCACATGGTCATATTTTACAAAAGGTTTGCAGATGTTTGCGAAAACGCAGGATTAGGTGCCATCCTGTGGGGGATCATTCAGATAAGCTGTTTTGACGGGGCAGTCATACCGGGCATTGCGGTGACAGTGTTAGGCTGCCTTTGTGCGGCAATGGCCATATTCATTGATATGCTGGCAGGAAGGGAGTGATTATGTCGGGAGTGGTTCTGGGAAATCTCATCGCTGTTTCGGTTTTGGCAGTTCTTCTTGCCATTGGTTCCCTGGGCATCTATGTTCATTATCAGGAGAAAAAGAAGAACAATCCGGAAAATAAGCCGGAAGAAAAGCCGGAAAATGATGAATCAGGAAAATAAGAAGAGCTGTCAGGGAAGAAGTGGTCAACACATCTCCTTGCTAATTTTGAGAACCCTGTTTTATGTTCAGAAAGGGGAAGGTTTTTCTGTTTTGGCGGGCAATAAAACGCTCCTCGGGGCATTCCCGGCAAGTATGTTCCGAACCATCCGGAACAGGATGCCGGAGGGATCAGGAATTTGCGGAACAAACTGTCAGGATGGGCGGAAAGATGTGTCCCGAGTTTTCCTAAGCGGCAAGTTTAAATGGAATGCGATCCCGCCGTAAAGTCATGATGCCCGCTGTGAGGAGAGTGTTGTCTCGGGATTGCGACAAAATACTTGGGTTTGCTGTATGATTTCTATGGATTGGGGCAAAATACTTGGGTTTGCCGTATGATTTCTAGGGATTGCGACAAAATGCTTGGGTTTGCTGTATGATTTTTAGGGATTGAGGCAAAATACTTGGGTTTGCCGTAT
>DFFT01000084.1 GCA_002372325.1 Succinivibrionaceae bacterium UBA3769 | reverse complement strand
TAACATTTCTGCTGAAAAAGCAATGCACCGCATAGGCATTCCTGAATCCGACCAGGCTATGTACCTGGAACTTCTGCGGAAATCCTGATGAAGAACTTCAAGGCACGGTGTTTTCTGCTTAACCATACAAAGAAGTAAGCCGGCAGTTTACGGGGGATATTCTTTGTCCTGCCGGTTTTCTGTTCCTCCGGTTTTCTTCCTGTTCTCTCAGGGCTGAGAGCTTCAAGACAAAATGACGGTTTAAAACCATGTGATGAGCAAGCCTGCAAACATTGGTTTCGCAAGCAGCGTACAGGACGCAGCCGTTTACCGGGAGATGGCTCCTTAAGAGCTTTTCCCCGGAGGAAAGCAGAAACTGAGCATCTCCGGGGCGGGGGAGTCTGGTATTCTTCCTTCCTGCCGCAAATGACGACACAGCTTCCGTCCTTAGTTCCGGGACAGGTAGTCGCAGAGTCTTTTCAGTCTGTTCAAAGCCTCCGGACTGCTCCGGTATTTCTCGCCCAGATCATTAACCCGCATAATGAAGTCATCCCTTTTGGCCGCTACCCGATCCCGCACCATTTCGCCGTAAACCATGGCATACTGCTGATCCAGAAGCTCCGGAGAGACGGTATAAAGGTAGTCCAGCGCGAGATGAAGGAGATCTCCCGAGAGCTCCGGAAGCAGACTGATTAGCCTTGCGGGTTCCGGAGCATTTTCGGAGATGCCGCGGTAGCCGGGATGCTCCAGAAGGGCGTTCACCTGATTAAGTCCGGGGGCGGCGCCGGCTTTTCGGGTTTCTGCGGCGTCCGTATCCGGAAGAGCCCGGAAACAGGCCTCCTCCCGGAATTTCCGGTTACTGAGGAGCTTTATCAGATTGCTGTGATTGGCCTTTACCGCCGCCGAGGAGATGCCGTAGAGATTGAGGGTGCTCTGGGATACCGTTCCCGCCGGGGAAAACAGAAGATCCCCCCGATCATAAATAATCACAAACCCTGACTTCTCCGGCACTTCTGGGGCCGCGGCGCCGTCGGCTTCCAAAGAAGCGGAGGGATTTCCGGCTTCTTTGCTGCCGTCCTTGCCCTGATTGTCCCCGGAGCTTTCCTCCGGAGCGGCGGCGCCGGGGTTTACTCGGAGATCCCAGACCAGAATGCCGCCGTCTCCGGCCGGCATCAGCGGGGTGAACAGCATAAAGCTGTTTTCTCCCAGAGCGGCCAGGATCTTTTCAGAAGAAAACGGCGCGAAATCCCCCGAGAGAGGGGAACCTGTCAGAAAATAATTGATAAGCCGCTCCTCCCGGTTTTTCAGGATCCCGAAGAACCCCAGAGATCCGGAGAGCTGGGTTTCCGGCCGTCCGGTGATGCCTTCATAGGACTTTTTGAGGTTGCGGGCCATGTCCTCCCGGAAGATCCCCTTGTAGAGCGCGGCAAGGCGCACCAGACTTTTTACGGAAACGATTTTTTTGCCGCATGTGAGATCCGGAAGCAGAAGACGCAGGAACAGCTTTTTCAGGGCGGTAAGGAAGCGGAAGGAGGTAAGCGCAATAACATTTGCCTCCGGAGATGCAAAAAGCGCCTGTACCTTATCCCGCAGCTCCGGGAGCGGCCGGGCTTCCGCGATCATGGCCACCGGATCCCGGGGCATCCCCAGAGAATATTCCGGCGCCGGAAAGATCCCCGCCCGGGGCGGCAGAATGAGGAGACCCTTTTCCGGGAGCTTGTTTTCCGGAGCGGGGGAGGACGGAGCGGCTCCCCGGGGCGCGGCGTCGGGCGTGAGGACATATTCCAGAGCCAAAGGCTCGGAATCCTCATTAATGGGAATCAGATGCAGAAACAGCATGAAAATACCTCGGAGGGTGAACAGGGGAGCTCAAAAGCACGGTAATTATCCAAAGGCTCAGCGGAACTGGTTATGCTCGGGAGAATAGACGAAACCGGCCTTTTCCAGAATTTCCTGAAGCTTCTCGGGATCAATGTCGTGGATTTTGCAGAATTCTTCCAGGCTGATGCCCTGATCCCGGAGCTCCATGTTCACTGCGGAGTAAAGAATGAAGGGATCCATGTGTTCGTAGGTGTCGAATCTCATATTGATGTCCTGAACGGCTTCCGGCCGTTTTTTATAATAATTTCCTGCCGGCTTTTACTTCGTCCCGGGATTTTGCCCGGGGAGCCGGTCTTCCTTTTTCACTGTAATGCCTGCAGTGTCGGTAACAGCATTAAAAATCTTTTTTGTCCGGGGTTCCGGCTTTCTCCGGTAACCCCGGCATAAAAACGGGACTGGATAACCAGTCCCCGCTTTCAGGCCTAAGCCGGACTCTGTTTTTGCTGAGTCCCGGGTTCTTATTTGCCGTAGTCGATGCGGATTGCGGCAGCGACCTTCTTGCCGTCGCTTACGGCCTGCTCCGTGGTGTCGCCCCTGGTGAGAATAACTCCCAGCCGGCGGTGTCCGTGGATTTCGGGCTTCCCGAAGAGCCGTACCTGGGAGGTCGGGCACAGGGACATGGCGGCGGCCACGTTGTCAAAGGAGATGTTGGATGAGTCGCCGTCTCCCAGCAGGGCTACGGATGCTGCCGGGCCTGAGGGGATGATCTGTCCCACCGGAAGTCCCAGCAGGGCTCTTACGTGCAGGGCGAATTCGCTTAAATTCTGCGAGATCATGGTTACCATGCCGGTGTCATGAGGCCGGGGGGATACCTCGCTGAACAGCACCTCGTCTCCCCGGACGAACAGCTCGACGCCGTAAATGCCGTAGCCGTCCAGAGCGTCCACGATTTCCTTGGCAATGTACTGCGCCTTGACCAGCAGGGTTTCCGGCATCTTCTGGGGCTGCCAGCTTTCCTGGTAGTCGCCGTTTTCCTGACGGTGTCCGATGGGCGGACAGAAATGGAAGCCGTCAACGGCGTGCACGGTGAGCAGGGTGATTTCATAGTCGAATTTCAGGAATTCCTCGATAATGACCTTCTGCTTGTGGCCCCGGCCCTTTTCATGAGCGGTTTCCCAGGCCTTGTCGATATCAGCGCTGCTTTTGATAACGGACTGTCCCTTGCCGGAGGAGCTCATGACCGGCTTTACCACGCAGGGAATGCCGATCTTGGCCACGCCTTCCCGGAACTCCTCGATGGTTTCGGCAAAGACGTATTTGGAGGTGGGAATGAGGAGCTTTTCGGCTGCCAGGGTGCGAATGCCCTCGCGATCCATGGTGGTTCTGGCCGCAAAGCTGCTGGGAACCACCTTGATGCCCTGCTTCTCGAACTCCTGCAGGCGCTCGGTGGCAATGGCCTCGATTTCGGGAATGATATAGTGAGGCTTTTCCTCGGCAATAACTTTGGCCAGTTCGTCACCGTTCTGCATGTCAATTACATGGGAGCGATGGGCCACCTGCATGGCAGGAGCGTTGGCATAACGATCGACACCGATAACCTCAACACCAAGCCGCTGAAGCTCGATGCAGATTTCTTTGCCCAATTCGCCGCAGCCGAGCAGAACGGCCCTGGTGGCATTGGGAGTATAGGGAGTTCCCAGCATAAGTATTTGCCTTAATTCTTTGTTACAAAAAACCCGGAAAAGGGAGAAAAAACACTTTGAATTATAATGTTTTGAGGCGTGAGATTCAATGCTCAGGCGTATTTTGCGTTTTTCAGGGCCGGGGCTGCCGGGCCCTCCGGGGAGGAGAAGAAGCCCCGGAAAATCCCGGAGCCTCCTCCGGGAAATTCCGGCTTTTTGGCAAAAATGGCTCACATTTTTGGGCAAAAATGACGGCGCGGCTAACATTATTCTCCATAAGCATCTATAATTACGGGCTGTGTCAAAAGTCTGACAGCGAATCATGATTGGTGCTTTTTCAGAACAGTATTTCAGAACAGGTAGACAGTATGAAGATGTTTAACAGAAATGTTCTCGCGCTGGCCGTGTTTTCAGCTATCTCTTTCTCCCTTTGCGGAGCGGGACTGGCTGAAGAGCTCGTCCCGGCATCTCCCCGGGCGGAGAACAGCGGAACGGCCGCTCCGGAAGCCTCTTCCGGAATCAAATCAGGCGCCTGTCTGGAGAACCTGAAAAAATACCGGCTGTCAAACAGCATCGCGGAAGAGTGCGTTGCCGAGGCCGAGGGGCCTGATGCCTCCCCCGAGCTCCTCTATACCGTGGGGCTCTGGTTTGTCAGCGGGGAGCACGATCTTTTTGTCAGCATTAAGCCGGATGAACGGAAGGCCCGGCATTTCCTGTACAACGCCGCCAAAAAGGGCTCCATAGATGCCCGGCAGACCTATGTGGTCACCCAGATGAACCATCCCGCCAATGACGGCGTGGACAACAAGGGCGTGGCCCTGAATTTTCTGAAGGAGATGGAAGCCGACAAGACCGATGACGGCTTTCTGCGCTTTGTGACCACTCTCAAAGCCGTGCACCGTCTCAAAAAGGAGCATGCCGAAAAGGTAAAGGCCATGGCGGATGCTGACAATTACAAAGCAGCCTTTATTTATGCGGATATTCTGCAGGCCAGCACTCTCAGCATGAAGAATCAGGCTGACATCAACAAGGCCATGAAGGAAGCCGAATTTTATTACAACCGGGTGCTGATGCATTACCGGGATCAGAAGGACGATGAATCCCGTTCTCTGGCGGCCCGGGTTTACTGGAATCTCATCAAGTATTATGTCCGGCTGTCCGCGATTGAGCAGTACCGCGATCAGAGTCAGAAGGCCGTGCTGTCTTACCTGGAGATTCTGGCCAAAATGGGAGATCTCATGGCGGCTTCCAATCTGGCCGTCTCCTATCATCTGGGAGACTGGGGCCGGCAGGATGACGATGCATCCTATGCCTGGACCTCCTGGGTGCGTAACTGCGCTCCCGGTTCCATGTACAGTCAGGGACTCAAGCGCGTTAACAAGGAGCTGACCCTGAAGGTGCCGGTGGAAGAACTGGACAGGCGCCGCGAGAAAGCGCCGGAGTTCACTGCCGGAGCCGTCTGTCTTGAGAAGAATCTTCCGGTGCGTCCCGGTGACGCTCCGGAGGGGCTGACGGTTCCTGCCGCTGAAAACGAGGATCCGGCCGGAGATGCGGCTTCTCAGGATGCCGGGGAGCCAAAATAGGTTTAAAGCGGTGGATGTATTCAGATGAAGCTTTCTAAAATCGCTCAGGCGATAATTACGGCCACTCTAGGCGGCGCCATGCTGATTCAGGCGTCTCTGGCGGATTCCGGAAATCCCCCGGACAGCCAAACAGACCATGAAGGCACCGGCATTGATATTCTTTTCCCGGATGATTCCGGTCTCCCTTTCTTCACTCCGGAGCAGGAACAGAAGATTCTGAAGCATCGCAAGCGGGGGCGGGTATCATATTCCGAGGTGCGCATCGGACAGCCCGGTTCCCGGATCGTCAAGGATTATCTTGATGAGAACAATTACGGTTCCGAAGCCTCCGAAAAGGACTACAACCCGGTTCTGGTCACCGGAAACGAGGACTGGCATCCGGATCCCGTGTCCCCCGCCAAGCCCCAAACCGCTGTTCCCCTTAAGCCTCCTGCCGCTCCCGCTGCTGAAGCAAACTCCGCTCCCGCAGCCGAAAAGAAAGCCATAGATAAACCAGCCGAGAATAACGCAAAGAAACCGGCAGAAAAAACAGCAGAAAAGCCTGCGGTCAAACCGGCTGAGAAGCCAGCAGAAAAACCTGCGGATAAACCGGCTGAGAAGCCAGCAGAAAAACCTGCGGATAAACCGGCAGAGAAACCAGCTGAGAAGCCCGCCGCAAAGCCGGCTGAGAAACCGGAGGTTAAACCTGCCGAAAAACCGGCTGAGAAGCCCGCTGCAAAGCCTGCTGACAAACAGGAA
Organism: Succinivibrionaceae bacterium UBA3769; assembly: GCA_002372325.1. GTDB lineage: Bacteria > Pseudomonadota > Gammaproteobacteria > Enterobacterales > Succinivibrionaceae > Succinimonas. The sequence continues at coordinate 73 of DFFT01000084.1, read as the reverse complement.
GCTAAACCTGCTGAAAAGCCGGCTGACAAACTTGCCGAGAAGCCTGCGGAAAAACCGGCCGATAAGCCAGCTG
>DFFT01000142.1 GCA_002372325.1 Succinivibrionaceae bacterium UBA3769 | reverse complement strand
GTGCATTTCATGTTCCTGAACCCCTGCAAGGAGTACTGGGGGGATCTCCGTCAGGTAAGCAAAAAGGAAACCAGAGATCGCATCAGAAATATCATGCGAAGCGCGCAGCAAACCGCCTCATTAAGAGATATCCTGACCGCAGGCAGTCTGGAACCGGCCGGATCCTCGAATACTGAGCATCCTCTGGGATGTGTTCTCCCTCTGGAGGCAATGCCGGCCGGGGAAGGGGAAATCAAAGAAAAGGATTTTGAGAATCCCCCCGTTTCCTTAAACGGTAAAGTTCTCTCCCTGGAGGAGCAGCTTGACGAGCTTGATAAAAAATTCCGGAACAGCGGAAACCCGCTGCTCCTGTCCTTCGGCCGCCGGGGCCGGGACATGCTGGCTCTCCTTACCGAAAAGATCGCCGAGGCTGATGAATCCGGGCTTTGCGATCTTCTGGGCCGGCCCCTGATTACCGAGATCGCCGCCTATGTGCAGGATTACCGCGACAGCGGTGCCTCGGCCGCAAACACCAGCATTCTGGAACGCATCCGTTGGGACATTTTCACACTTAAAAATTCTGCTGTTCCAGGAGATGACCAGTCAAGAGAGAACAATACTGAAAATACCCGGAAAACGTTCATTCCCCATGAGGTGAATACCAAAGAACCCACCCTGACCGTCACCTCCTGTCCCACCAGACTGCGAGAGGTGCAGGTGCTTTATGACAGAATCCTGGCCCTTTTTGATGAAGACGCGGATCTGCTCCCCCGGGACATTATTGTCATGGCCCCGGACATTTCGGTATACGCTCCCTTTATTGAGGGCGTATTCAGGGGCGGCAATGAGAACCTTAAAGCCCGCTTAAGCTCCGATAAGAAGACTGCCTCCAAAAACGGCGAACTCCCCATTGCCATCTGCGACCGCAGCATGAACGATCAGAACCCGGTACTGGCCGGGGTGCGCACTCTGCTCTCTATTTCAGATCCGGACACCATCTTAAGCGCTCATGACGTGGCAGCTCTCCTTAACATTGAAGAGATCCGCCGGAAATTCGGTCTCAGCGAGGAGGATATCCCGGTAATCGGCAATATCCTCAGCGATAACAACGCCATGCTGGGTTTGGACAGCGATGACGTGGCGAGATTCCGCGCCGGTTCCGGCGCTGCCGCCGGCAGCGCGGCAGCCGGCGGAACTGACAACGCCGATCCCGGCAGACTTCAGGGCCGGCTGGAGGATGTCACCATAAAGCAGGGCATAAACCGCATGATCCTGGGCAGCATGATGCCCTGCGACGGCAGCGATGATAAGCCCTGGAATGCGGACTGCGAGGGCGATCTCGTTAAGGATCTCGGGGTATTTGCAGAATTCCTGGCCAAGCTCCGGGATCTTAAAAAGGCGCTAACGGCCATGAGCCGGAAGGCCGATAGGGCGGACAACGATCATCCAGTAACCATGAATGACTGGCATGCCTTTATTAAAAACCGCATCCTGGATGTGTTCTTCGATCTGGGAGAACGGGGCACCGGCATTATGAATTACCTGAAGAGATCATTTGCCGATGCCGCTGACAGCATTGACGCTCTCCGGGAAAAGCCCCGACTTTCCCTGACCCTGACTCTCAGATTTTTTGATGAAATTCTGTCCGGTTCCGATGACGGCCGTTCCCCGTTCCTCAGAAACGCCATCAATTTCTGCACCTTCGTTCCCATGCGTTCCATTCCCTTTAAGCATGTGTTCATGCTGGGCATGAATGACGGAGATTTTCCGGCAAATCCGGCGGTGCCCGGCTTTGACCTCATGCGGGAAAAACCCAGGGCCGGCGACCGCAACCGTCCCGATGACGACCGCTACATGTTCCTGGAAGCGGTGCTGGCCGCTCAGAAGAGTCTCCACATCTTCTATCTGGGCATCTCCCCGGGAGACGGCTCCGAGAGAAACCCTTCCATCGTGGTATCCGAGCTTCTGGACTATGTGGCAGCGTCCATGAGACCTTCAACGACATCCCCGGAGCAATATAAAACTCTTAAGGAAAAGGATCGTCTGAAGGCAATGCGGGAGACGATTACCCGTACCGCCACCCTGAATCCTTCCGATGCCAGAAACTATGATAAAAATTCGCCTTTCTATTCCTATCAGGAGCAGTGGTTCTTCGAGCGGACGGGAACTGACAGCGTCCCCCGCCATGCCATCGGCGAAGGCATTTATCCTGCCGGCCGGCTGGAGCCCCAGAACGGCGAAATCACCATTACCGCCAGCGATCTCCTGAAGTTCATCCGGGATCCCGAGAAGTACTTCCTGAACCGGAAGCTGGGCATGAAAGAGGATTATGACAAGCCTGCTCCGGCAAGCGAGAGATTCTGCTTCGCCTTTCTGGAAAAGGGGAATCTCATGCAGGATGCGGCCAGACTTGAGACCTCCGCCCCCGATGACGAAAAGCGCCAAAGCTTCCGGGATCTTCTCATCAGAAAGGGCGGCTTTCCGGCCGGCAATGTGGGGGAATATGCTTGGCGTGATTTTGAAGCCATGATCGCCGCTCTTAAAAATGCCCTGGCTCAGATGGAACCGGCTCTTCCGGCAGAAGACGATATTAGGATGACCGTGCCGGATTACAGCGAAGTCTGCATAAAGCTTAATAACCTGTTCCGGAACAACGGCCGGGACACTGAGAACGGCAAAGAGAACGGGAATGAGGCAAATCAGGACAGTCCTTTCGTGCCGGGATCCCCGGACTGGCTTCCCTGGGAAATTGCCTGTCTGGATGATGAGATCAAGTTGGATGATAAGATCAAGGTCGGGACGAAAGACGCGGATGCGAGGGATCTTATTGAGGAATACCGGAAGCAGAGCGGGGGAGAGGAACCCGCAAATGTCACCGTCAGAATAACCGGGATTTCGGAGGTGGCGACTCTCTTATACCGGAATGTCATGCTGGATCCCTGGCACGACCAGAAAAATGACAAATTCAAGCTTATGAAACTGGTGAATGCGGCGCTGTACGTAATAAGCAGCGGCTGCCCGGATTTGGAAAGCCGGAATTTTTATGCCATGGCCGTAAAAAAGACCGTTGCTCCGGATAAGGATCTGGTTCAGCCCATGACCGGGGCCGCAGCCGCGAAAATACTCAGAAACGCCCTGAAGCTCTATCTTCTGGGGCAGATTGCGCCGCTTCATTTTGCAGACGGCGGTGATTCTGGCAGCAGCGACAGCACCCGCCGGAATTTCCGAAAGGCGGATACCATTCTTTTTGATGACATGAAGAATGAAAATGACCGCAACTTCAGGAGAATCTGCCAAGCCTTTGCCAAATTTATGCTGCCAGGTAAAAAAGCCGGCACTAATACCAAAGGCAAGGCAAAGAAGTGATAACTGGGCTCCCCTGCCTGAGACAGGCGGGGCAATCCGAGACAAGCCCCTTTTACCGCGCAGCAAAACGCCGGCTTTTAAGACAAGTTTACAGAGGTTCATCAGCATATGACAGATGCCAGAAACACTACTAAGAATACCACGCAGGATCCGTTAACCTTATCCTTCGCCCTGAACGGCCCCGGATATATCGAAGCTTCCGCCGGAACCGGAAAAACCTTTACCATCACCTGTCTTATCACGAGACTCCTTCTGGGGAGCTCGGAGTATGCCCCGGTGCCTCTGGACAAGATGCTGATAATGACTTTCACCCGCAGCGCCGCCCGGGATCTCAGAAGAAAGATCCGGGAGCGTCTTACTGCGGTAATGGAGCTATTTCAGGATTGCGCTGAAAAAAACGAATTAAGCAAAAAGGAAGAAGAATTAAACAAACCGGAAAACTGGTATCTTAAGCCTTTTATAAGATGTTTTGCGGAAGAAGACGGAACACTGCGTGACAGTGACAGGGCTCAGTGCTACAGAACCGCCCGGCACATTCTCCGGGATGCTCTCACCAACATTGACAAGGCCTCCATTTCCACCATTCACAGCTTCTGCGCCTCCATGCTGAAGCGGCATGCCATTTCGGCCAGGATTCCCTTCAGTCAGAACCTTTTAACCGATGACAAGGCCACGCAGAAATGCGCCGAGGCTGTCAAGGAAGCCGTGCGGGAGCTCTTTTACGATAAAGAGCTTACTCAGGCGGAAACCGACACTCTTTTGGAAGCGAGCGGGATTTTTAAGGATGACGACTGGCTGGATAATCTTACGAGCCTTCTCGAGAATAATTACGGGCCTTCGTTTTCCATGCACCGCTATGACGGCGCGGAAAAGCTTACCGAAGCGAAATCTCTGAAGGAAATGCTCCGCATGGCCAGTGAGATGACCAAGGAGCAGGATAAGCAAATCGTAAAACTGACTGATGAACTGCATAACGATAATGATTGCCAGCTCTTTTTTAAGGTTAAGTTTAGAAAGATAGGCAATTTGTCGGGCAGCACGCTCATAGACAACGATTATTCTCCTGAGATCTGCACGGCTTTTTTCCGGGCCTGCGCGGCAAACAAAGACGATGAAAAGCTGCTGGATTTTCTGACGAAAAATGTTAATGGACAAGGAAAGGCCCACTTGACACATTTCAATAAGGCTAAAGAGAGCGAGAAATTTGCCCCGATTATTGAAGAAATTGAGGAAGCTTTAAAGACCTCGATTTCCCTTAAGCCACTGGTTTATGACAAGGTGCTTACCCGGGCCTCCGAGATTCTGGAGCAGAAGAAGGATATTGAAGGTTTTCTCTTTCAGAATGACCTCCTTTCCCGCCTCAAGGACGCGCTGGTTAAGCAGGATCAGGGGGAGGATACCGCCATTCCCGGCCTGAGCTCCTCCAAGATTCTCCGGGAAGCCATCCTTGAAGATTATCCCGTGGCCATCATCGATGAATTCCAGGATACGGATCCCATTCAGTTTTCCATCGTAAGCCAGGTCTACCTCAATTACTTCAAAGACAATCGGGACGCAATTCTGACCCGGGAGCATCAGGTGCCTGACGAGAAACCCTGGCCGAATATTCAGGGCTTTTACATTATCGGCGACCCCAAGCAGAGCATTTACCTGTTCCGCGGCGCTGACGTGAGCTGCTACAACGATGCCGTAAGGGGGATCGGGAATTTCTGGGGCGAGAACGACCCGAACAAAAACCATCAGGGCACCTTGGGCACCAATTTTCGTTCCAATCCGGTTCTGGTAGGTCAGGTAAACAGCCTCTTCGAGAGCTTGTCACATGATTTGGCAGCTTCCGGAGTCAGCGACAGCGCGGCCAGTGAGGAAGCCCTGGAGGAAAGAAGCTTATCGGCTCCCAAACACGATAACGCCGCTGATTATCATGCCTCCTATATCCGCGGAAAGAGCTGGCAATTCTCTCCGGTAAAAACCGTTCTGGAAACACCGGAGAAAAAGGACGAGGCGCAAAAGTTCTTGGTTCTTAAGAAACCTGTGATCACTGACGACAAAGCCGGACAACCGAAAGCCGGAGATCCGAAAACCGTTATCCCGGCCCCGCTAACGTTCTTCTGTCATGACTTTTCCGACAGCAAAGACAGCGTTTCCGCTGATACCATGCGCCGGGAGCTCGCGGCATCCTGCGCCCGGGAAATCGTTACGGTGCTTAATCAGGGCTGGCTTTCCGAAAGAAAGCTCCCTGAATTAACCATTCCCGCAGACACCGCTGATAAGCCGGTAAAGCTTTCTGACATTGCGGTGCTGGTTTCCGGCAAAAAGGAGGCCAAATGGATTTCCGCAGAACTGGCCAGGTACGGCGTGCCGGCGGTATACACCTCAAACCGGATGAGCATAACCGAGACGCTGGAGTTTGAATCGGTGTACAACCTGATGGAGGCTTTTCTGAACCCCAAGGATAACGAGAAGCTCCGTTTCCTGGTTTCCAGCAGCTTCTTTAACTATACGGCTCAGGATATTTCGGAAGAACTCAGCAATGGTTTCGAGGACATTTCCGCCGCGCTGGCCGAAGGCGTTGCCCGCTGGCGGGACAATGACTTCATGTCGGCGTACTGCTTCTTTACCAAAAAGCTCGATATTATTAAAAACCTTTCCCGGGTAATCGGCGGCGATGCCGTTATCACCAACCTCAATCAGGCGGCGGAAATTGCCCAGAGCCTTTCCTCCCGGGTTTCTGCCTTTGACGGCATTGTGTCTCTTTACCGCAGACTCATGGACGAACCTGAAAGCGATGAATCCTCTCAGGAGATGTCAGACTATTCCATAAGAGCCGGCGGCAATGAGAATGTCATCAGGATCACCACCTACCACTCCTCCAAGGGCCTTGAATACAACATTGTGTTTATGCCTTTTGCCGGCGTCTGGAAGAATAAATTCAACGGGGATGCGGGCTTCAGTCCGGTATCCTACCTTGACAGCAAGGCTCCGGAGGGCGAGGGCCACCTGCGTTATGACATTACCGGAGATCCCGCTCTTAAGAATCAGCATTTGTGGAATGAAATGGGAGAATCCCTGAGACTCTGGTACGTGGCCGCCACCAGAGCCAAGTACGCCATGTTTGTCTGGACAGGCTTTATGGGG
>DFFT01000030.1 GCA_002372325.1 Succinivibrionaceae bacterium UBA3769 | reverse complement strand
GCCTATGCGATTCCAAAGGTTCCTCTGAAAGAGGATAACGGAAGGATTTTGGGCGTTGATTTAGGTGTAAACAACCTGATGTCCGTAGTGTCTAACACTAATGACTTCAAACCTGTGATTTACGATGGAAAGTTCCTTAAATCAGTAAATCGCTTCTGCAATAAAAGAGTTGCAAAACTTAAAAGTTTAACTAAAAATGAAATAACGGAGAAAATATGTTCGACACTTAGAAACAGAATGAACAAAGTAAATGATTATTTGCATTTATGCAGTTCTGATTTAATCAATCAGGCAGTTTCCAACGGATTCAATACCATTATAATCGGTAAAAACGATAACTGGAAACAAGAGGTTAATTTAGGACGCAAAAACAATCAGAACTTTGTTTCTATTCCCTTTAACAGTTTGATTTCAAAAATCAAGTACAAGGCAGAGTTAAAAGGCATCAAAGTTATAGAGACCGAAGAATCTTATACCTCTAAATGTTCTTTTTTTGATGATGAATTTCCCTGTAAACAGGAAACCTACAAAGGGGAAAGAATTCACAGAGGTTTATTCAAAAGCTCTTTGGGACTTATAAACGCCGATTTAAATGGTGCTTTAAATATTATTAAAAAAATTTATAAAGATTTTAGCTATCAAACATCTAATTTGAGCATAGACTTCTTTAAAACAGTTGTAAAAGTAGACCCTAAATTTACTCACGGTAAAGGTCGGGTGTAGTGGATTCGGGCGAATCCCTTAAGTTTCTAGGATGTTTTGAAACTTATAAATCAAATGTTAAGAAATTAAAGTTTATTTTTTTAACAAAGCCTAATGTTCCAATCTATCATGACGGACATTTTGTCGGGGTCATCGGCATTGAAATCGACTACTCCGCCATGGCCGAGGTGGTAAATCACATCACTCTCTATGATAACGGATACGCCTTTCTGAATGACAGTGAGGGAAATATCGTCTATCACCCGCAGATAGACGTTACCGCCATGGAAACCCAGCCCAGGGTGCCGGACGGACTGCTCAGCAATGACAAGTTCATTCGCTATTCCTTTAACGGCGCGGAAAAGCAGGCGGTCTGGCTTAAGCTGGTTAATGGGATGCGCCTTAATGTTTCAGTTCCCGTTAATGAGATCAATGCGGTCTGGAACAAATGGATACTGGAAATCACCGTTGCCTTTGCATTGCTTCTGGTTATCTTCATCGAGCTTGTCAGGGCCTTCACCGGGCGCATAACAAGCCCGCTCCAGACGCTGACCAGCGCGGCGAAACAAATCGGCAAAGGCAATTACGATACCGAGCTCAGTTATGAAGGGAATGACGAGGTCGGCGTTCTCACCGCTTCCTTTAAAACTCTCATCAGCGATTTGAAGGAATATATCAGAAATCTCAGGGAAATGGCCTACATTGATGCTCTTACCGGGGTGGGAAACCGCATGGCTCTGAGACGCGACTACGATTCCTACCGGGAGCGCGAGGTCACCGTATTTATGGTGGATCTGAATGACTTCAGGCTGATAAACGACACCTACGGTCATGAGACGGGGGATCGGGTTCTTCATGAAGTCGGGAAATTGCTTAAAAAAGCCTTCGGAAAGGAACACTGCTATCGCTACGGCGGGGACGAATTCCTGATTATCGCGCCGGATCTTTCCCCTGAGGAGATCAAAGAGAAAGAGGAATTCCTGAAAAAGAACGGCCCCGTCATCAGCAAAGACGGCAAGGGCAGCGATAACGGCAATGACAGTCAGGCTCCCGCCAAAGCAAGCTTTTTCGTTGGCTATGTCCGTGCCAGACTGACTGATGCCGCTGCTCTGAGACATCTTATCTGCCTGGCGGATGAAAAGATGTACGACTCCAAGCGGAACAGGAATCATACTCTCGCAGCCGGCCGGAACGCCGTCGGAAGCGTCCCGGATCCGGAGATGCGCTCCTCCGAATATACGGTTCAGGAGCTCAGGGCGTATCTGAAGGCCAAGTCTCAGAAGCATGCTCTGGCGCGGGTGGTGGATCCCATTGAGCGCCGCATTATTGAACTCGGGGAGGATGGCAGCGTCAATATGACCGAAAGCTGCTATGGCATCTGGAATTCAAAGCAGAAATGCCTTAACTGTTCCAGCGCCCTGGCCTGCCGTACCGGATGCCCGCAGCATAAGGCCGAGCATTTCAAAGACCGCGATTACTTTGTGGAATCGCAGCCCGTGAAGCTGAAGCTCTCAAATGGCAGCGTCTGCAATGCGGTGGTGGAGCTGGTAAACACAGAGAAGGGGAACGCCGCTAACAGAAAGCATCTTAATAACAGAGAAGCGGAAAATGCGGGCAGCGCCGCCGCCCGTTATCTGGCTCAGCATGACAGTCTGACCAGTGTCCTCAATGCCGATGCCTTTTATGAGCTGGCCCGGGAGCTTCTGAAAACGATCCCGGCGCAGTCATGGGTCATGATAACCTCAAATATCATGAATTTCAGACTGATAAACACCATGTTCGGCGAGCAGAAGGGGAATGAGGTGCTGGCCAAAACGGCATCTCTGCTGAAGGAGCTGGCGGAATCCGCGGGGGGCCTGTGCGGCAGGATCGGTTCCGATCAGTTTGCCGTGCTCATCCCGGAGAGCGTCTATAAGGAAGAAAGGCTGACCTCCATAGTCCGGGCGCTGAAGGATACCTATGACAGCGGGATTTACCGGTTCTGCATTCATTTCGGCGTTTACGAGATAACGGATACGGCCGTTCCGGTGTCCGTCATGTGCGGGCGGGCGAATTCGGCCCTCCGCATGATCCGGGAGGATCTTACCCGTGCTGTGGCCTCATTTGATGATGCCATTTTTGAGAAGATCGTTATGGAGCAGACGGTGCTGGGGAGCTTTGACGAAGCTCTCCGGAGCGGGCAGATCCGCATGTATCTCCAGCCTCTGGTCAGGAAGGACGGCAGCATCATCGGAGCTGAGGCTCTGGCCAGATGGATCCGGCCGGACGGTACCCTGCTCATGCCGGGCGACTTTATTGAAACCCTGGAGACTGCCGGTCTTATTCACCGGCTTGACCGCTGTATGTGGGAGCAGGCGGTGAAGCAGCTCAGTCAGTGGGAATTAACGGAAAAGAGCGATCTCTTTATCTCCGTCAATGTTTCCGCCAAGGACTTTTACAGCATTGACGTGCCCCGGGAGATTACCGGACTTGTCACCAAATACGGCGCGGACAGCAGCAAGCTCCGGCTGGAGATTACGGAAACCGCGCTTCTGGGCGAGCCGGATGCCTGCGACAGCATTGTGGCAGAGCTCAGGCAGCGGGGCTTCCTGGTGGAGATAGATGATTTTGGCAAGGACAATTCCACGCTGAACCTTCTGAAGGACATTAAGGCTGACGTCCTGAAAATCGACATGAGCTTCCTTGCGGAAATCGGGGATAACGAACGCAACCGGATTATCCTGAAGTCCGTGATCGGCATGGCCGATGCTCTGGGCATGGACGTGATTACCGAAGGGGTGGAAACTGAGGATGAGCTCAGCATTCTGGCGGAAATGGGCTGCAATCATTTCCAGGGATATCTCTTCAGCCGTCCGGTTCCGGCGGACGAGTTTGAGAAGAAATTTTCAGCAGCCGAACAGAATGCCGGCTGAAGCCTCCGGGCAGGTAAAATCGAAAATCTCCGGGGATCTGAGGCCTGCTTGCCGGGATGTCTTTAATCCTGTCCTTCAGAGCAGCTCTTCGCAGCGGGCCCGATCTTTTCCCGAGGCGTGGCGGCTTCCGGGAGCGCAGTACTTTTCAAGACCCTTCTTCCAGCCCTTCATATAGTTCTGCTTTTCCTCCGGGGAGAGGGCGCTCAGGAGAGCGGACTCGTATTCCTTGAACATGGCAGAGCTCTGTCCCTCGTGTCCGTCCATATAGCCTATCTGGTACCAGTTAAGACCGGGGGTTTCCTGGCTGTTTCCGGCATTGAGGCAGGCGCAGCAGATTCCGGTAAGGATCACGATGGCGGTCAGGGGGATGATTCTGGAGATGTTCAGGATTACCAGGCTGCTGCCTTTCTTTTTGCTGTTCATATTAGTTTTCATGCGGTGTCGCTTTTCTGTTGCTGGGCTGTTTGAGATGATTTCTTTATGTGAACTGCATCACACCGTGATAACGATCGCTTTTTCGAAAGGTTACAAAAAAAGCGGGCTTTTCATGGGGGATTAATCCCTCTGATTTTCAGGAGCTTAAGAGAGACTCCCGCCGGCGCCGGGAGAATGCAAAAGATGCCCGGAAGGCGCCGACGGGAAGGAATGGCAGAAGGGCATAACGGATGAACGGACGCCCCGGAAGGATTTCCGGGGTTTAAAGAGGGCGGAGGGGGGAAGAGGGTCAGTTCATCAGAAAACCGATGGGAATATTGTTGAACATGCTTCCCATGGCGCCGGTCTGGTTACTGTTTTCGGAAATCAGAAGGTCGCAGTCGTTCATGAACATCTGCAGGAGAAAGCAGATCTGGTCGTCGGACAGCAGCGTGGTGTTGATATACATCTCAAAGCGGAATTTGCCGTCCTTGATGGCGGAGGTTACGCTGTATTCGGAATTGATTTTCAGTACCAGCTTGGAAAGGTGGCGGAGCCGGAGATCATTGTCCTCCGGATCGCTTTCGGAAAGCTCAAAAATATTGGCATAGACCAGGAATTCATCCCGGGAGAGGGGGCGGAAGACAATTTCGAGATCGTTGTCCAGAAGCACGGAATGCTCCCGAGAAGCATTGGTGATGCTGAATTCATCATCGCTGTAAGACCATTTGGCCGTATCATAGATATTGCGGATGGAGTTTAGGGCGGTCATTTATTTCTCCTCTGACTGCTGAAAGACATGGAACCGCCGGCAGACACGGAACCGAAAATCCGGCGGTTTTCCCCGGCATGATCGCAAAAAGACCGCAGCCTGAGCTGCGATCTTCTGATTTTTGCGAGTCCCGGAAATCAGACGGTAAGAATCTTTCTGAGAGCGTCGGTTTCGCTGCGGCTTATTTCCTGAACGGTTTCCCTGGCCTTGCTGCTGAGTTCCCTGAGAGAATCATTAACCTCCTTGAGACCCTCGATGGCAGCGCGGAGAGAGGCTTCATTGGCTTCCTTTTCCTTCACTTCGGCGCGCACAATGGAATCATTGTATTCGCTGTAAGACCTGGTGATATTGGCAGTGGCTGAAGCCAGCTGGTTGACGCCATCGGCCTTCAGCTGACGGCCCTGGTTCAGAGCAGTGATGTTTCCTCCCTGCGCCTTGGCGGCCTTGTAGGCCAAATTGGCTTCGGCGAGCTCCTTATGGGCCTGCTTGTAGTCTGCGTTCTCGCTCTTGAATTTGGTTATTTCGGCATTCTTGGCATCATACTGACCTTTCAGATCGGTGAATTCTTTATCACACTTATCGAAAGCCTTAGCCTTGTCCTGGAAATCCTTAAGCTGCTCGGCAGTAGGCTCCTTAACCTTGCTGAGATTTTCCCCGGCCTTTTCCATTTGCAGCTTGGCCTGATCCCGGGCCTTTTCAGCCACGGAGACCTTGTCGCCGAGATCCTTGAGATCCTTGTTCATGTTGCCCAGCTCGCCGGTTTTTTCCAGATTGTCTACCTTCGCCTGAGCGGCATTGAACTTTTCAGCGGCCGGGCCCTGAATCTTCTGGGCTTCCACCTGAGCGTTGAGATTCTTCACGCTGGAATACATGCTGAAAGCGCCGGAGGCAATCTGAACGGCGCCGCCCACAATGCCCATAATGAGAGAGGTGGTGGCCCCTTCGCGCATTTTATCTGCGGCGGCCATGGCCTCGTCGTGAACATTATCGTACTGCTGGCGGATGATTTCCTTGTTCATCTGGCGATCCTTGGTAGCCATTTCGTTAATCATGGCCAGAAGCTTGCCGGTGGCGGACACGAAATCATTGAGAGCCGCATACTGGGTGGCGGCATCGGTGTATTTGCCGGCAGTCAGGGTAGCGGATTCCTTTTCGGTATTTTTGTCGGCAGGGGGAACCTGAGAATCAGGATCCTTGACATCACCGGCGCCCTCGGTTTTTTTGGAGGGATCGACATCGCCGATATCGCCGGCGGCGGCAAAGGAAGTAGGGTTGAAACCGGAAATTGGCATATTCATGATAGTATCCTCATTTATTGACTGTTTCTGAATCCTGTTTCGAAGACCCGGCTGATTTCAGGCATCGGGTCTTTCGTGCTTGCTACCCTGAAAACGCAGGAACTCCGGAGAGGTTACAAAAAAGCGGAAAAAATTCGTAAACAGCGGAGAAGTCAGTTTTTGCACACATATCCTGACAACAGATTTGCATTTTCAAATATAATGCAATGATAATATCAGCCTGAGCGCGGCTCAGGATAGTTTGATTCATGCTGTGCATCAGATCCGGTTTTTTTCCCGGAAATGAGAAGCGGATCGAAAAAGAAGGCGGGAGCTTTCAGAGATCAGGCAGCGGTTAAGTCAGAGAAACGTTAGTAAAAAGAAGTATGTCAAGATTCATGCGCGGAAGAGGCGCTTTTTGCGGGGCTGTTTTTGCGATGTTCCTTGCGGCATCCGGAGCTCAGGCCTTTTCCTCCCAGTACAGTCATTATTCCGAAGATGAGGATCTGGCTCAGGTGCTGTCCGATTTTGCCAGAACCCAGAATCTGCATGCCCGAATTTCGCCGGTGATTCAGGGAAAGCTCAGCGGCAGCTTTGACAATGTGCGTCCCGAGGCTTTTCTGGAAACCCTGAGCCGGGCCTTCGGCGTTAAATACTATATTCAGGGCGATATCATTACCTTCTATCATGACAGCGAATGGGTGCGTTCCATGTACAAGCCGTCGGCGGTTTCCTGCGAAGCCCTGCTGACCTTTCTCAGGAACTCCCATGCCATCGCCGATTCGCTCCCGGTTACCCTGGATCCCCACGGCATGCTGGTAATGCAGGGGCCGGAATCATATATTCAGAACATTATTTCTCTGGCCCAGAGCTTTGATCAGGGTCAGGAGCATGATCTGGTGATGCAGGTGTTCCGGCTGAAGCATGCCCGGGTTTCCGACACCTCGATTTCCACCTCCTCCAAGAGCATTCTGGTGCCCGGAGTGGCCACTCTCTTGCAGCGCATGGTAAGCGGCAGCGGAGGGAGCGGCATTTCTGTTTCCGCCCGCAGCCAGGTGATGACCGGTCTCCGGGGCACCGGGCTTTCCGCCACCGCGGGAGGCAAGGCTCCTAAGGCCCCGGCCGGGGGCGGCGAAGCCGCGCCTCAGGGCAAGGAGGGGCAGGAAACCTCCTTCACTCCCAGCATTATTGCGGATGACCGCCTTAATGCCATTCTTGTTTATGATTACAAATTCCGCATTCCCTTTTACGAGCAGGTTATCAAAGAGCTGGATGTGCCGGTGCGCATGGTGGAGCTTCATGCCGCCATTGTGGATATCGACACCGATGCCTTTGAGGAGCTGGGCGTTGACTGGAGGGGCAGCGTGACCTCGGGGAACTGGGGCATTAACGCCGGCAAGGGCTCCTACAAAAATGACCTGGGCACCTACGAAGGCGGGGTGTTTTCCACCGTATTCAACACCAGCCACAGCAGCTTTATGATGCAGGTCAAGGCGCTGGAAACAGACGGCCGCGCCAAGACTCTGGGGCGGCCCTCGGTGCTGACCATGGAGAACGCCGAAGCCACTCTGGAAAACACCACCACCAACTATGTGCCGGTGAGCGGCAACGAGTCCTCGGATCTCTTTACGGTCACGGCGGGCACTATGCTGCAGGTAACCCCGCATATTGTGGACGGAGCTCCGGGAGAGGAACCGGTGATCCAGATGATCATCTCTCTCAAGACCAATCAGAACAATTCCGGCGAGGATATTACCAATGCGGGCACTAGCGCCTATATTCCGTCGGTGAAGGAGACCGTTATTAACACTCAGGCCATGGTGCGTCAGGGGCAGAGCCTGCTTATCGGCGGGTACTACATTGAGAGTGTCACCGGCAAGGATTCCGGGGTGCCCGTGCTTAAGGACATTCCGCTTCTGGGCCGGCTCTTCAGCACTGAGAGCAGCAGAGTGCAGAAGAGAGAGCGCATTCTCCTCATCACGCCGCGGATTGTCACCGCCCAGGATCTGAGCCGCCTGCCCGACAAGGCCAATGACTTTGACAAGCTGCCGGGACAGACTGATTATCTGGACAAGGAGGATCGGATCACGGTGCCGGCCCGAAAGGACAGCTCCGCAGGATGCGCCTCCTCCCGTTCCCTTGATGCCGGAAAGTCCGAAAAGCCTGCCGGCTCGCTGCCTGCAGAGGTTCTGTGATGGAAAATGAAGACATGACAGAGCATCTCGGCCAGAATCCGGGGCCCGGCCGGACGGTGGAATTCCGTTTTGCGGCCGGGCCGAACAACGGCGCGGCGCTCAGGCTGGAGCCCGGGGAATACTTTATCGGCAATACGCCGGATTCCGAGGTGGTGTTTGCCCTGGATCGTCCGGACAGCATTGAATTTGTGCTGGGAACCGGGGAATCCGGCGAGGTTTATGCCCGTTCCCGTTCAGGCTCCGTCTATATCTACCATGAGGACGGTTCCCGGAAGGAGGAGCTTTCCTCCGAGAACACCCCGGTTCCCGAGGGCGCCCGCATCGGTCTGGACTTTGAGTCTCTGGTGTGGATGAGGAACTGGGCGGGAGCCGGGAGCCGCTTCCGGATGATTTCCGAGGATGAAATCGCCGCGCTTTCCGAGAAGGCCCGGGGCACAGCGGAAAAGACCGCCGGCGCCGCAGATGAAGCGGCCCCGGATCCCGCTGATCCCGATGCTGCGGATGCCCCCGCCGCTCCGGAAGCTGCCGCCCCTGATAATCCGGAAGGTTCTCCTTCCGGTGCCGCCGGGGCCGCGGAGGCTGCCGGGGATGATAAAACTCCGCCCCAGAAAAAGCCCTTAAGCCGGAAGAAGCAGATCCTGGGCGTAACCCTGGGTCTCGGAATCCTTTTAATGCTCCTTCTTTTGCAGAATTTCGGCCACCTCCGGGAATTTCTGGTCAGCGCCGCCGCCGAGCACAAGCCCATGACCATCAGGGAATATGTGGATACCTACCCCGAGGGAGCGCTGTTTCTGGAGGAGAAGAACAATTCCTACCTCATCAAGGCTGCCTTCCGGACAGAAGAGCAGCGGCAGCGGTTTCTGGAAGGTCTCCCCGGGCCGGACAAGCCCCTGGAGCTTCGGGTGCGGCTCATTGACGAAATCCTGGATAATCTCAGGAACAGCTTTGACGCCTACGGCATCAGGGTGAATCCGGTGCCGGGGAACGGGCGGGAGATTGCCCTGTACGGCTATATCCGGGATCAGTATATCGAAGCCGACGTCATGCAGAAGGTGAAGAAGGATCTTCCTTACCTCTACGAATTTCTGGTGCCGAAGTTCAGCCACAGATCCGATATCGAGGAGGAGATCAGCGCTCTTACCAAAGAGGCTAATCTGGAGGCCGAATACTACTACGGCCGGGGCTATGTGGTCTATAACGGCATGTTTTCCATGGATGATCTTCTGAAGATCAAGTACATCGCGGAAGCCGTTTCCAAAAACGCGGGCGGCCCGGTGTGGTTCCGCCGCTATCAGGATCTCTCCCAGGACGAGGTGGCTTATCTGGAGAGCACCGGATCCGCCCCGAAAAAGGAGATCCGCGAGGTCAGCGGAGCTCCGGCTGAAAAGATCACAGCCGGCCCGGTGCATCCGCCCGGGGTTCCCGCCGGCGCGGGCCGGGGCGGCAGCCAGACCAGGGACGTTAAGCTCCCCGGCGCCAGGACGGAGTTTTCCGCAAAGGATGTGCAGTCAGTTAATATTTTCGGAAAGCTGCCCTTCTTCAGAACCAGGGACGGCGCGGTTATCATGCAGGGGGCCCGGCTCCCCGACGGCGCGGTGGTGAAGGAGATCAGAAACGACAGCATTGTGCTGGAAAAGAACCGGAAGACGGTTACTGTCAGTCTGCGCTGACGGGAGTTTTCAGAAAACGGGCTCATTTTCCGGAAGCCGGATCTTTTTGCTTTTCCGAGATCAATTTTTTAAGAAAATTGTAACCTTTCGGCGCCTGAAACGTTTAGAATTATGAGTAAGGCTTGTTTATGTTGGAGAGCTTTATGGAAATCGATATTTATTCAGCTGTGGATGAGGGCAATATCTATCTTATCAAGCAGTATGACGAGGATTTGTTTCAGATAGAGATGAAACTCAAACAGAAGCTGGATTCAGGTGTTTCAGTCGAGGAGTTTGATTCCTGCAAGGCTTTGCTGGAAGCTGCGGAGACCGCCCGCAGGATAGTATCCTCAGTTCAGGATGGAGATTATTAAAATGAGTATAGGTGCTTTTGATCCTACTGCTTCCACCGGCAGCATGTCCTCTGTTGTCGACACCGGCATTCAGAATCTTGAAGATCGCGCCAAGAACATCAAGGACGAGATCGAGAAGATCCAGCAGCCCGGACTGTCTCAGGAAGAGCAGACCTCTATCATGCTTAGGACTCAGTTTAAGCTGGGGCAGTACAATGCCATTGTGGAACTTACTTCCAATATCACCAAGAATGTTTCTGATACTGCGAAGTCCATCTCCCAGAAGGCAAGTTAGCAGTTAAGCGCGGGTTAAAAATGCTGGAACAGACATATTTAGAAAAGGATGAGCTTCAGAAGCTTGTGGATATCGCTTTTGCCGGCTGCTCCAAGGGACGCGTTCCCGAGGCCAGAACGGTGTTCGCCAAGATTCTGGAGGCTGTCCCCGGTTACATCCCGGCCAAGGTAGGCCTGGCCTTTACTCACGTAGTGGTGGATGATTTCCCTCCCGCCGATGAGATGCTGACGGATCTTCTGGGCGAGGATCCTGACAACGACGATGCCCGCGGTTTTCTGGTGCTGTCAAAGTTCCTGCAGAAGGACGGCGACGCAGTGGATGCGCTTATGGGCGAGTTCCGGGATCATGATTCCGCAGGATACCGGCTGGCTTCTTCGCTTAATGATGTAACCAGGTAGTTCATGCTTTTCAGTCGTATTCGGAAAACAGGAAAGATGATACTGTTCGCAGGGGCAGTATCTCTTTTGCTTTCAGGCTGCCGGGAAAGTCTTTATACCGGACTCAGCGAGGCTGACGCCAACGAAATGGTTTTTTTGCTGCTGAACCGCGGCATTGATGCCAAGAAGGTGTCTCAGGGCAAGACGGGCTTTGCGGTGACCGTGGAGGAAGAGCATTTTGTGCGTTCTCTGGAGATCATCAAGGAGCATTCCCTCCCCCGGGAGAAGTTTCAGAGTCTGGGGACGGTGTTTTCAGGCTCCGGCATGATTTCTTCCCAGCTGGAGGAGCAGTCCCGGCTGGCCTTCGCCATTTCCCAGGAGCTTTCCGGCACCTTCAGCAGAATTGACGGCGTGCTGGATGCCCGGGTTCACGTGGTGCTGATGCATAACGAGCAGGGCACCGGTCTTACTACCCCGCCCTCGGCTTCGGTGTTTATCCGGCATATGGCCGATTCTCCGGTGGTGGATATGGTAAGCGGCATCCGGGAAACCGCGGCCAAGGCGGTGCCGGGACTGACCATTTCCAATGTGTCGGTGGTGCTGGAGCCCTTCAAGGAGAACATTATCATCGCTCCGGTGCGCTCCGGAAGATCCAATGACGAGAAGGTGTTTCTCACGGCGGCGGGAGCAGGAGGCGGAGCTCTTCTGGCTTCGGGAATCTTTTTTCTCATGTCCTTCCTGAAAAAGAAAAAGGCCGCGAAGCAGGGCGAGGGCCAGGACGGCAAGGAGCCTCCGGCCGGCTCGTAGGCTTTTTATCAGGGCCCCGGTTTTGCCGGGGTTCTTCAGTAATGGAGTGGCGCTTGTGCTATGAATCGGGAAGAGGCTTTGAATCTGGTGCGGGATCGCCGGTTTTTTCAGGATCTGGTCGCCATTAACGTTGTCCGCTACAGCGAAAGCGATATCTTCGGTTCCTATCGGAAGCTTTTTCCGGAGGGGCTTCCGCATGAGGAGAAGCTCTTCATCACCCGGCTTCGCTATCAGCCCAAAGATTTTCTGGTTCTCAGGGGCGAACACCACAGCTTCGTTCTCCTCTCTCCGGAAACCCTGAAAAATCTCTGCTTTCAGACCGGGGCCGCGATTATGGGCTTCTATATCCGGGAGCTCATGACCTCCGATGATCTTTTCAGATACCGCAGCCTCATGGGAGAAAGCCTGTTCAATTATGTCTATTATTTTGCCTGCTACGCTCCCTATGCCGAGGATCTGGGGATCCGGGGGCGGCTTTCCGTGGTAAGGCCGGAGGAGGCGGAGACCGCCATGCTTATGAGCGGCTATTATGCGCTTATCCGAGTGCTGGATGCCGGTTCCCAGCCGGAGATAACGGATCTTCTGGAAAAGAAGCTGTCCTTTGCCACCCGGGACAGCGTGTTTGAGTTTTTCCGGGTAAAGCCCCCTTTAAAGGAGGTGAAGACCGCCCGGGTGCAGGCCCTGATGAAGCGCCTTCTGTCCCGCATGGCGCCTTCTCCGGGGGCAGCTTCCGGCATTTAGCCGATTTTTGGGACGCCGCCGCGGGAAAACCGGCTGCGATGTGTTATCTTAGAGGCTGATAACTGAATACAGGAGAAGAGCTTCGGATTTTCTCCGGGGCCGTGAATATCATAAAGGCAGGAGCCTGTGAGCAGAATTTTTTGTATAACCGAGGAGAAGGTTGCCGTGGCCGAGGGCGTCCGGATTATCCGCCGCGACGAGATGCAGACTCTCCACGATGCCAACGAAATCATCGTGAAATCCCGGGAGATTGCCGACGGGATCCGGCAGAAGGCCGAGGAAGACTACCAGCGCCGCTATCAGGAGGGCTTTGAAAAGGGCCAGACCGAGGGCAAGGGGGAGTATACCGAAAAGATCATGGATCTCATCATGTCCCAGGTGGATTCCCTGGCCGAGCTGGAAAACGACATGGCTCAGGTGGTGATCGATTCCGTGACCAAGATTATCGGGGAGCTTCCCGACAACGAGCAGATTGTTCGGGTGGTGCGGAAGGCCATCAATACCGTCAGAGGCATGAAGCGGGTTACCATCAGAGTGGCTCCCGATGATGAAAACGCCGTGCGTCAGGATCTGGGGATGCTTCTGGTGTCACCGGACGGCCGCACCGGCTACATCGATCTGGTGGGAGACGCCAGCATGAAGCACGGGGACTGCATTCTGGAGACCCCCATGGGAATTATTAATGCCGGTCTGGAGTTTCAGCTGGGGATCCTGAAAAAATCCATCCAGAGCCGGGTGCAGCAGAACAGCGCAGGATAGCAAATGGCCCTGGATTATATCGGGCAGATGCTCCACAATGCGGTAGCGGAAGCCAATACAATTGAAGTCCGGGGACGGGTGGATCAGGTGGTGGGCACCATCATCCACGCCTCCGTGCCCGAAGTAAAGGTAGGCGAGCTCTGCATTCTCCAGAATCCCGGTTCCGACTGGAATCTCAAGGCGGAGGTGGTGGGCTTTTCCAAAAACATCGCTCTTCTCACCCCCCTGGGCAATATCGAGGGCATTTCCTATCACACCGAGGTTATTCCCACGGGGCATGTGCTTTCGGTGCCGGTGGGGCCGGAGCTTCTGGGCCGGGTGGTTAACGGCGTGGGAGAGATCATCGACAGCGGGCCTCCCATTCATCCCCAGAAATTCTACCCGGTCTATGCCGATCCGCCTTCCCCCATGAAACGGCAGCTTATCACCCGTCCGGTGAGCCTGGGCCTCCGGGTGCTGGACGGCATCATCACCTGCGGCCAGGGACAGCGTCTCGGCATCTTCGCGGCGGCGGGCGGCGGCAAGTCCACTCTGTTATCCTCCATTATCAAGGGCACCTCCGCGGACATTTCCGTGCTGGCTCTTATCGGAGAACGCGGCCGCGAGGTCCGGGAATTCATTGAACGGGATCTGGGCCCGGAGGGGCTGGCCCGCACGGTGCTGGTGGTATCCACCTCCGACCGCTCCTCCATGGAGCGTCTCAAGGCCGCCTATACCGCCACCGCCATTGCCGAGTATTTCCGGGATCAGGGCCGCAACGTGCTCCTTATGATGGACTCCGTAACCCGTTTCGGGAGAGCGCAGCGCGAAATCGGTCTGGCCGCCGGCGAGCCTCCCACCAGAAGAGGCTTTCCGCCCTCGGTGTTTTCCACCCTGCCCAAGCTTATGGAGCGGGCCGGAAACTCCGACAAGGGCTCCATCACCGCCCTTTACACCGTGCTGGTGGAGGGCGATGACATGACGGAACCCATTGCGGACGAAACCCGTTCCATTCTGGACGGCCATATTATTCTTTCCCGGAAGCTGGCGGCGCAGAATCACTACCCGGCCATTGACGTTTTGGCCAGCGTGTCCCGCGTGATGAACAGCATTGTGACCAAGGAGCATAAGAATGCGGCGCAGCGGCTCCGGCAGATCCTGGCCAAGTATCATGAAATGGAGCTCCTTATTCAGCTGGGAGAATACCACAAGGGGGCGGATCCCGAGGCGGATTTTGCCATTGCCCACATTGACAAGGTTAATGCCTTCCTGAAGCAGGGGCTGGGAGAGAGGTCCACATTCGAGCAGTCTCTGGACGCGCTTCTGAAGGCTGTGGTGTAGCGGATGCGGAGACTTCCAGTCAAGGAGACCGGGGCGGAGACAAGATATGGATAAAAAAGTGTTTGCAGGACGGCTTTCGGCGTTTCTTCTCGCAGCGGTTTTCCTGATTCCGGGCGCTTCCATGGCGCAAGACCTCCGGGAAAAGCCCCGGGACGAATATGTGATTATTGACGATTCTGCCGTCCATCTGGCTCCCCTTGATCAGGCGGCGCCGGTGATAGCGGAGAGCCGGCGCTGCGAGAAGCCCATGCGGCTCGCCGTGGTGCAGCGGGGCCGATACGGGGAATTTCAGACGGTGATGCGGGCTCTTCTGGACAAGCTGTACCATGACGGCTACCTCAAAATGAACACCGCTCTTCATGAATCCGCATTTGCCTTTGATGACCCTGATACCTGGAAACGGCTCAGCGAGGGATCCCGGGGCGGCTGCGTCGAGCTTATCTCCGACGGGCTTTACACCGGATCCTGGGAAAGCGGCGAGATCTGGGATCAGGTGAGCGGAGAGCTCAGCAAAAGGATTGCCTCCGATCATGACGTGGACATGGTGCTGGGACTGGGGCTCGCGGCGGGGGTTAAGTTTGCGGATCCCTCCCTGGGAATTCCGGTGATGATCGCCTATGCCTCCAGCCCCGAGGATGCCGGCATCATCGGCCCCGGAGAGTTTTCTGACAAGCCCGGCATCCACGTGCAGAAATATCCCCGGCGCACCGCCATGGCCATGAGAAGCTATTACAGCATTTTCAGCTTTAAGAAGCTGGGGATGATGACTGACGTGGACGAAACCATCAGAAAGATGCAGTCCTACGAGGTTATCCGCAAGGTGGGCCGGGAGGAGGGCTTTGAGGTCGTTCCCTGCTTCGGCAGCTTTCAGGACAAAACCGACAAAAAGAATATCCGGGAGTTTGAGCGCTGCCGGGCCGAGCTTCTGGACAAGGGGATAGATGCCCTTTATATGCCGGTTTTTGACGGTTTGGAGGAGGAGCAGTTTTTCTCCTATATCCAGCCCTTTGTGGACGAAGACGTCATTGTCATGGGAGACGGGGACACCGCCCGCACCAGCAGAGTGGAGAAGGGCGTGCTGGTATCCCTGGTGGAGGTGGGGCTTGAGGAAAGCGGGCGGTTTGAGGCCGATGTCATGGAGCATATTATCGATGGCGTCCCGCCGGAAAAGATCAGCCAGTACTACAACACCAACATGGCCTTTGCCCTGAACCTGAAAACCGCCCGTCTGGTTAACTGGAAGCCCTCGTTTGAGTTTCTGATGCTGGTGGAATACCTTTTTGAGAACATCAATTTCAAGTA
>DFFT01000127.1 GCA_002372325.1 Succinivibrionaceae bacterium UBA3769 | reverse complement strand
CAAACTAAATTAACCAACCACAATTGGAAATAATAAGGGAAATTTACGAAGAAAAATGACTTAATAAAGCCTATATTACCATGATTTTGGTAAAATATTAAAAATAATTATACTCTTTATCCTAAAACCTCAAAAAGTGACTTCTTTTTGGATTTTGGGTGGGGAGAGCAGGCTCGATTTTAGCTTCAAATGGATTCTGCGGACTTTTTGCACTGCACTCATCTAAAGTTTTACATGCGGCTAATCTAAAGTCAAATAATTGATCCAGTCAGTCCGGCCTGTAAGCGTCCCTCTGTGTTTCCGGGTAAACAGTTGTTTGCTTCGGCGGTCTTTTTTATGAGTGTCGGCGGCAGTTGATCTCTTTGAAACAGAATAGTAAAATTGCATTACTTCCAGAAAATGGAACTAATATAAAGGATAGGACAATGATTTTGATGAAGCTGAAACTAGATAACTACATGGCTTTCAATGACTTTGAAATGTCCATGACTTACGCCAAAAAAATCGTTGGAAACCAGATGACTGAATGCCTTAAGGATCATCCGAATTTCAGGTACAAAAAACTGAACATTCTGATGGGCGCCAATGCCTCCGGCAAAACCGCCATCGGCAGAATGCTGCTGAGCATTCTCAATTTCATTGCCAGGAAGGAATATGCCGGTATCACTTCGCGCATAAATGACACTGAGAAAGACGCCGTATTTGAGATCCAGTTTGTCGTAAACGATGACTTTTACAGGGTTTCCTCAATAATCAAAGGAAAGAAGGAAAACAAAAGCTATTCAAGCAGTGATGTTCTGATTAAAGTTGAGCGGATAGAAATCGGCAAAAGTGATACATACGAAAAGACGCTGGAAAAGCTGAATGCAAAATCTGACACCGGTTACTGCAACGACTACATCAGAGAACTCGAGAAAATTAAAAAACTGTCCTGGGCTTTTGAGTTTTCAGGAGACAGTGTAAGTATGGCTGCCGGCTATACCCCAAAAAACGAAGAGAGATATCTGCAGATTCTGAAAAACACTCTTCAGGCCCTGGATCCCCTTATCACCGATGTTGAACAGGTAAAGGAAGTAAATGATACCTATGTTATCAAGCTTGGCGGAAACCAGGTGATAATCAAAAACGGAGTCATTATTGATGAAGGGCTTCTTTCCAGCGGAACCAGAGAAGGCGTCAGTCTGGCAAATATGTTTGCGGCAATGGCAAGCGGAATGTGTTCCTTCTTCTATTGTGATGAAAAGTTCTCGTTTATCCATTCCGACATTGAAAAAGCATTCCTGTCACTTATGGCGGAAAAGCTGGAAGGAGACAGACAGCTTTTCTTCACTACCCATAATACGGATATTCTTGACATGAATTTTCCAAAGCACAGTTTTAATTTTCTGCGCAAGGAGGTATTTGACGGAGTCTGCTCTGTTTCCGTCATCAATGCCGGAGATTACATCAAGAAAAACAGAGATTCTGTGAAGACTGCGGTTCAGAACGATCTGTTCTCATCCGCCCCAATGCTGGAAAAAATATTTGCATTAGCGGACTGCGGCGGTCTTTTTATGCCTGTAAGGAGGTGAGCAGGTGGCAATGCAGAAACTTAAAAAATACATTCATGCGGGCGGGATAGGATGCAACGATGTGCATTAGCTCTGACTTTGGCATCATGGATTCCGTTATTCAGCATCCCGCACTTTGAAACATCACAACCCGCGGAACTTTGCAGAAGAGCCGCAAAATCCTATGTCCCGCCATCAGCGGCATCTCCTTGGTTCGTGTTCACCTAGAATTGTATAAAAGTGTGATGAAATGTGCCAAAAAGCTCATAAAAATGTGATTATTTCACACCAGAATACTAATAATTGTGTGATACTACAACACAGAATATCAATGTAAAAGTGTGAGATGCCGTGTTATGGAAAGATTCATTCTTAAAAAGCTTTTAAAATGGAAGAATTCTCCCTATCGCAAGCCCCTTATTCTGCAAGGGGTGCGTCAGGTCGGCAAAACCTGGATCCTGAAGGAATTCGGGAGACGCTGCTATGAGAATGTGGCATATTTTAACTTTGATGAACATGAAGAATTCCGACAGTTCTTTGAGACCACTAAAAACGTCAGCCGCATTTTGCAGAATCTGATGCTGGCCAGCGGTCAGAAGATTGCGCCGGAAAAGACTCTGATCATTTTTGATGAAGTGCAGGACTGTCCGAATGTCATTAATTCCCTGAAGTACTTCTGTGAGAACGCCCCTGAGTATCATATCGCCAGCGCTGGTTCTCTTTTGGGAATAGCCTTGGCAAAACCATCGTCTTTTCCGGTGGGAAAAGTCAGTTTCATGCAGCTTGATCCCATGACCTTCTCGGAATTTCTGATTGCCAACGGGGATGAAAATCTGGCAGACTTTCTGAAAAGCACGAGCAGCATTGAACCAATACCCGCCGCATTTTTTAATCCCCTGTACGAGAAGCTCAAAATGTATTACGTGGCGGGGGGAATGCCTGAAGCCGTGCGGCGGTGGACAGAATTACGCGATGTTGCCGGTATAGAGGAAGCGCTGTCCGATATTATCGGTGCTTATGAACGTGATTTTGCCAAGCATCCGGGGGTTAGCGAATATCCAAAGATTTCCCTGATCTGGAAATCGGTGCCGTCACAGCTGGCCCGGGAAAACAAAAAGTTCCTTTACCGGGTTGTTAAAAACGGGGCCAGAGCCCGGGAATACGAGGATGCCCTGGAGTGGCTTAAAGATGCCCGTCTGGTGCATAAGATTTATCGCAGCACGGCTCCCCGGCTTCCTATAGCTGCGTATGATGATTTGTCAGCCTTTAAGATTTATCTCACGGACGTGGGGCTCCTCCGCCGTCTCTCGAATTTGGCGCCCACGGCCTTCGGGGAGGGGAACCGCCTTTTTACCGAATTTAAAGGCGCCCTGACAGAGAATTTTGTGCTGGAGAGTTTAATTACCCAGTTTGAAGTCGTGCCCCGCTACTGGTCGCAGACGAATCCCCCATATGAGGTTGATTTTCTGATCCAGCGGGAGAATGATATTTTTCCGGTAGAGGTTAAGTCTGAGGCTCATACAGCCGGGAAGAGTCTCAGAAAATTCCGGGAGCTTTTTCCGGATCTGGTTAAACTCAGAGTGCGCTTCTCTCTCGACAATCTGAAGCTGGATGACGACGTGCTCAATATTCCGCTGTTCATGGCTGATGAGACGGATCGGCTGATAGGCCTGGCACTGGACAGAAAATGCTGCGGATGCAATGTGCCCAATCCTTCATAACTGTCAATCTCAGTCAGAAACATGGAAAACTTCTGTATTCTCCCTGATGGTTCATGCACATTTATGAGAACCTGAACGGCATGAAAAAAGCTCCTCCGAAAAAACCGGGGAGCCTTGTGAGGTAAAACCGCGGAAACGGCCCCGCAGGTCAGGCCTGTTCCGGTCTTATGCTACTTCCCGGCCTCTTCGGCTTCCTGCTCCTTTCTCCGCTCCTCTGCCAGCCTGATGAGATCCACGTTGATCTTTTCCACCGGAGTCAGCTGGATCTTGTCAGAGACGGGGTTATACCAGGGCTTGCTTTCAAAGTAGTCTTTGAGATCCTGGCTTTTAAACGGGGCGTAGCCGTGGCGGGCCATGATCTCGTTTCGCATCAGCCGGAGAGTCCGGTAATCAAAGTGTCCCAGAAGTCCCATGTTCAGGATCACCTCTTCAGTGAAAGCAAATCGGGGCATTTCCAGAACCGGATAGAGCTTTTTGTAAATGCCTTCCTTGGGAGTTCCTTCGGGGTTCTCCTTGTCATCAATGCCCGGAATATAGTGTATTTCCAGACCATCGGCCGTAGGGCGGGCCTCCACATAAATACCGTTCAGCTTAAAAACCGGAGCGGTAAACTCAAACTCTTCCTCGAAGGTCAGCGGGATGATTTCCTCGGGGGTAATCAGAATGCAAGCCTCCTTTCTGTTTCCGGTGAGGGAGGAGGAGTCAGGAAGCTCCCGGTAGTCGTTGTCCGGATCTCCCAGGGTAAACACGTAGCGATTGCCCTCGTCATCCAGGTAGCGGCCTCTCAGGCTGAGATAAACGTTGTTGACGTCTATGAGCCGACTGGTATTGGCAGTATCAGAGAGGGGGTTAAGGATGTTAATGGTTTTGCCCTTGAGATCCCTGATATACAGCATGCTGTATTTCATGCCGTTGTCATCGGTGATCATGAGAGAGGCTTTCTTTTCCGGCGACCATTCCGTCTTGGCCACGGTGCCGCCGGTAACCTTGCCGTTCCTGACATTGAGGCCGGTGATGGTGGCTTCATAGCCGCCTTCATGCATGGTGCCGCCGGCAAATTTGAGGGTTTGGGATTTCGGGGTATGGTTTTCCGGATAGTAGAAAACAAAGCCGTCGTGCCATTTGCTGTTCCTGAGATCATCGTAGAAGCCCGCTTCCACGGCAAAAGCTGCGGATAAGGGCAGGGCGGAAAGAGAGAGCAGCATGCCGGCTGCCAGGGACATAAGCCTGAGATGTTTCATAAGACATACCTCCGTGTGAGCGTCTTTTTGTTTTCCTGTGTAAAGCCTGCAAGGAAATAAACTGAAAAACTGCCGGATCTGGCAGCAGGGCCTTATTTTTTCTTCTTGGCCTTGGCCTCGGCGTTCTTAAGCATCACCATATTGATCTCCTCAATGGGATTCAGGATGATTTCCGCCCCTTCATCCGGACTGTACCAGGGCTTATCTTCAAAGTAGGCCCGCAGTCCGGGATCCTTGAACACATAGCCGTATCGGGCCATGATTTCATTGCGCATGAGCCGCAGAAAATCGGCGCTGTACTGCCTGAAAAAGCCTTCATCCATGATTCTTTCGCTGAGATAGGAAAACCGCGGCCGGGAGTGATCAAAAACCAGCCTTTTATAAACCCGATCCTGAGGAGCATCAGCTGGAATCCGGGAACCTCTGATCTCGTCAGTGTACCTGAGCTCGGCTCCCTCCGGAGTGGGGACAAATCTGAGGTAGCTCCCACCCAGCTTGAACACCGGAATCACGCTGAAGTCAGAACCTTTTTCAAAGGTGATGGCATGAGCTTCGTCCCCGTCCTCCATGATAACGACCTGACCGTCCTTTCCGGTAAAGATGCTGTCAGCGCTTATTCTTTCCAGATTCTCCGCGGGATCTCCCAGGGTGAACCTTACCGGAATGCCGGAGGGATCCCGGTAGGCACCTCTTATGAACTGGTAACCGTCATTGATATCCACCACATCTATCGGCGGTACGGACGAGTCCGGGTTCCGGTCAAAGGGATTCAGGACTTGCACCGTATTCCCTTTTTTGTCCTTGACGATAAGAAGGCTGTAATCCAGGTCGCCGAAGCTTACGATTTTGATTTCCGCCTGATAGCCGGTCTTGGAGCCATCAGGAGTCCAGGTGCCCCCGATAACCTTCCCGCCGGATGATTTGAGGGCGGTAACGGTGACGTCATGACCGTGTCCGGAAGGAGATCCGCCGGCAAAACGCAGGGTGCCCGGTTTTTTGTGAGTCAGGGGGAGCAGGTAATCAGTGCCGTTATGCCAGGCGCCGGCGCTCAAGTCATCCTGGAACAGTATGCCCGGCGCCGGTCTGGCCAGAGCCGCCAGAGGCAAGGCTGCGGTAACGGCAAGGAGGAGCTTCGGACAAAATGCCGCAAGGGAAAGGGCAGCCTTCAGGTTTTTTCTGCTTCCGGACAATTTTGCTCCGAAGCTATGGTTATTCATGGTCATTATGGAGATCTCTTATCTTAATCTTTCCCGATGTTTGCTGAAAATGCTGGCAGTATGGCCTTCCGGGAGCTGAGTTACTCTGAGGAAGCTGCTCCCTTTCCTTTTTTTCCGGCGGGTTTTCCGGACTTTCCGGAGACGGGGATCTCGGACTCTCTCTTAATGCATTTTACCGGACACACGCTGATGCATTGGGGTTCGGGATAGAAACCGGAGCACTCCTCGCAGAGGGCGGGATCGATAACAAAGGTTTTGCCGTTAAAGGAAATGGCTCCCCGGGGACAGTCCGGCTCGCACATTTCGCAGTTGACGCATTTTGAGCTGATTACGCATGCCATTTCGGGGTTTTATCCTGTTTTACGCTGAAGCCTGTTCTTTGGGCAGTCTTACTATCAGGGCGAACCGGGCATTTTCGGGGCGGGCCGGAGTCTTAATGGTTACGGTATGGCCGTCCCCCAGGGCGGAGGGTACCGGAACTCCCTTTTCAAAAATTGCTTCCGCCGTCATGAAGAAGCTTTTTCCGGGAGTCAGGATCTCAATGCGGTCTCCCGTGTCAAAACGGTTTCTGACTGCTATTTTGGCCGTGCCGTCCTCCTCTATATCCAGTACTTCGCCCACCACCTGGCTTCCGTCGGTAACGCTGTTTCCCCATTCGTAGTTCTGATAGTCCTGAATGGGATGCCGCGCCAGAAAGCCGTCTGTCCAGCCTCGGTTGGCCAGAGTATTAACCTCTGCCAGGATCTCCGGAGTTACCTCTTCCCCCTGAACGGCAAGATCAATGGCCTTCCGGTAGATATTCGCAGTGCGGGCGCAATAGTAGAAGGATTTGGTGCGGCCTTCGATTTTCAGGGAGTCAATGCCGATTTCCGTAAGCCTTTTAACATGTCTGACGGCGCAGAGATCCCGGGAGTTCATGATATAGGTGCCATGGACATCCTCCTCGGCGGGCATGGGTTCTTCGGGACGGCCCGGTTCGGTAATGAAGTAGCTCCTGTCGGTAACGGGGCCGAGACCGATATCGGGATCCTGATTTCCGTTTGCAATAACCAGATCTCCCGCGCTGTCCTCCCGGGCCGGATGCAGGGTGTATTTCCAGCGGCAGGCATTGGTGCAGGCTCCCTGATTGGAGTCCCGGTGGTTGAGATACCCGGAGAGCAGGCATCTTCCGGAATAGGCCATGCAGAGGGCGCCGTGAATAAAGACCTCGAGTTCAATGTCGGGACACTGCTGCCGGATTTCCGCGATTTCGTCCAGGGAAAGCTCCCGGGAGAGGATGATTCTTCTGATGCCCTGGCGTTCCCAGAATTTCACGCTGGCGTAGTTAATGGTATTGGTCTGGACGGAGAGATGGATGGGAACATCCGGAAAGCTTTCTCGTACCATCATAATAAGGCCGGGGTCGGACATAATAAGGGCATCCGGCCCCAGAGCAATCAGGTCTTCCATGTCCCGGACAAAGGTTTTAAGCTTGCTGTTATGGGGCTGGATATTGGCCACGGCATGGAGACGCTTTCCGGCCTTGTGCAGATCCTGAATGGCAGCGGCCATGGTTTCCAGATCGAATTCGTTGTTTCTGACCCGGAGGCTGTAGCGGGGGAGACCGGCATAAACGGCATCCGCGCCGTAGGCCACCGCATACTGCAGGTTTTTCAGGGTTCCGGCGGGGGAAAGGAGTTCGGGCTTTTTCATGAAAAATCCTCATAAGGGCCGGATCTCCGGCTGGCGCGGTCTCCGTTATGTTCGGGGAGACAGTAAAGTAAGCGGCCGGACAAAGCTTTCCTGCCTGTTCCGGCGAGAGGTATTTTAGCATCATAGGGCCGTAAATTGAAATTCCGAGGCCGGCGGGGGAGAGCAGGGGCAAAAGCGGCAGGAATGGCCGCAGGGCGAACTCAGGCAGGACATGGGAGATGACAGGGGGATCTGGGTAAGATACGGCAGAAACAGGTGAAGATGCAAGATGATATGAAAGGAAAGCCCTCCTGCCTTGCGGCAGAAGGGCCGGAATTGGTGGAGATGGCGGGATTTGAACCCGCGTCCCAAAAGGATCCATCTCTATGTCTACATGTTTAGTCATATCTATTTAGAGCTTTCTTCCGGAACCGCGGACTGACACGCTGTTTTTGGATATAGCCTGATTGGTTTAAGATTACTCCTCCAGACGAAGGATACGTCCGATTCGGTATAAGTGACCCAAGATTGCTCCCCTACCGAAGAGAGAGGTCTCAGGGTAGTCTGCCAGGTTTTTAAGCTGCGGCTACAGGTGCATGTACTGCTTTAGGCAGCCATTGCGAAAGAGTCATCGTTTGCGATTATCTTTATTGTGTGTGTTTTAAGAGTTACGCACAGCCCTCTACATGCGATATTGACTTCACTCTTCCGGTCGAATCCAGAATCATCCCCTTGTTTGATATAAATTACTTACTGTTGTTAATTGTACTCCGGTTCAGTGCTGAAGTAAAGATCCGGAATCAAAAAAATTTTAAAAAACTCCGTTTTTCGGAAAACTCCTGAAAACTGCCTGAAAATTTCTCGAAAATTCCTACCCTTCTTTCAGCAGGGAAGGCCACATTTCCAGAGGTTTCAGGCCGGTTTTCCGGAGACCATGAAGCTAGCCCCGGAGGCTTTTCTTCATGATGCGCTCCTTGCTGCGCTTCCACTCTCTCTCCTTGAGAGCATCCCTCTTGTCATGAGCCTGCTTGCCATGGGCGATGGCCATTTCCAGCTTCACAAAGCAGCGAGACCAGTAGAGCTTCAGAGGCACTGCGGTATAGCCGCTCTTTTCGGTCATGCCCCGTACCTTGTCGATTTCCCTTCTGCTCAGAAGCAGCTTTCTGGTTCTGGTGGGATCGCAGACCACGTGGGTTGAAGCCATTTTCAGGGGAGTGATATTCGCTCCGATGAGGAAGGCCTCTCCGTTCTTTATCAGAATGTAACCGTCCACGATGCTGGCTCTTCCGGCCCGGAGGGACTTTACCTCCCAGCCTTCCAGAACAAGACCGGCTTCAATGCGCTGGTCAATGAAGTATTCGTGATTAGCCCGCTTGTTAACGGCTATAGGACGATCATTTGCAGTTTTATTAGTTTTCATGGGTGGTTACCGCCATGTTTAAAAATATTTCCGTGCTGAATGTCCCGTCACGATACCTTTATTGCTTTCTGAATGCAATAGTACCCCGGGGAAACAACTGTAACGGAATAAAAAAGTGCAGAAATCAGATTTTTACTGGAAATGCCGGAAGAATGAAAACCCCGAGAATATGAACTATCAGCAGTTTCTCGGAAGAAACGGTATATAGAGTTATGCCGGACTTGCCAGGGGAACAGAAATAATGTGTCAGAGCTTGAGAAAAGCGGGGCGGAAAGATGCGCAGACAGTTGCCAGCCATAGCCTGCGCAAAACCGGTAAAACTGCCGCCAGGAATTATGGCGGCGTTAACCTGCTGTGCTTTTACTCTATTTCTTCTTACGCTGAGCAGCAGCGCGTCTTTTGGCTTCGCGAGCGGCTTCTCTTTCCTTTCTCTTGCGTTCGGCTTCACGCTTTTTGGCTTCCCTGGCCTGTTCGCGTTCGCGTTTCTTGCGTTCCATTTCCCGTTTCCGGGCTTCCTGGGCAGCTGCGCGTTCGCGCTTCTTACGTTCTAACTCACGCCGTTTGGCTTCTCTGGCCTGTTCGCGTTCCTTCTTAAGTCGCTCTTTCTCCCGTTGTCTCGCATGGGCGGCAGCTTTCCTCTCCTCCAGCTTTCTGTTCCATTCTTCGCGTTTCCGCCTTATCTCAGCCTGTCTGCGTTCCTTTTCCCGTTGCCGGGCTTCCCTGGCCTGTTCGCGTTCGCGTTTCTTTTGTTCGCGCTCGCGCTTCTTGCGTTCACTCTCACGTCTCCTGGCTTCCCTCTCAGCTTCGCGTTCACGTTTTTTACGTTCCCGCTCCTGCTTTTTTCGTTCCGCTTCCGGTGATGCCATGCGCACCTCCCTTAAATGTGCATTTCCCGCCCTGAAAACATGGAAGCTACTGAGTTTTAAGGCACGGGAGAGCTAAAAGAGCCGATATGATGAACGAGTCCGGCAAAATCTGAATAAGTCTCAAAAGCGTTTATCTGAAACCTGATGCCTGTTTTAAAGGGCTCGCCCGTCTTTCATCTTTGTGCAAAACACTTTAAAGGCCGCTGGCAAATCATGTGCTGCAATAGTATTTGATGTGCATTACAATAGTATTTGATATGGTTCGGTGTTAAAGTTTATCTGCCAAAGATAAAAAGTACAATGTAGATCGTAATTTGAAAAAAGGGCAACTTTAAGGAATATTCTTATGTTTTGGGAGTCTTCTCACGGTTTAGTTTTGGCGGCGGGTGAGAGATGTGAGTCATATGCAAAATGAGTCCGCTGAAAACTACCCTCCTGACATATTCCGGCTGCCGCGCTTCAGAAGTTGTTAACGGCTGATTTCAGGCCTCCCCGCAGGAAGTGCCGCCCGCCGATTCTGACAGCATGAGCCTTTCAGATTCTTGTCCTCATTCTTTTCCTTAAGCTGTCATCTTTACCGGCTCCTGCAATTGTTCTAAAATTGACTCTGCCATGTTTTTAAACATTGATCACAGTTTTTACAGTATTCAAAAGTTCTTTTCAGAGGCTTCAGATGACGGAAAGATTTCGTCCTTACGTAACCGTAGCGGCCATTATTGAGTGCCGGGGAAAATTTCTTCTTGTTTCAGAGTATGACGAGGCCCCGTATCCGGTGTACGGACAGCCGGCCGGGCATCTGGAGAGAGGGGAGGATCCCGTATCCGGAATCCGCCGGGAAATTCTGGAGGAGACCGGATTGGATCTTGCTCCGGAGGGGCTTTCCGGGATCTATACCTATGTTAAGGAAAATGAAACCATTCAGAGGTACTGTTTTTACGTTCATAATGACACTCTGCCGGAAAAGCTCACCCCTCATGATCCGGATCAGGAGATTCTCAATGCCGGGTGGTACTCCCGGGAGGAGCTTAAGGAGCTGATGCCGCAGTTCAGAACCCGTCTGGTGAAGCTGTCCTTTGAGGATTACTTCGCAGGCTCCCGCTATCCCTTGAGCATTCTTCGCGAGGTGCGGCCGTAACTTCGGAGAACTGAGCTCAGGAAAGTGAAGGGAAGCAAATCAGGCAAACAAACGAACGAATAAATAAAACCAGGTCAGCAAATGAGGCAGCGGCCGGAGCAAAGTCTTGAAATAAAACAAAGGCCGGGAACAGCTGAGGCCTGCACAGGGGAATAATATGGCAGAGAAGGTAGTAGTGGGAATGTCCGGCGGCGTGGATTCATCCGTGTCCGCTCTTCTTCTTAAGGAACAGGGCTATGAGGTCACGGGCCTTTTTATGAAAAACTGGGAAGAGGACGATACCGATACCTACTGCTCGGCGGCGCAGGACGTGGCCGATGCCCGGGCCGTATGCGACAAAATCGGCATCGAGCTTAAAACCATAAATTTCGCAGCGGAATACTGGGATCGGGTTTTTGAAAACTTTCTTTCCGAGTACCAGGCCGGCAGAACCCCGAACCCGGATATCCTCTGCAACAAGGAAATCAAATTCAAGGCCTTTCTGGAATATGCCCTGGAGGATCTGGGAGCCGACTATATGGCCACCGGGCATTATGTGAGAAGAACCTTTGAGGAGCGGCCGAAGCTTCTTCGGGGCTCGGATCCTAACAAGGATCAGAGCTACTTCCTTTATACCCTGAGCTATGAACAGGTGGGGCATTCTCTGTTTCCGGTGGGAGATATGCTGAAGCCGGATGTAAGAAAGCTTGCCGAGAAGGCTGGTCTGGCCACGGCTCGGAAGAAGGATTCCACCGGCATCTGCTTTATCGGGGAGAAGCGCTTCAATGAATTTCTGAACCGTTTTATCCCTGCCCAGCCGGGGCCCATTGAAACCGTGGACGGACTTGTTATCGGGGAGCATGATGGTCTCATGTTCCATACCCTGGGACAGCGCAAGGGACTGGGCATCGGCGGCCGGCAGGACAGCACCGATGAACCCTGGTATGTGGTGGACAAGGACATCGCCCGGAATACCCTTATTGTGGCGCAGGGCAAAAACCATCCCCGGCTGATGTCCCGGGGGCTTATTGCCGGAAGCCTCTGCTTTACCTTAAGAGAAAACCCGCCCGAGGGCAGATACACCGTCAAGACCCGCTACCGCCAGCAGGATATTCCCTGTGAGCTTATTGACATCGGTAATGGTAAAATTAAAATTATCTTTGATGAAGAGGTGGCTGCGGTCACTCCGGGACAGAGCGCGGTTTTATATGACGGGGAAGTCTGTCTCGGCGGCGGCATTATCGAAGAAAGGCTAAAGACTGTTTAATCCGGGAGAGTTTTATGGGGGATAACATCGCTGTTCAGGCGCTGGCGCTTGCGGCTGTGAGTCAGGGAGCGGCTCTTATTCAGCAGATTTCCCGCTTTGGCACTTGGGATCAGGACAGATCCGAGGAGGCCCCTCTGGCTATTTTGAGAGCTCTCCGGGTGGAAAACCCCGTAACGGCCTACGATGTCTATCCCGATAAAGATCTGGTGCTGGGGTATCAGACTTTTGTGGATGCCTTTTCCGTTTCCGGGGGATCCGAAACCCAGGAAATGGAGCTGGCTAAATATATTCTGGCTTTTCTGGGCCTGGGCACCAAGGTGTTCTATGACAGCAATATGCTGGCTGCCATTGACCGGGAGTTTCACAATCTGGATGCAGTGTATCAGGCTGGAGAAGACCCTAAGGATCTTCAGGACGAATATGTAAAGGGCCTTGCGGAACTCTACCATAAGCTGATCTCCTCCAGCCCTTACGGCAAGCTCATGATCTACGGCAACGAAGAGTATCTTAAGCAGGAAAAGATTCAGCAGCGCATCAGAGCTCTCCTGTTAGGGGTGGTGCGCGCGGTGATCCTCTGGAGACAGCTGGGAGGAAGCCGGCTCAGACTGTTTTTTAAGCGCCGGAAATTTATGGATTTCATGGCTGACCATGCGCAGCGTCTCTGAGGCTGTTGCGTTTCCGGTGATATCCTGTGCAGCGCCGGAACACCGAATTTTTTTTGAAAATTTGCTAATCCGTCAGGTCGGGCTTCTTAGCCGTATCTGACGTTTTTTTATTTATTACTGGAGTGTTTCTGATGGAACTTGAACTTTCGACTCTGACGGCAGTTTCGCCGATTGATGGCCGTTATGCCGGTAAGTGCGCCGAGCTTCGGGAGATATTTTCTGAATACGGTCTTATGCGTTTCCGGGTAACTGTGGAGATTAACTGGCTTAAGAAGCTGGCTCAGGAACCGGGCATCACCGAGGTTCCTCCCTTCAGCGCCGAAGCCGTGAAGTTTCTGGACAGCATTATCGAAAACTTCAGCATTGAGGATGCCAAGGCCATCAAGAAGCACGAAAGTGTCACCAACCATGATGTAAAGGCTGTGGAATACTTCCTGAAGGACAAGGTGGCCGCTTTCCCGGAAATCAACAATGTGAAGGAATTCATTCACTTTGCCTGCACCTCCGAGGACATTAACAATAATTCCCATGCCCTGATGCTGAAGACCGCCCGGGAAGAGGTTATTGTGCCGCTCTTCACCAAGGTTATTGACGCTATCGCCGATCTCGCACACCGTTATGCCAATGACCCCATGATGTCCCGCACTCACGGTCAGCCGGCTTCTCCCACTACTCTGGGCAAGGAAATGGCCAATGTGGTTTACCGTCTCAGAAGACAGCTTAAGCAGATTGAAGCCGTGGAGATTATGGGCAAGATCAACGGCGCTGTAGGCAACTACAACGCCCATATGTCTGCTTACCCCGATGTGGACTGGAACCGTTTCAGCCGCGAATTCGAGGAAAGCCTGGGCCTTACCTGGGATCCCTACACCATCCAGATCGAGCCTCATGACTACATTGCCGAGCTTTTTGATGCCATTGCCCGCTTCAACACCATTGTGATGGATTTTGACCGGGATATCTGGGGCTACATCTGCCTGGGCATCTTCAAGCAGCGCACCATTGCCGGCGAGGTTGGTTCCTCCACCATGCCTCACAAGGTAAATCCCATTGATTTTGAAAACTCCGAGGGCAATATCGGCATCGCCAATGCGGTATTCCGTCATCTGGCCATGAAGCTTCCGGTGAGCCGCTGGCAGCGGGATCTCACTGACTCCACCGTGCTCCGCAATCTCGGGGTGGCTGTGGGCTATACTGAAATCGCCATGAGATCCACTCTCAAGGGGGTCAGCAAGCTGGAAGCCAATACTGCTCACATGCTG
The DNA here is from genome assembly GCA_002372325.1 of Succinivibrionaceae bacterium UBA3769. Lineage (GTDB taxonomy): Bacteria > Pseudomonadota > Gammaproteobacteria > Enterobacterales > Succinivibrionaceae > Succinimonas. The sequence continues at coordinate 48,153 of DFFT01000127.1, read as the reverse complement.
GAGGAGCTGGATATGAACTGGGAGGTGCTGGCTGAACCCTATCAGACCGTAATGCGCCGTTACGGAGTGGACAAGCCTTATGAAAAGCTCAAGGCTCTGACCCGCGGTCAGAAGGTAAACCGGGAGATCATGATGAATTTCATTGAGACCCTGGAGATCCCGGAGGAGGGCAAGGCTGCTCTCAGAAAGCTGACCCCGGCCAATTATATTGGCAGAGCTGCCGAGTTCGCCGCTGAGATTTAATTCCTGAGCCTGATAAGATTCTGTTTCTGCCGGAGCGGGAACAGAACTTCAGCACTTATCGGTTTAATCTGGCTTTTTAACTTTAATAAGATGCCGTGAAGTGCCGTGTTATGCGGGACTTTGCGGCATTTTTATCTTCAGGAGGACGGAATGCAGAGGGAAGTCAGGGCTGTGGCTTTCTTGTGGATAACATTGTTAACATCTCTGTTGATTAATCTGTGAATAACCTTTGTATGATTTCCGGCAGGGGAACGGATTCAGTATGTCCTGAGATTATGAGGTAGTCTGTCCTGAGAGAGTATGTTTTGAGTGTTTTAACACGCAATATATTGCATGTTATCACTAAAATATCGGGTTAACGTGCAGTATTCTGCACTTTAAGTTTGCGGGATAATACAGTATTATAAATCTTACGATGCAAGGGGCGGGCATTTTTCAGGGACTTAATTCCGGAAAGCGCAGTAAGGTGTATTCCGAACCGATATCTCCCAGTTTCAGATGCAGAAGCAGAGCAGAAACAGAATCGACGGCTATGCGAGTAAAGCTTTTTAACACGCAATATATTGCATCTTACCCCCGAAAACATGGATTAACATGCAATATTCTGCGTGTTATATATCAATGGGATATTGCATTGCTATGGAGTTCGGAATAATTCATGAAAATCACATTCTACTCTTCAACCAGTGAAGTTATCACCGAAATTGGCCGGCGGCTCAAAGAGGCCCGGCTGGCCGTGCCCCTGACGCAGCAGGATCTGGCCAAGCTCACCAATTTGTCCCAAAGGACGATAAGCAGTCTTGAGAACGGGAATGACGTTTCGTTTTCCACAATTATTGAGGTGCTGCGGGCTTTGGGACGGCTGCAGAGTCTGGAGATCATGATTCCGGAACAGGGGATTAGGCCCAGCCAGATTGCGAAGCTCGGAAAGCCGAGGGAACGTGTCAGACCAAAAAAGCAGATCCAGGGAGACTGGAAATGGGGAGATGAAAAGTGAATTTTGCGGAAGTGTTTCTTTGGGGCACTAAAATCGGCTCTGTTATTTATGAAAACGGACTCGGTTCCTTTGAATACGATAAAAGCTTTCTGTCCTCCGGCATTGAAGTGTCTCCGATTGTGATGCCTCTTTCTGAGCGGGTTTATGCTTTTCCGGAGCTTGCCAGAGAAAGCTTTCACGGTCTTCCCGGACTTCTGGCTGACAGTTTGCCTGACAAGTTCGGTAATGCCGTTATCAATGCGTGGTTACAAAGCCAGGGCCGGGCACCGGAATCCTTTGATCCGGTGGAGCGTCTCTGCTACACAGGTAGTCGCGGCATGGGGGCTTTGGAGTATGTTCCGGCCAAAGGACCAGACAGCAGCGCATCAGAGAGCATGGAGATCGCCAGGCTGGTACGGCTGGCTTCTGATATTCTGAGTTCCCGGGAAAGCCTTCACATTTCAGCCGGAGATAACGCCATGCAGGATATTATCAGGGTTGGCACTTCAGCCGGCGGTGCCAGAGCAAAGGCGGTGATTGCCTGGAATGAAAGCATGGGTGATATTCGTTCCGGTCAGATTCAGGCAGGCACGGGATATGGATACTGGCTCATCAAATTTGACGGTATCGGCCAAAACGGCGATAAGGAAGGCGCTGACGATCCGCAGCATACCAGAATTGAATATGCCTATTATCTCATGGCTCGGGAAGCCGGCATCATGATGGAGGAATCCAGACTGTATGAAGAAAACGGCCGTTATCATTTCATGACAAAGCGGTTCGACCGCAATCCGGAGACCGGGGCCAAGGTTCATATGCTGACACTGGGCGGCATGGCACATTTTGATTTCAATCAGGCCGGTGCTTACAGCTATGAACAGGCGGCCCAGATTATGAGGAGAATCAGACTCCCGAACACGGACATAGAACAGTTTTACCGGCGCATGGTGTTTAATGTATTAGCTCGGAATCAGGATGATCATGTCAAAAACATTTCGTTTCTGATGGATCGCCGCGGACTTTGGCGTCTGTCACCGGCCTATGATGTGACTTATGCCTATAATCCGGAGGGAGTGTGGACAGGCAGCCATCAGATGACGATTAATGGCCGGCGGGAGGGCTTTGTGAAACAGGATCTTCTGGCTTCAGCAAAAAATATGGGGGTCAGAAAAGCCAAAGCGGAGGAAATCATTGCTGATGTGGAGGAGAGGCTGGCAAAGTGGCCGCAATTTGCGGAGGAGGCTCTGGTGAGCAAGGCGGTTTCCGAAGCGATTTCCCGGGAGTTCGTTAGGATCTGACTCTGGCCATGATATACCCGGCTCCCGTGATGCTGCTGATTTACCAAAGCGATACACATGGCTTTCGGGATTTAGCACGCTGTGTATAAGTTTGGTAACAAGTTGTTTATAACCTCTGCACAACCTGTGAATAACCTGTGTGTTCCCTTGCTGATAACGGGATGGAATTGGGGTATGGCATGAAGTAAGAAAGCCGCCGGAAAAAATGAAAGCAGGGGAAAGGTAACAAGGGAAAGCAGCGGAGCGCTCTGATGGCTTACAAAAAACGGGGCGATGCCCCGTTTTACCATGAACTTGAAGCCGGCTCAGGTTTTGTCGTTCCTGCGATTCACCGTTACCGCCCGTCATATCAGCTATCGTGGGGGATCTCGTCAGCTGTCGCGGGATCTCGTGGTGTAGCCTCCCAGAGTGCCGTTAAGCTCATCAAACTGCGACTGCAGATTGTTGGCAGTGTCGGCATAGTGATTGGCGTCCTCCATAATGGCCTCGGCGGAAGTTCCGGCGTCGCAGATATTGCCGGAAACCTCGCTGATAATCTGGTTCTGACTTTCGGAAATCCGTACAATCTTCTGGGTAAGGTCATTGATTTCCCTGAAGGAGGAATTAATGAGAGTGAAGTGCTCGGATGCCTCATTGGTCTTGTTTACCGCAGTGAGACAGGTGTCGATGCTGTTCTCCATGAGGCTGATGGCATTATTGTTGGCCAGAAGCAGCTTGTCGATGGTGTTCTTGATATCCACCGTGGCCTTCTGAGTGCTGCCGGACAGGTTGCGCACTTCATCAGCCACCACGGCGAAGCCGCGGCCGTGTTCGCCGGCCCGGGCCGCTTCAATGGCCGCATTGAGAGCCAGGAGATTGGTGTTGCTGGAAATTTCGCTGATGCTGTTGTTGAGGCTGACAATGGCTTCGGTGTTTTCCTGCAGCTTGTTGAGAGCCTCCTTGGTGTTTTCGAGCTCGGCGTTCAGGTCGTTGATGGAACCCGCCACATCATGAATCAGTCCCTGAAGCCCGGCGCACTTGTCTGTGGTATGGCTGATCTTCTCAGAAGCATCCAGCATTTCCGATGCCACATTGGTGGTTTGCTCCATAACCTTGGCAATGAGTCCGTTGCCGTGCTGCAGGAGATCCATCTGGTTACGGGATTTTTCCTTAAGATCCATGCTCTGATGAAGCACGTCCTTTGATGCATCGGTGAGGGTGGCGGCTGAGTTCTTGAAGGTATCAATAAGAGAGGACTGGGCATCAAGGAAGGTGTTGAAGCCCTGTTCCAGGTTACCGATCTCATCCCGGGTGCGTACCTTGATGCGGCGGGAGAGATCTCCGGAGCCATCAGCCATCTTCGCCAGAAAGCCGGAGATGAAGTTGATGGGCTGGATTACCTGCACGGAAAGATACTTGTGGAGCACCAGAGCCGAAAGTGCCAGAACTATCAGGGAAATCAGGAGAATTATCTGGTAGTTGGAAGAGTTGACGGCTACCTGACTTGCCGGAACCACAAAGCAGAAGTACCAGGGAGCATTATTGATTTTGCGAACCATCATGAGGTAGAGGGTACCGTCGATGGAAAGACTGGTCAGCTCTCCTTTGGAGTTTTCGCTGGCCTTCAGGGCGGTATCGGTGAATACCGGATTGTATTTGCTGACATCCTCCATGAAGGCTTCGCTTTTATCGGAAATGATCACCTTGTGATTGTCCGTATAAAGAATGGTAAAGCCGTCCTTGGGGATGGAGATTTTGGAGAGGGATTCCCGGAGCTCGGCAATTTTCACATCGGCGGCTACCACGCCGCCATCGGCCATGCGGGCCATGCCGATAACGTTCTCGTTAAAGGTAAAATCCTTGTAGGGCTGGCTGATATTAACGGCGCTCTTCTTGTATCCCAGCTGATACCAGGGTCTCTTCCGGGGATCGTAATTAGACTTTCGGTACTGCTCCAGAGTTTTCTTGGTGGAGTACATGTCGCCTTCAGCCTCGGTGCCGTAGTAGACGCCGCCGAAGTTAAGAGCCGTGCCGATCATGATCAGGTTGTCTCTGTTTTTGAGGAATTCCACCTTTTCCTGAGCCAGGGTATCCACCACTCTCATGCGGTCATGAAGCCAGGAATCAATGATGTTGACGCTGTCATTGACCAGTGAGGAGAACATGGCGGAGCCGATTTCAAAGTTCTGTTCGTTAACCTTGCGATCCTTTATGTTAAGGTAGACGCAGATGGTAACCAGAAGCACGATGAACGGGATCACCACTCCCAGGAATATTTTGAATTTCAAAGATCTGAGCCCAAACACAGCAATCCTCCCAGTCCGCAGTTCTCAATCAAAACACATGAAAATGCTTTCATTCTAGCGTGATGCTACGGTGCAATAATGGTAATCGTTTCACAAATGGGAGTAGTAAGACGGGATTACTAAAAAAATTCTAACCATGTCAAAAATAACCATTTAAACAGCCCTTGAAACCGGCAATGGAGTCCTGTGACTGATCATTGCATATGCTCCTGCGAAAATCTCTGTAAACATTTTTCCGAGACCGGTGTCATATGCGGCTGCGCCTTATTTTATGGGGATTAACCAGATTTCTGACTCATGGCTTAAAACTGAAAAGTTTTAGATGACTTTCTGTAAGCGGGATGAGAAAGCAGGTAAATTTCCGTAGTTTGTTGCTGTTCATAATAAGTCGCAATTATGGCAGCAGGGCAGTTTAGTGTTCTTTGGCAGATTCGAGAGAGATGTTGGAGATGTGTTTTTATCAGAGTTTCTTTCATTTTTGCAACAGGGCGTTTCATGCTCCGGGATTTTGAAGGGAACGGCCGCGGGAGTGTGATCTTTTTGGCGAAATCGCAAAAAAAACAGGGGCAGATTTTCGGTTTTTCCGTTTTTGAGCGATGGCTCGTGTTTTTTTTTTTTGCGTGTGGGAAAATGAGTGAAATTCAGTAAAGATTTTATGCTAAAGAGTGTTGTTTAATACCTTTATACAGGGTCATACTGGCCTGGTGACAAACTGGGTGGATTTGACTGTTTAATCGGATAACGGCTTTTAAAGCATATGGATTGTCTTTTTATACTGAACTAGCCCGGGTTGTTTGCACTTTGTTGGCAAAACGGATAACCCAAATGTTGTTTAACATGGCATGGCTTAACAACGGGCTGGACATAGGCAGAACTGAGGCGCAAGTCCAATTGTGATTGGGCAGTTTAACAGGTAAGGCTATATGGCTAAATACAAATTTGAGCGTGCCTGCGTTTACTGCGACAACAAAAGGATCGGAAACATTAAGAACGGCTGCATTTATGAGGGGGATCATTCTCCCGGTTCGGGCCGCAGGATTGGGAATGTCAAGGCCGGCTGTGTTTATGAAGGCGATCATAGTCCGGGCTCGGGCACCAGAATCGGCAACGTCAAAAATGGTTATGTCTATTCAGGCAATCACAGTCCCGGATCGGGAAACAAAATTTGCAAGGTTTCCGATGTAACTATTCCCGGAATTGAAAGGGAATACGATGAAATGATAGTGGCTGTTTATCATTTCCTGATTAAGAAGTTTCTTTGACATGGGGTATGTCCCTCAATCATTGAATTTGTAAGAAGAGCATGTCCCGGGTTTGAAGGCTGTGGTTTCGTTTAATTAAGCGAATGCCTCAGGCGAGGGATCAACACAAGCAGCAAGGAGTGCCAGTATGGCTGAGATACATATTACCGGACAGAAGATGCTCAAGACCATCAATGCCGAGTTTCAGGAAGCTTTTCCGTATCTTTGTCTTTCTTTTTGTTCAATGGATGAATGGAAGAAGGCTAACAACAGTGCAGGAACCATTCACTGTTTCAACGTGAACAAGCGCCTGTCAGATGTGAGAGTTAAGAAGGATGCAAATGCTGGTGACATCAGTATTCACGGCAGAACTCTTGTTAAGAACCTCGAGAAGGCGTTCTATGATACTTACGGGATCTGCTGTCAGGTCTGCTACGAGAAGGACGGCAAGGGCTATTACACCGGCGGTACCTATGACAACATGTCTCTTACACAGCTTAACAAAGAGTTGGAAAGCAAAGGCTGCAAGAAAAAACCTAAGTGACAAATTCGGCAATAAAGTGGTGTGAACTGAATAAGTCTTCCCTTGGTATTTTTTAAGATGATACCGAACTGCTTTGTTTGCAGGTAATTGCAGGTAATTGTCAAAGATGCTTTGTTGTACTGTACTGGACGCTGATGCAGCAGCATGAATGCAAGAGGCCTCAGTACAAAATGTTAGGGTAATTAAGGAGAGTGCCATTATGGCTGAGATACATATTACCGGGCAGAAGATGCTTAAGAGCATCAATGCCGAGTTTCAGGAAGCTTTTCCGTACCTTCGTTTAACCTTTTGCAGCATGGATGACTGGAAAAAGGCCACCAGCGGCAAGGGCGGCACTATTCACGGTTTTGATCAGAGCCTGCGTCTTTCCGCAGTTCGGGTTAAGAAGGAAGGCTCCGGTGAGATCAGCGTTCATGGCAGAACCCTGGTAAAGAACCTGGAGAAGGCTTTTTATGATACGTACGGCATCTGCTGCCAGGTCTGCTACAACGAGAAGGACGGCAAGCGTTATTACACCTCGGGAGCTTATGACAACATGTCTCTTACTCAGCTTAATAAAGAGCTGGAAAGCCGCGGGTGCCAGAAGAAGCCCAAGTAGAACCTAACCAGCATTACATTACCAGCGATGCCTTTTCAAAACATCTGGCAGGATGTCAAGAGTCCGGAGTTCTGTGAAGGCATTTTTTTGGATTGTTCTTTTAGTCCATAAAGGGCTGATGTGGCAGAGATTCATATAAGTGAGGTGTTTCTGATTTAGCTTAGCAGGGATCCGGAAAGCAGACGCTATGACAAAAATCCGAGCTGTAATGAGTCATTGCCTGGTGCAGGTTTTGAGTTGCGGTGAATGGGATGGGCACAGGCAGTTTGTGATTCTGAATTATTGCTCATTTTTTTGACACGTGGTGAAAAGGTTTTCATAAAGATAACGACAATATGATTTTTCCTGTTAGGCGCTCTCTGATGTCAGGAAGATGCCGGTCAGGAATACGTAACAGCAAGAGCAGGAGATGCGATGTTTAGCGGAATAAAGAAAATGCTGTTTGGCACTCTCGAAATGCAGGTTTCCGGGGACACCCTGGTGTCTGAATTCGAGAACGAGTTTCTGAGAGTTTTTGAAGTTCCTATTCGGGTTTACAACCTTTCCAGGGAAAAGAAGATTCAGAGCGGCGCCGGCGGCAGAAGAGCCTCCAAGGATGCTCTGATCAAGGATGTTTCCACGATGATTACGGCCGGAAAGTCCAAAAAGATCTCCATCAAGGATACCGAAAAGGTCGGCGATGTGGAAAAGAAAATTGAAAAAACTTTGGGTATCGGGGTTCAGATTATCTGCTCCAACGGCAAGGGGTTTGCCGACAATACCAAAAGTCTCAAGGAAATCAAGGAGATCAAGAGCGAAGACCTAGTATCACTCGATGTGGCCGTGAACAGCGCTACCGATGTTTATTCCTTTACCAAGGCATTTGAAAAAGCCTGCGGCGGGGTGAGCGTCAAGGTATGGTGTCTTACCAAGAGCACCGGGAAGGTCATGACCGGAGCCAGAGGTCAGTTTGCCACTCCCGAGACCCTGCTCAAGGAAGTGTCCGAGGATAACAAAATCGCGCAGCACGGCGTCATAGTCATCAATACCGCCGACAAGGTTAAGACAGTGAAGAAGAAATTTTTGAAGATGTACGGTCTTGGGATTGAGATTGTTTCGGCCCGGGACGGCGGACTTGCGGATGATGAGGTGGTGGTGAAGCACGCCAAGAATGGCTGACCTTTGCCGCGCCTTATCTTTTTTTAACTTTACAGGAGAATCTGTATGAAATTTTCAGGAAGAACGACAGTGGCCAAGTTCAAGTCCATGTTCAAGGACGAGTTTAAGGTTGCAGTGCGTGTTTATAACGGCAAGCGCTTTGCGGATGATTCTGCCACTCTGGCTTCTATCAGAACCAGCGATGTGAAGAGCGGCGAGGTTGAGATCCACGGCAACATGAAGGTAGGCAATGCTGAAAAGCTGCTTAAGGATAATTTCGGCATCACCATTCAGGTTGAGAACAAGGCCGGAGAACTGGCAGACAACAATGTGACCATTGGTTCTCTGCGCTGATTGCATCGTTTTTATCAAGTGACAACAGAGATACCCGGGAACAGAGCTGTTTTTTCTGAGTATCTCTTTATTTTTTCTAAGGTTTACGGTGGGTAATCATCATGGCTGTAAAGGAAATCGAACCGCATCTCTATACCGTTTCCGATTATTTTTTCAAGAACAATCAGAATGACGAGATTTTTGTTATTCCGGAGTACCAGCGCGGATATTCCTGGGAGATCGGCCAGTGCGATAAGCTTGTTGATGACATCGAAACCTTTATCAGCGAAGGAGCCGAGGATCCGTACTTTTTCGGAACCATAATTTTAAATGCCGATTCCGGAGCAATGAACCTGATAGACGGTCAGCAGCGTACCACCACCTTTTACCTGCTGCTTAAGGCGTTGGAATTCGTAATAGGCGCCAAGCTTAAAAATTTTGCAGAGCATGATGAAGACTCCGAATATCTCAAGGAAGGTCTCCAGGGGGATCTCCGCAAAATTCAGAAGATTGTTTATAAAACAAACGATGAAGGGATCCTTAAGATAAAAAGGGATCCGAGTTTGCTGGATACCGTTGTTCTGATTAAAAATAATTCAATTAATGAGCCTGAGATTAATAAGACAATATTTTCTGAAATAGTCAGAACATTGAAGTTCGATGATCTTAACGATCTTGCAAAAGAAAATAAGATATCCAAACCGAAACTTAACAAAATCAATTTCTACCGGAACTTTCTGTATTTCCATGCCCGTCTTGCCAAATACGAGGAGCACAGCATTCATGTGTTTGCTCAGAAGTTACTGGACAAATGTCAGCTTATTGTCATCAGAAGCTGGAATATCGAACAGGCTATTGCCATGTTCAATTCCCTGAATTCCAAGGGAATGCCCCTTTCCGATGCCGACATCATTTCCGCTGCCATGTATGCGAATATTGCGGAAGATGCCGAGAAGAAAGCCTTTATTGAAAAGTGGGGATTCATTCGCGAAGCCACCAAGGACGGAAGCGAGCTTAAAAAGGGCAAGATTCTGGACATTGACGGGGTGCTGCAGCAGTACATGTACATAAAGAGAGCCGAAACCCGGGCTTACATGAACATGAATAACGATACCCCCAATGTAACCACCCCCGGCGTCAGAAAATTCTACGAAGCCGACAAGGGAATTCTTCTGAAGACTCCTTTAGCGCTTTGCGACAGCTTTAAGACTATTGTCAATCTGTGGCTCCTGATTAAAGACTATTCCATAGTAAAGCTCCTCTTGAAGTTCAACGTAAACGCGAAAATCTATCTCGTGTCATATCTTTTTAAATTCTGCCGTACTGACGCAAACGGGGACTTCGACGGCTCTGCCATCACCGAGGATCTGGTTACCTCCATTGCCATCCCGCTGTTAAAGCTGTTTGCCATTCTTGAAATGGTGGACGCCGGGTATTCCAGTACCAAATTCAAAACCTTCCTGTTTAAGGAAAACATCAAGCTGGTAGATCCGAAGGTTACTATCAAAGAGATTGCCAGTGATTTTAATAATCATATTACCGATACCGGCAACTGGCAGAGAGAGGATTTGGAAAGGGCTTTGCTTTCTTATGAAAGAAATTCCCTGGTTTACCTCAATGAATATCTCTATGCCAGGAGTCATGGGAAGCAATTTGTCTTAGCGGACAATGTGAATATCGAGCACATTATGCCGGCCAGCGGCAAGAATATCGCAGTGATTCGCAAGGATGCCGGAATTAATGATGTCAGTGAATTTGCTGCAATTGTTAATAAACTCGGAAACAAGATTCTCCTGGAAGAAAATATTAACAAAACTATCAGCAATGCCTGGTTTAAGACCAAAACCCAGACCTCCATCAGAGAAAAATCCGGATATAAGGACAGCTGTTACAGTATTGCATCTTCTCTCGTTTCCTACGGATCTGACTGGACTGTTGCAGATATTAAAAAGGCCACAGAAAAGGCTGTAAATCGCATTCTGGATTTTATTCTTGAATAATCCTGATGATGAGTGATGGTGGGTAAATATTGAACTCCGGGGTAAGAATTCCGTAACCGGAATCTCCCTGAGTTTTACACAGTAGGAAATGTTTATGGCAAGGACAAAATCCAGCGATACGAAAGGAAATAATGTCTCAAAAACTGCAGCGGAGCATGTTGCAAAGACAGAATCTTCCAAAACAAAACCTTCAGTCAGAAGAAATTCAGAAACTGCCCAGGCCGATAATCAATGGGACTATATTAAGTTTGGAAACTATTATTATGAAAACGGCCAAAAAAAGATGCCCATTGAGTGGATTGTACTTGAAAAAAAAGGGAAGGAACTTCTTTTGCTAAGCCGTTATGGCTTGGATTGCAGATCATTCGATGATGGCTTTACTGATATTACCTGGGAGAAGTGCGAACTCAGAAAATGGCTGAACAGTAATTTTCTGAATATGGCGTTTTCACCTGAGGAACAGAAGGCGATCATGCTGTCTAGTCTCACTAATGAGGATAATACCAGATATAAAACAAAAGGAGGAAATCCTACAAAGGATCGAATTTTTCTTCTTAGTATCTCTGAAGCAAGAAAATATTTCAAGGATAATTCCGCACGAAAATGCAACCCCACCAAATATGCAATGAGCAAGGACTGCGAAGTTAAGACTGATACGGGAAGCAAAGGGTATGGCTTTATCTGGTGGTGGCTGCGTTCGCCGGGCAGTGCTCAGTTTGGTGCAGCGACTGTGGTGCCATGCGGTTCGGTAGAGCCGAACGGGGAGCCTACTGATGCTAATTGTGTTGTGCGTCCTGCTTTAAGGATAGATTTGAATCAATACCGGCGCAAGGGTAAAACCTGGTTGATATTAGCAGCTGTTTTGATTGTGTTTGCAATATGTTTTTACGTTATCACTAATTATAAAATTGTAGATTTTAATAAATTAATGACTGCAGATCCAAATCAGATTTCGGCGGTAAATTATGAAGATAACATTGTAAAAGCATTTAATCACGCTCTTTTTGAGTGCAGTGATTACAGGAAAATTAGAGGAGATGATTTTTTAATCAAATCAGTCAAAGGCAGCGGCATGACTGTAACTTATGGCAATCAGCAGGCAACTCTCCCTTATGATGCCAGAAAACCGAAGTCCAAAAATGCCATGTATGTATGGTCAGCTGCAGATTCAAAAGGTTTTTATGTCAAGCCGACAATGGAAGGTTTTCAGGTTTATACCTATAAGACTCAAAAGGAAATGGCTAATAATAAAATGAGTCTTTACAGCGCATATGCATGCGGAAGCTTTACAAATAATACCCGTTACCCGTTTTTACATAAAGAGCCTGTTACAAAGAGTTTTACTGACTTGTTTGATACCGCAGACTTAAAGCTGGTGCGAAATTCTATCTTTGCTTCGCATGGTTATGTATTTAATGATGAGGTAACCAGCTACTTTAAGAAATATCCCTGGTATCACCCGGGTAATAACAGTTTGGATGATTATACTCAAGTTGAAAAAGATAATGCCAAGTTTATCAAGAATATAGAAGATGGCCGTAAGAAAAAACAAAACAAAAAATGATATTGCGGATTTGTTTTTACATATGAATCAGGTGAAAAGGTGCAGTTCTATATGATCTTGAGTAACGTCATATTGAAAGCTGTCGTTTGTTTTTGGGAAATATGACGTTTTCTGACTATTTATACTGCATTTGTTATTTTTAATAATTAATGAAAATAAATAATTTATTTTGGTAGTTCAGGTAAGTTTCTGTTTTTTAATGATCATGAACAAAATCTTCTTACAGCTTACAAAACGAATATAACCAAAAGGCTTATTACTTTAAAACGCTAAAGCATCTTGGAGGAATCAGATGGTAGAAGAAGAAAACGCCGCAGCTGACAGCATGGAGTTTTCCATGGATCCGCAAAGTTTGGAAATTGCCATGGATCCCGGGATGTCAGATGTTCCGGATCTCAAAAAATGGGACTACTACAAATTTGGCAGCTATTTCCAGGAAAACAGCAATAGCAAGACTCCCATTGAATGGCTGGTGCTTAAAAAGAACGGGCACCGGGTTTTTCTGATTTCACGGGAGGTTCTGGACTGCCGGCAGTATCACCATGAAGGCGCCGATGTAACTTGGGAAAGCTGTGATCTCAGAAAGTGGCTTAACGAAGAGTTTTTCAGGAACGCCTTTTCTGAGCAGGAGCAGAAGAAAATTGCGGTTACCGCGCTTTCCAATGCTGCTAACTCCAAGTACGGCACCAGCGGAGGAAACGACACGGAAGATCGTATTTTCTGTCTCAGCGTGGCAGAGCTTGAGAAGTATTTCAGAGATCCCGAAGCCAGAAAATGCGTTCCTTCCGCCTATGCCAAAGAACGCGGCGTATGGCAGACGGAAGACGTATCCCTTGACGGGAAGGGCTGCTCCAGCTGGTGGCTTCGTTCCCCGGGAAGCAGTCAGAAGCATGCTGCTCTGGTATTTACCGACGGCAATATTCTTCTTAACGGCACCCGTGTTAACAGCGGTAATTATGCGGTAAGACCTGCCATGTGGATCAGCCTTGTTTAACTCGCTTGCCCCATATGCCGGCAGGCTGCGCCGTTTTAGAGCATATCCGAATTCAAGAGCCAAAGATAACTTTTTCAGCAGAGAGAGAAAAGAATCAGAAGGCTAATCCAGTCAGGAGGTTTTATGAAAGACACCAAAGCATCAGGAGCCGCAAAAAAGACTCCGGCCAAAACTGGAGCCAAAGCTGCCGCACCCAAAACCGCAGCAAAGCCGGCGCCTAAGAGCCAAGCCGCAAAGACTGCAGCAAAGGACAAGGCCAAAGCACCGGCTCTTAAGGTTGGTAAGGACGTCGCCAAGGCAGTCAGACCTGCAGCAAAACAGGCTGCTAAGCCCATTGACAAGGCAGCAGCTCCGAAAGCGGCCGTGCCGGAGCTTAAGAAGGGAGACTATTTCAAGTTCGGGAGCTATTACCAGGAGAACAGCAGCAGGAAAACCCCCATCGAGTGGCTGGTTCTGAAAAAGTCCGGCAGCAAGGCGCTGCTCATCTCCCGGTACGGACTGGACTGCCGGCAATACCACCATGCAGAAGTATCCATGACTTGGGAAAACTGCGATCTCCGGAAATGGCTTAACGGGGAGTTTCTCAGGAATGCCTTTACCGCTGCGGAGCAGAAGAAGATCGCCGTAACAAAGCTAGCGAATGACAGCAATGCCAAGTACGGCACCTTCGGAGGGAACAGCACGGAGGATCGGGTATTCTGCTTGAGTCTTGCGGAAGCGGAGAGTCTTTTCAAGGACGACGCGGCCCGTAAATGCGTGCCCACGCCGTATGCAGTCGGAAAAGGGGCCTGGCAATCCAGTGAAAATTTCATTAATGGCAGGGCCTGTTGTGGTTGGTGGCTGCGGACGCCGGGCAATAGTCAGCTCGACGCATCGATCGTTTATTCGGGCGGCGCGCTAAACCAGCATGGTTACTACGTCCGCACTGATGACCGCGCCGTACGGCCCGCTTTATGGGTGAATCTGTAATCTGAAATCTTTTAATCTGAAATCTGCCCGCCTCCTCTCCGCCCGCGAAGCGGGCGGGGCGGGTTTTCAGAAAATGAAGGTGTGTTAAATGAGAAGGAGAACAATAAATGTTTGACTACAAGGAAACCAGAGATGACAGAAAGAAAACTCTGGATCTGATATTTAATACCGATCAAAGCGCGGGGTTTCTGATTGCCTGCGCTGATTTTGAGTGGACGGTGAAAAGAGTGATTCTGGCCATTGGAAAAAGTACCACCAAGGAAATTCGGGAACATGAATTTGTAACTGTGGATTCAGATCAAAACCTGCGTTATGTCAGCAGCCTTCCGAAATACAAAGCCATCTGGAAGCGTGAGGTTGCTTCTCTTTACGGAGATGGATTTGATGCTCTGTTGAACCAAAAGGTAAAGGCAAACACAATTCCGGGCTACAAAAAAGAACGCCGCGGCAATACCTGGGAGATCCTAGATACGGTGTTTAGTCTCAGAAACCGTTTGGTACACGGGGTGAGAAGTCACGTTGGCGATGAAATCAGCGCATTCGCATTTCATTTTATGGTGAAGTGTTCCGATGTGCTGACAGAATACGCTGAGAAAAAAGGCGTTTCAATCTATGGCAAGAAGCTAGTAAGAATAAAGCCCCGTGGTTAGCGTTTTCTTTGAACTGCAATTGTGCGGCAGTAAATGACGTCAGGGGATCCATTGAGATGCCTCTGACTCCAGTAAACACCTAGGGAGTCTGATACGGATTTTTTCTGCACGGTTTGTGTAAGGTGTGCTGTTCAGAAGGTGGCTTCCGGATAATTTGGAAATCCTTCAGGAGTTCCTTTCCGGATCAGTAACTTAGTATCGTTTTCCGGATGCAGGTTATGACTGACAGAAGATAGATGAAAATGCCGAATGGTATGAGGAAAAAGCAAAACTTAATGCACTGCGTGATTTGATATGTTTTTTCAGGAATGTATTTAACGAAACATCCCACGAGCAATGTTGAATGATCCGAAAAAACAGGATGCGTTAAAAGAAGAAGTTTTAAGAACAGGAGAAATGCAAATGTTTGAAATTTACGAAACCAGGGCGGACAGAGCGCAAACCCTGAACCGGCTTTTCGAGGTCAATCAGAATGCGGGATTCCTTATTGCCTGTGCTGATTTTGAGTGGACGGTGAGAAGAGTGATTCTGGCTCTGGGAAAAGACACTACCAAGGTTATCCGCACTAAAGAAATGAGTGGTGATGACGGTTACGTATGCGGACTCAAGAGCTACAAAACTCTTTGGAACAAGGAAGTAAAGTCTCTTCACAATGATGAACTTGATGATCTTTTGAACAGGTCGGTGAACGTTAAGGATATTCCAGACTACGATGCCAGATTTACCGGCAGCGCCTGGGAATTTCTGGATAAAGCCTTTGGGGTACGGGCACAGCTTATCCACGGGGTAAGAGGGCACGCTAGTTCAGCTACTTCAAATTTCATGTTCCATTTGGTGCGGGCCTGTACCGAGGTTCTTTGTGATTACGCCGAAGAAAATAACTGGTCAATTTTCGGAAAGAAGATTGTAAAGCTGAAACCCCGGGAATAAAAGGCGGGAGCGTGGGAGTCTTTTGTCCGTAGTTTGAGAAGCCCGGGTGTTCTGGAAGGGACTTTTTACGGAAATGTTCTCCCGCTATCGGCGACAGCAGTTAGGGTATGAAAACCATATGCCGAAAAAGCATAGTTTGCCGAAATAGGAAAATGTGTTCCGCTGTAATCACGTGTTAACCGAATTGGTTTGTATTTTACATGGTTATATGTGGCTATTGCTAACTACGAGAGGTTTTATGAAAGATACCAACACATCAGGAGCTGCAAAAAAGACTTCGGCCAAACCCAGAGCCAATACTGCTGCTCCCAAAACTGCAGCAAAGCCAGCGCCTAATAGCCAAGCCGTAAAGACTGCCGCCAAGGCCAAAGCACCGGCAGCATCAAAGACCGGAAAGACCGTCACAAAAGATATGGCAAAGCCAGTCAAGCCCGCAGCAAAACCGGCTGCTAAGACCACAGACAAGGCGGCAACTCCGAAAGCAGCCGTGCCGGAGCTTAAGAAGGGAGATTACTTCAAGTTCGGGAGCTATTACCAGGAGAACAGCAGCAAGAAAACTCCCATCGAGTGGCTGGTTCTGAAAAAGTCCGGCACTAAGGTGCTTCTCATCTCCCGGTACGGACTGGACTGTAAACAGTACCACCATGAATTCGTGGACATAACCTGGGAAAACTGCGATCTCCGGAAATGGCTTAACGGGGAGTTTCTCAGGAATGCCTTTACCGCAGCGGAACAGAAGAAGATTGCGGTAACGAAGCTTACGAATGACAACATTGCCGAGTACGGTACCTTCGGGGGAAACAGCACGGAGGATCGTGTGTTCTGCCTCAGTCTTGCAGAAGCAGGGAGTCTTTTTAAGGACGATGCGGCCCGTAAATGTGTGCCAACGCCGTATGCGGTCGGAAAAGGGGCCAATAAATCAGATTCAAGTTTTATTGATGGCAGAGGCTGTTGTTGGTGGTGGCTGCGGTCGCCGGGCACCAGACAGAACTTCGCTTCGTATGTTGCAGACGGTGCGCTTTACCCGTATGGCATCGTCTCCTGTGATAGAGGCACCGTGCGGCCCGCTCTATGGGTGAATCTGTAATCTGAAATCTTCTAATCTGGAATCCACCCGCCGCGGCGAAGCCGCGGAATCTCGCGCGGCTTGTCGTGCTTCCTCTCCGCCAGCGAAGCGGGTGGGGCGGGTTTTCAGAAAATGAAGACGGAGTTAGAAGGTGCCGCCAGAAGCTTCAGGTACGGGACTATAAGAGAAGAGAGAGCAGAAAAACGGTAAATCAGAAGCGGCTTTTTGAGCCGGGAAAGCTGGGGTTTTCTGATTGCCGGAGGCGGTTTTGAAGGGGCAGTAAAGAGAAGGAGTCCTGTCTGAGACCGTCCCCGAAAAAGAGATCTGAAGCTCCGGAAAACATGTCCCGTTTCTTCCGGCTTCAATTGAAGTTATGTGCAATTTTCAAGGTTAGTACAACGTAGCTGTTGCTGCCTACCGGAGGTTGTATGAAAGACACCAAAACATCAGGAGCCGCCAAAAAGACTCCGGCCAAAACCGGAGCCAAAGCTGCCGCTCCCAAAACCGCAGCTAAGCCGGTGCCTAAGAGTCAGGCCGCAAAGACTGCTGCCAAGGCCAAAGCACCGGCTACCAAGACCGGGAAGGTCACCGCAAAAGACGTTGCCAAGGCAGCCAAGCCCATAGACAAGGCTGCAACTCCGAAAGCTGCTGTGCCGGAGCTTAAGAAGGGAGATTACTTCAAATTCGGGAGCTATTACCAGGAAAACAGCAGCAAGAAAACTCCCATCGAGTGGCTGGTTCTGAAAAAGTCCGGCAGCAAGGCGCTGCTCATCTCCCGGTACGGTCTGGACTGCAAGCCGTACCACCATGAATCGGTGGACATGACCTGGGAAAAATGCGATCTCCGGAAATGGCTTAACGGGGAGTTTCTCAGGAATGCCTTTACCGCAGCGGAGCAGAAGAAGATTGCGGTAACGAAGCTTGCTAATGACAACAATGCCCAGTATGGCACCTTCGGAGGGAACAGCACGGAGGACCGGGTATTCTGCCTGAGTCTTGCGGAAGCGGAGAGTCTTTTTAAGGACAACGCGGCCCGTAAATGCGTGCCCACGCCGTATGCTGTCGGAAAAGGGGTCTTTCAGGATGGTAGTGAGTCGATTGATGGCAGATACTGTTGTTGGTGGTGGTGGCTGCGGTCGCCGGGCCTTCGTCAGGACGACGCGTCGCACGTATATTCGGACGGCACACCCTACCAAGGTGGTAACTTCGTTATCTATGGTGACGGTGCTGTGCGGCCCGCCTTATGGGTGAATCTGTAATCCACCTGCCGCGGATTTTCAGAAACGGTAGGGGTGAGAGTTAGAAGGTGAGGAAAGGTGACGCTGGAACCTTCAGGCACTGAACTATAGGGAAGAGGGAACAGAAGGAGCGGTAAGCAAATCCGAAGCATCTTTTTGAGACAGAGTCGAGCGGTTTTCGGCTTGCCTGACTCAGTTGGAGGGGACGATGATCGTTGCCGTTCACGGGTAAGGAATCCCTCTGGGAAATACAAGAGTGAACGTCTGACATAAAGGGACTTTGATTCAAAGTAGCCGAAACGCTCGAATGGTGAAGGAAATTGCTGTTTCGGTTCCCAAACCATAGAGAAATAACGGTACGAGGGATACCGGGGCAAGGGCAGAAGAAATAAAAAGCCTTATGAGTTCTTCCTCTGGAAAAACAAAAAGGCCTTGGCGGTTTGAGACAGAGCATGACAGTTAATTTGCAGAAACACTTAGGGCGGTATATGGCCTGTTACCTTTGGATTGTCATGATTGTGGACGGGGTTTCCAGTACAAACCGGCCGTATGAATTATGCACAGGAAAACATGAGATTTTGAACATCTGAAAAAGGTTAATAGAGAGATCCATGAAGGAAGGCTCCCCAAAGCAGAGGACGAAAAAAATGAACGTCGGAGAATCCCCGGCCGGAACTTTGAAGAGTGTTGCAGCGGTACAGACGGTGCCGGATCTAAAGGAAGGCGATACTTTCACATTCGGGAGTTATTACCAAGAGAGCAGCCTGAAGACTCCCATAGAGTGGCTGGTTCTTAAAAGATCCGGCTCGCAGGTTCTTCTGATTTCCCGCTACGCTCTTGACTGCCGGCCTTATCAGCATGAATACGTGAACATTGTTACCTGGGAAAACAGCGATCTCCGGAAATGGCTTAACGGAGAATTTCTGAAGAGCGCTTTTACCTCTTCCGAGCAGGAGAGGATTGTGGTAACCAGAGTTGCTAATGACCATAATTCCAGGCATGGCACCTTTGGCGGAAACAGCACTGAGGATCGGATTTTCTTATTGAGTATGGCGGAGGCAGAGAGCTTATTTAAGGACGATGAAGCCCGTAAGTGCGTATCTACCCCCTATGCCAGTGAGAAGGATGTCTGGCAGTCCCGTAATTTTTTTATTGACGGCAGAAGCTGCTGTTTTTGGTGGCTGCGGTCGCCGGGGTACTGCCGGAACGATGCTACGGTGGTTTGTACCGATGGCGCGATTTCTCCCGGGGGCTGTCTCGTCAATAATGACGGTGATGCAGTAAGGCCTGCTTTATGGGTGAATTTGTAATGTGAACTCTTCTGATTTGCCATCCTGCCGCGGCATTTCTGAGCTGAAATATCAGGGCAGGGGCGGAAACAGGGTGAATGGGGGATGCGGAAGATCGGTACCGGAAAGCCTTATTTGCAATCATCATTAACGTGATAAGAAGGAATGTGGAAGGAATGGCAAGCAGAATTGCAGCAGTCATTTTTTGAAAAAGAAGCTTATGACATGTGAGAAATCCCCGGGACACCAGCAGCATCATATTTTTTATCTGTGTTTTAATGAGGTTTTAAAGTTAAATGTTAAACATAAAGTCTCTTTTTACGCGTTTTATCGATGAACGTCGTCATCGTCCCACTATTGCTTTTGAGTATTTTATCAGTGTGGTGATAACTCTTAATGCCGTAGCAGCCGGCATTATGATGACCTACGACTGTCCATGGCTGGAGATCTTTGACAACATCTGCATAGTGATTTTCTGTTTTGAACTGGTGCTGAGATTCATTGCCAGCCCTTCGGCAAAGAAATTCTTCATGGATCCTCTGCAGCTTTTTGACATTCTGATAATTGTCAGCTGTCTTATCCCGGACAAGTTTGTTTCAGACAACAATGTTCTTTTGGGACTCCGTGTAGTAAGACTGTTGAGAATAACCAGGTTCATCGCTCTTAACCATGAAATGAGCACCATTATCAGGGTGCTTATGAAATCCGTTATTTCCCTGTACCGTGTCATGGCGCTGATGCTGGTGTTTACCTATGTGTTTGCGGTTATCGGTATGAGCCTCTTCCGCATGCCCGGTGAAGGAGCAGCTCCGGAGAGACTGGCTCTCTACCAGGAGTTTGCTGCGGAAGCGGATGGATATTTTGTGGGAGATCACATAGATCCGTTTGGCTCCATATCGGAGTCCATGTTCAGTTTGCTCAAGGTGGTATCTGGCGATGACTGGTGCAATTTCCGGAATAACCTGCTGCTTGCTTCTCAAAAGGGCGTGATTAATACCCCCTGCTGGGCGATAACCTTTTATTTCACCATATGGTTTATTTTTGGAGCCTATCTGCTGCTGAACCTGGTTGTAGGAGCCATCCTGCAGAATTACGAGGAGCTTTATTCCAAGGTTCATGACAAGAATGCGAGCGAAGAGCGGGAACGTCAGATCAACCAGAAGGTAACCGAGCTGGTCACAGAGCTTGTCAAGGATTTGAAAGACGGCCATTTATCAGAGGAAGAACAACGCATTCTTATTGATAAGGCTATGAACATTGTCAATAAATAGCTCTTTTACGATGTGGTTTGCCATAAGTCAGATTTTGTAAACAGCCAGCTGTTTTGAAATATAGCTGCGGGATATCAGCGGTTTGGGCGGTGTATGAAATGTCCCTGAATCATTGATTTCCAGCCGGAGGAAGCTCATGAGGGCTGCGGATTGCGTACCGCCAGCAATCCGGAAGAACAGGCGGGGATTCCTGAATACCGAAAATCCGGCGGGAATAAGCTGCCGGTTATGCAGCAGGTTACAGAATCGGTGTTTTGAAGTTTTTATAAGAATGATACGACAGTATAGCGAGGATAAATAAGCAATGGATGATCTTACCAACATAATAGATACGCCTCTCAGCAATGCGAATGAAGACAAGCTGGACACCGGAAAATACGTTCAGGGCCTGGCTCAGTATTTGCGGCAGTCATCCATGCCCACTACCGTGGCCATTCAGGGGCAGTGGGGAGCTGGCAAAACCTCGTTTATGAATCAGCTCAGAAGCATCCTGTGCGAAACGGGAGATGGCGGCGATCCCCAGTATTTCGGGGTCTGGATCAATATGTGGGAATACTCTCTGATGCAGACTCCGGAGCAAACCCTGATTGGTGTAATTAAGGGAATGATCAGCGAATGCACTGATATTTTAGCCAAGCTTAATGCTCCGACAGCCGTTGTGGAGGAGCTTAAAAACAAGGCCCGTTCCTTTTTTAAGAAAACCGGTGTTTTTCTGGCATCGGCGGCAGTTAAGATCGGAGCCAATGCGACAGGTCTGGATGGCGATGCGGCATCAGAGGCGGTTCAGAATGTCATGGGAGGAGATGAATTTAAAGAAACCAATCCCAAGGATTTTCGTGAAGCCTTCGCCAGGACGGTGGAAAAATGTCTGAGCAGTCAGCCGGAAGGCAAGCCCAGGCGCCGCGGTTTTATGTTCTTTATCGATGATCTGGATCGTATTAACCCTGAAAACGCCGTGCAGATTCTGGAACTTCTCAAGAATATGTTCGAAGTCAGTCACTGCATTTTTGTGCTGGCAATCGACTATGACGTGGTGGTAAAGGGTCTCAAAACCAAGTTCGGCAGCACCAGCAGCGATGATGACCGGGCATTCAGATCTTTCTTTGACAAGATTATCCAGATGCCGTTTTCCATGCCTATCGGGGCATATGACATTACCTCCTTCCTGGAGGATTCCCTTAAGAATATCGGGTATTTCAGCGCTGATGAGTTCCATAAGGAAGTTAAGCTGAATCGGGAAGGAGAAGAAGAAGAAACCGGTTCAGATACGATTATCAGCGTGGTGGATGAAATGACCCGGTTATCCACAGGAACCAACCCGCGCTCAATAAAGCGATTAATCAATACGCTGTCTCTGATTAAGATAATCAGCAATCTTCAGAGTCAGGAAGCAGAGGGGGCGGAGCCTCTCAATGAATATGATTACCTCATGAACTACGGTCTGGTATGCCTGCAGATTGCCTATCCTCAGATTTATGACCGCATCATTGAGGAGCCCAACTATCTTTCTTGGAATGACGATACGGCTCGGCAGTTCCGGCTGGTACGTCTTACTGATGAAAAGAAGGAAATGCTGGACAGCGCCACGGAATTTAACGAGGACTGGGAAAAGGTGGTTTACCGGATCTGCATGACCAGCTCCTATCTTTTGATTTCGGCTCTGAACATTTCGAGCCTGCTTAATCTTATCAGATCTCTGTATCCGGAAGACCAGTTTGAAAACAAGATCAACAGGATGCTGGGCATGACTTCGGTAACATCAGTAACATCGGTGGCCAAGTCAGAAATGATTTCCGATAGACGTCAGGCCTTGCGGGATACAAAGCGTGAATACTGGACGGGATTTTTGGACTATGCATTCAGGAATCCAGAATTTGCTGATAATTTCGAGAAAGTGGAACCTACAGATAAACACTATCTTGATTTCAAGCTCGAGGGAACCTGTTGTCATATCAGCCCTGTGACGAATTACCGCACACACAAACTCTGTGCAGATTTTACTTTCGAAAAAAACAGACAGAAACTGTATCCGCCGCTGCTGGATAAAATGGATGCTATCGAAGCCGAGACAGGTCTCACCTTTGACTGGCCTGAAGTTGCCGGAAGGGGCAATTATATTCGCGTATGGAACAACGGAGCCAATGTTTCTGACAGAAGTGAGTGGCCCAAGCAGTTTGAGTGGCTGACTGATGTGATCCTGCGAATCAGGAATACCTTTATCAAGTACCTGTAAACCCCCGTCATTTTATTCGCCAGCCATAAAAATGTTCGGATCTCTGCGGTGAACCTATTGGCATTCCCGATTCAGATACCCGCTTGGATAATCCGGATTTACATATTTCACGGAAGCTTTAAATATCGGAGTTTATGGGTGAGGCGGTGAGTCAGGACATTCAAAATTGGGCTTTTTACAGGTAAAACACGAAATGATTGCCTTCATCGTAACGGTTCTTTTGATTGAAGAAGGGGATTAAATGTACTTTTCAGCCTTCCGATTTTTCAGGGAAGCTGAAACAGCAGTTGTCGGGAATTCCGAAAAAATCTTCAGATCAGCAAACGCTCAGTGATCCGCAAGAAGATGCAGGGATTCCCTAAAACCAAAAATGCCGTTACGGAAACAGCGTTTTGATGCTTTCAGGATAATGACAACAATACAGTGAGGATAGAAAAGGATGGACGATCTTACCAACATAATCGATACGCCTCTCAGCAATGCGAATGAGGACAAGCTGGATACTAAAAAATACGTTCAGGGGCTGGCTCAGTATTTGCGGCAGTCCTCCATGCCCACCACCGTGGCCATTCAGGGGCAGTGGGGAGCCGGCAAAACCTCGTTTATGAATCAGCTCCGCAGCATTCTGTGCGAGGGTGAAGATGGTAATCCCCCGCAGTACTTCGGAGTCTGGATCAATATGTGGGAATATTCCCTGATGCAAACTCCCGAAAAAACTTTGATAAGCGTAATCAAGGGGATGATCAAGGAATGCACCAAAATTTTGGCTCAGCTTAATGCGCCGTCAGCGGTGGTTGAGGAGCTTAAGCAGAAGGCATGGTCTTTCTTCAAAAAAACCGGGAGCGTTATAGCATCCACGGCAGTAAAGGCCGGCGCAAATGCGGTAGGTCTGGATGGCGATGCGGCAGCGGCGGTTTTCAGCGAAGAAGATTTTAATGAAACCAACCCCCAGGAATTTCGGGACGCCTTCGCCAGGACGGTGGAAAAATGCCTGAGCAGCCAGCCGGAAGGCAAGCCCAGGCGCCGCGGTTTTATGTTCTTTATCGATGATCTGGATCGTATCAACCCTGAAAACGCCGTGCAGATTCTGGAGCTTCTCAAGAACATGTTCGAAGTCAGCAACTGCATTTTTGTACTGGCAATCGACTATGACGTGGTGGTAAAAGGCCTCAAAACCAAGTTCGGCAGCACCAGCAGCGATGATGACCGGGCATTCAGATCCTTCTTTGACAAGATTATCCAGATGCCGTTTTCCATGCCTATCGGGGCATATGACATTACCTCCTTCCTGGAGGATTCCCTTAAGAATATTGGGTATTTCAGCTCTGATGAGTTCCATAAGGAAGTTAAGCTGAATCGGGAAGGAGAAGAAGAAACCGGTTCAGATACGATTATCAGCGTGGTGGATGAAATGACCCGGCTGTCCACGGGAACCAACCCGCGCTCGATAAAGCGATTAATCAATACGCTCTCGTTGATCAAGATAATCAGCAACATTCAGAGTCAGGAAGCAGAGGGGGCGGAGCCTCTCAATGAATATGATTACCTTATGAACTACGGTCTGGTATGCCTGCAGATTGCCTATCCTCAGATT
Source organism: Succinivibrionaceae bacterium UBA3769 (assembly GCA_002372325.1). Taxonomy (GTDB): domain Bacteria; phylum Pseudomonadota; class Gammaproteobacteria; order Enterobacterales; family Succinivibrionaceae; genus Succinimonas. Next base: position 23,700 of record DFFT01000127.1, on the reverse strand, counting down.
TATGACCGCATCATTGAGGAGCCCAACTACCTATCCTGGGACGACGATACGGCCCGGCAGTTCCGGCTGGTACGTCTTACTGATGAAAAGAAGGAAATGCTGGACAGCGCCACGGAATTCAACGAGGACTGGGAAAAGGTGGTTTACCGAATCTGCATGACCAGCTCCTATCTTTTGATTTCGGCTCTGAACATTTCGAGCCTGCTTAATCTTATCAGATCTCTGTGTCCGGAAAACCAGTTTGAAAACAAGATCAACAGGATGTTGGGCATGACTTCGGTAACATCAGTAACATCGGTGGCCAAGTCGGAAATGATTTCCGATAAACGTCAGTCCATACTTGATACAAGGCATGAATACTGGACGGGATTTTTGGACTATGCATTCAGGAATCCAGAAATGGCCAGTATTTTTAAGAAAGTTGAACCTAGTAACAAATACTATCTTAATTTCAATTTCAAATTCAAGAAAACCGGCTGTCATATTAGTCCTGTGACGAATTTTCGCACAAACACACTATGTGCAGATTTTACTATTGTTAGCAACAAAGAGAAACTGTATCCGCCGCTGCTGGATAAAAGGGATGCTATCGAAGCCGAGACAGGTCTCACCTTTGACTGGCCTGAAATTGACGGAAAGGTCAATTACATTCGCGTATGGAACAACGGAGCCAATGTTTCTGACAGAAGTGAGTGGCCCAAGCAGTTTGAGTGGCTTACTGACGTGATCCTGAGAATGAGTAATACCTTCATTAAATACTTGTGACGTATGTAACTCACTGTTTTTCCATAAAAATATTCGGAGCTCTGCGGTGAACCTATTGGCATTCCAGATTCAGATACCAGCCTGGATAATCCGGTTTGTGTATTTCACGGAAGCTTCAAATATCGGAGTTTATGGGTGAGGTTGCAAATCAGGAAATTCAAGATTGGGCTTTTTACAGGTAAAAACATGAAATGATTGCCTTCATTGTCACGGTTCTTTTGATTGGAGGAGGGGATTAAATTTACTTTTCAGCTTTCCGAGCTTTCAGGGAGCTGAAACAGCAGTTGTCGGGAATTCCGGAAAAATCTTCAGATCAGCAAACGCTCAGTGATCCGCAAGAAGATGCAGGAATTCCCTAAAACCAAAAATGCCGTTACGGAAACAGCGTTTTGATGCTTTCAACAATACAGTGAGGATAGAAAAGAATGGACGATTTTACCAACATAATCGATACGCCTCTCAGCAATGCGAGTGAGGACAAGCTGGACACCAGAAAATACGTTCAGGGGTTGGCTCAGTATTTGCGGCAGTCCTCTATGCCCACCACCGTGGCCATTCAGGGGCAGTGGGGAGCTGGCAAAACCTCGTTTATGAATCAGCTCAGAAGTATTCTGTGCGAAACGGGGGATGGCTGCGATCCACAGTATTTTGGTGTCTGGATCAATATGTGGGAATACTCCCTGATGCAAACCCCGGAAAAAACTCTGATAAGCGTAATCAAGGGGATGATCAAGGAATGCACCAAAATTTTGGCTCAGCTCAATGCCCCGTCGGCGGTAGTAGAGGAGCTTAAGCAGAAGGCCTGGTCATTCTTCAAAAAAACCGGAAGCGTTATAGCATCCACGGCAGTAAAGGCCGGCGCAAATGCGGTAGGTTTGGATGGCGATGCGGCAGCGGCGGTTTTCAGCGAAGAGGATTTTAACGAAACCAATCCTCAGGAATTTCGGGACGCTTTTGCCAATACGGTGGAAAAATGTCTGAACAGTCAGCCGGAAGGCAAGCCCAGGCGCCGCGGTTTTATGTTCTTTATCGATGATCTGGATCGTATTAACCCTGAAAATGCTGTGCAGATTCTGGAGCTTCTCAAGAATATGTTCGAAGTCAGTCACTGCATTTTTGTGCTGGCAATCGACTATGACGTGGTGGTAAAGGGCCTCAAAACAAAGTTCGGCAGCACCAGCAGCGATGATGATCGGGCGTTCAGATCCTTCTTTGACAAGATTATCCAGATGCCGTTCTCCATGCCTATCGGCGCTTATGACATCACCTCCTTCCTGGAGGATTCCCTTAAGAATATCGGGTATTTCAGCGCCAATGAGCTTCGCAAGGAAGTAAAACTGGTTCGGGTAGGACAGGAGGGAGAAGAAGAAATTACTTCGGAAACGGTTATCAGCGTGGTGGATGAAATGACTCGGCTGTCCACGGGAACCAACCCGCGCTCGATAAAGAGACTAATCAATACGCTGTCGTTAATCAAGATAATCAGCAACATTCAGAGTCAGGAATCCGAGGAAGAGGAGCCTCTCAGCGAATATGACTACCTTATGAACTACGGTCTGGTCTGCCTGCAGATTGCCTACCCGCAGATCTATGACCGTATTATTGAGGAGCCAAACTACCTGTCCTGGGACGACGATACAGCGCGGCAGTTCCGGCTGGCACGCCTTACTGATGAAAAGAAGGAGATCCTGGACAGTGCCACGGAATTCGACGAGGACTGGGAAAAGGTGGTCTACCGGATCTGCATGACCAGTTCCTATCTTTTGATTTCGGCTCTGAACATTTCGAGTCTGCTTAATCTTATCAGAGCTTTGTATCCGCATGATCAGTTTGAAGGAAAGATCAATAAGATGCTGGGCATGACATCGGTAACGTCAGTAACATCGGTGGCCAAGTCTGAGATGATTTCCGATAAACATCAGGCAACGCTTGATACAAGGCATTCTTATTGGTCGGAATTCTTTGATTATGCCTTTGCGCATCCGGAGTTTGCCAAGGTGTTCAAGAGAGGGAAGGTGACTCAGGCTGGTTGGCAAAGTTTCAATCTCAAAGGGACAGGATGTTACCTGTTTACAGTTATGAATTTAAGTAAAAATGAACTCCGGGTGGATCTGTACATGAGCGGCAAACACGAACTTTATCGTAAGCTTCTCAGCAACAAGGATGCCATCGAGGCAGAAATCGGACGCACTTTTGACTGGCATGAGTCAGGCGGCAAGGCAGACACCATCCGTACCGGGGATAACAGTTTTAATCTTTCTGACCATGGAGAGTGGCCTAAGCAATTTGACTGGTTGATGGACGTTATGTTCAGAATGAGAAATACCTTCACCAAATACATATGCGACATCCTCGCTTAAGAGTTTTTCGTAAAAGATTTAAAGATATCAGCTTTTGGAGTGACTAATGAAAAAATATACCAATATCATTGATTCCCCGCTGGAGGGGAGTTCCGGAGACCTTCTGGGGGTAAGCGATTATGTTGAGGCCCTGAGCAGCTTTCTGTCATCGGCCAGCATGCCTACCACCATTGCCATTCAGGGGGAATGGGGATCTGGCAAAACCTCGTTCATGAACCAGATTAAGTCCCGGCTCTGCGATGATGCGGATGAGAAGATGGCGGACAGACCCTTTCATGGCATCTGGGTCAACATGTGGGAATACTCTATGATGAAGAATCCGGAGGATATCCTTATCAACGTGATCAAGGGCCTTACAAATGCCTGCGCCGAGGTTTATGAAAGCCGCTCTGAAAAGGGGGGCATAGACGTGCAGGATCTCAAGAAAAAGACCTGGAGCTTTATCAAGGCAACCAGCGCTCTGGCTGCTAAAGTCGGTATAAATGCCATCGGTCTTGATGGTGAAAAGGTGGTTGACGGCGTTGTGGATACCATCAAGGGAGAGGATGGGTTAAGCCTTAAGGAGGTTCGTCCAAGGGATTTCCGAAATGCTTTTGAAAAGGTAATTACCGAGTGTCTGGCACAGGATAAGAAAAACGGAGAAACCAGTAAAAAGGGCTTCATGTTCTTTATTGACGACCTTGACCGCATCCCGCCGGAAAACGCGGTGCGCATTCTGGAGCTCCTTAAAAACCTCTTTGAGGTGGATAACTGCATTTTTGTGCTGGCCATTGACTATGAGGTGGTGGTAAAGGGGCTTAAGGCTAAATTTGGAACAGAATCCCAAATGGATGAAAGAGCTTACCGCTCCTTCTTCGACAAGATCATTCAGATGCCTTTTTCCATGCCCATCGGGGCCTACAACATCACCGGGTTTGTGGCCACATCCGTAGAGAGCATCGGAGTTTTTTCCAGCGATGAGCTAAAGCAGGAACTCACGGTAAACGATGAGAAATCCCCGGTATCGGACATCCTTTCAGAGATGGTGTTCCTTTCCACCGGCACCAATCCGCGTTCCATAAAGCGGCTTCTGAACAGCCTGTCGCTCATCGATATCATGCACCGCATAAAAATGAAAAAGGAACGGGAAAACGGAAATGCGGTTAATGACATGACTCCTGCGGATAAGGCGATGAATTTCGGGCTGGTATGCATTCAGGTAGCTTATCCGGACATTTATGACATGCTGATTCAGGAACCGAATTTTCTGGACTGGGATGAAGCCTCGGCAAGAGATTTCAGACTGCCTGCACTCTCTCCGGAAAAGTCTGAATCTCTGAAGCTGATCTCCGAGTTTGACGAGGTGTGGGAGCAGGTGCTTTACCGGGCCTGTCAGAAGAGCGTATACCTTTCCAACAGAGTTCTTAACGTTTCCCGGCTTCTGAACAAAATCCGCTATCTCTATCCGGATACTGAACAGTTCCCGGAAAAAGTCATCGAACTTCTGGGGATGTCTGCGGTAACGAATGTCACCTCATCAGACGCAACTATGCAGGCATTAACTAAAACAAAGAGGGGCAGTTTGATTCTGAATGATGTTGATGCTTTGGATCTTGGCGGAATGACATCAGAACAGCGTCATAAAGTCTGTGATTATATCGGCAGTCTCGGAAGTAATGCTGAAATTAAGTTTGTGCGTCGCCCGTCAGGCGATTTAATTAATTTCAGATTGCATGGCGCAAGAAGTAATTTTGCTATGGTATTACCCAGAAAAAAGGGTTATAGGTTTGTCACTTTATTACCAGATATTGATTATAAAAATAGTAATGAATATGACAATATCAAACAGGAATCAGCCAGATGCGGATTTAAGTTTGATGAGAAGTATCCATTATATTTTAGCATAACCATAAAAGATGAAAAATCTCAAAATGATGCTCTTGAATTTGTAACAATAATTTATAAAATCTGGGATAAATATATAAATTATTAAAAGAGTATTTAATGATACGTTGTCATGCAGAAGGTCAACAGTTGTTATTTGATGCAAATGCAAGAGATAGTGATAGTAATCTTCGAATGCATGACAACTTTAGTTATATATGAGTCCAATATTAAAGTTCCAAATTTGACAACACACCCACGATCTGCCAAATTGCATTTATGAGATTTACTCTATCAGATTTTCGTAGTGACTCTGTTTTTGTACAGCAAGGTTTAGTTATGAAAGATTCAACCAATAATCATGATGCGTCATCAGCCGCTTCAGGCGAACTCACTCCTGATATTGATGAAAAGTACACAGACTTATTTGAACAGCAGTTAAACAATTCACTCATGCAGGAGGACGAGGCAGAAGGAATTTCCGAAAGACGTCAGGCGACATTGGATACCAGATATTCATTCTGGGAGTCATTCATCAGCTATGCCTTTGAGAATCCGGAATTTGCGGCGCATTTCAAGAAGAAAAAGCCGACTCAGGGAAGATGGATAACCTTCGGTATTGATGCTACCGGCTGCCATATCGGAGTGGTTTTAAATCTGCGTAGAAACGAACTCCGGGTGGAGCTTTTTATCCGGGACGATCGGAAGCTGTATTTTACGCTGGCCAGTCAGAAAGAGGCTATCGAAGCCGAAGCCGGGCTGAAGTTTGAGTGGCGTGATGTGGGCGGAAAAAACAGCAGCGTTCGCATCGAAAATCACAGCTTCACGCTTACCAGCGAGGAGGAACGCCATAAGCAGTTTGACTGGCTGATTGATGTCATCCTCAGAATGAGGAATACCTTCGTAAAATACCTGTAAAGCGCATATTGAGGATTCCCTGGCAGCAGTTTTTTGAGGCTGCTGCTGTTTGATTGATCTGAGGTGTGAAATGAAATCTCAGGCTTTAAAAAGTAAACTGGTATCCTGCTCGCATTTTTTCTCATATTTCTGAAACAGAGTTCTGTATTTTATTATTATCTAATGCTTTTATTTGCTTATTTTTTATCTTTGTAACGACCTTTGTTTCTTTTTAATATGTTATTTAACGGTTTTTTAGAGCCAGATGCATAACATATTTTCCCGTCTGACATCAATTCTTCTACACATTCCGAAAATGTCTTTGAAGGATTGCCGCTGTATCCCAGCATTGAATAAATAGCCGCCCCTGACAAATCATTATCACGCAGAATTGTCATAATCAAATCCTTTATTTCCGTTCGCGAACGCCTTTTTCTGGTTTTGTTTTCAGGGATCTTATTGGTAATAATTGTATTATCGATAAATACCGGGTGAATGGGCATAATAACCGAGAAAAAGGTGCGATCCTCATCCGTTAAAAAAGTTGGCAAGGGAGAGCCGTTGGCTTTGATAGCTTTAATTGCAATCGGTATCCCGGTGTTTCTGCCCTCAACCATATGGAGCTCCTTCAGAAAATCTCCGATGCGTCTGTTACGGTATCTCCTGGCACGCATTTGATAATTGCGGATATCTTCATCGGAAATTGATCTGTCAGGCCCCGGAACACTTGTAATTTCAATTTTGTCTCGTTCTATGCGTATGGTTATAGGTTCATATTCCTGATAGGATCTGTGATAAACGGCATTTGATACAAATTCTTCCAGAGCCGCATAGCTGTAATTTTTAATTCTGATGGCTTCAGCCTGATCCGGAAGCTTAAAAATCTTCTCGGCAATTACACTGCGTTTTAAATAATTCAGAGCACTGCGCAGCTGTTCGTCAATAGGACCGGAAAATATTCTTTCCTCCATGCCCTGTCCAGTTTCATCAGGAATATTAACGACTTCAATTCTGCAGTACGGGAAAAATTTTTCCGGATTATCATTAAAAAACAGGAGACCTACATTAAGAGGTTTATAACATTCTCTGGGGCCGTTTGCAATGTGCATATCAGCTGCAATAGTTTCAACACTGAGATTGTTTGTGCCATTAGAATTTTTTAGCAAACTGCTTTCAACATTCTGGAGAAAATTTCTCAGAAGCGGATATTTTAAATCTTTGATTTCTGCCCGGGGATTCATGCGATCATCGAAGGGGACGTTGTGGGATAAGGAAAGGAGTTCCTTGACATCAAGATCCGTTGCTTCAATGGTGCTGGCCATCTTGCGGATGTAATAAACCTTTTCGCTGTTCTTCACGGATGGCTTTTTCGGGCACTGATATGGACGATCATATCCGCCAGGACACCAGACCAGAAGCAGCCACTTTCCGTCAATTTTCACAGGCTGAGTTTCCGGTAAATAAACAGGCTTTAAAAACTTGCAGCAACGTAAAATATCCTTTTGAATGGCATCAAGCTGATTCTCCTCAAGTCCGCTTACTGGTCTTACCACTCTGCCGTTTTCTTCCCGGGCTCCAATCACCAGATATCCGCCACCCCAGTTGTCAATATCATTGGCAAAGGCGCTTATGGTCTTTAATGCGGCATCAGGATTCCAACCTTCCTTGAACTCGATTCTGGCCCATTCAACCACATTGTCATTCAATAATGTTTCTATGGTAATCGGAATTGCCATGTACACCCCTGTAATTATTTTCAGCTAACCTGCGACTAACATACGACTAACTCACTATTTAATCTTAATCGTAAGTTAGTCGTAAGTCAAAGAATATTTTGAAATTTGAATGTTATGGTTAGCCCTTGTTTGATACGGATAAGAAGCATCCTGACTGGCTGTTGCCTCACGATACATCAGCAAAAACCGCAGGTTCTTGAAGAAATCTGTAAAATTTAGGAATGAATTGCATTTCGTATATCGGGCTTTTGCATGACGTTGTAAACAGGTGCAAAGCTTATTGCGGACTCCTGATTTGATTCCCGCAGGATTACTGTCCTCCCGTTAAGGATACCGGCATGATGTTGGTGTAAAATTAGACCGTTGCACCGTCCTTTGAGGATTTTACGGGAGCTTCGCAGGGTAATGCCTTACTTGCAGCGGGGATGCGTTATTCACTGTGCCCGGGGAGGCCGCATCGGGGCAAGAAAAAAATAAAGTCAAAACCCAAGCTCCAAGAAGAATAACACCCCCGGTAAAACCCAACCCCTGAACCCAAACCTAAAGACAGTAAGACCGGCGGCACAAAAATCTGTCGGCAGTGCCGCAAAAATCAGATTACCGGCGCCGCAACAATAAGATGACCGCCGCCAGCCGGTGCCAAACAGACAAGACAAGAGCATGACTTTACGGGGAGCAGAAGAGGTTACAAAAGAGATGACAGAAGAGAAGATGACAGATTACGGCGCTCTTTGCTATGACAATGACGCAGAATTAACCTACAGCTATAAGGGGATCACCTACAAGCTTACCTCCTATCCCTACGAGCCCTGCATGTATCTCAAAAGGGATGACTCCCTCATCTGCGTCCTTCATAATGCCTTTACCACGTATTACATTGCAGAGACATTCTCGGCCGGCAAAAAAGCGCAGATCTACAGGTGGGAGTACGACGAGAAGGAGTTCTGTCAGATACTGGCCATGGTTCTTGAGAGCGGCCGCAGCGAACTTGATTTCACCTACGCCGCCAAGCTTTGGGAGGAGGGCGTTTCCGGCAAGAGTCCTTCCGGCGCCAAGACCAAGCCCCGGTCTTCCGCTTCCCGCGTCCCCGGCAAAAAAAAACGCCGTCCCAAAGTAACAGGACTTTCCCATGCCCGAGCAGACCTTTAAAAAACACTATCAGAATATTCTGGATTATCCGGGCTTCCGGAAGGACGGCCGGGAAGCTGCTCCCTTCCTCCCCATGAGCCGGAAGGAAATGACTGCTCTCGGCTGGGACTTTTGCGACATTATTCTGGTTTCCGGGGATGCCTATGTGGATCACCCCAGCTTCTGCACGGCCATTATCGGAAGGTACCTCGAGGCCTTCGGTTTTCGGGTGGGGGTAATCGCCCAGCCGGACTGGAAGAGCCGGGATGCCTTTATGATCCTGGGCCGGCCCCGGCTGTTTTTCGGGGTAACCGCCGGCAATATGGATTCTATGATCAACCATTACACCGCAGAACGCCGCATCAGAAGCGACGATGCCTATACCCCGGGCAATGTGGCCGGCAAAAGACCGGATCGGGCCACAGTAGTCTATACCCAGAGAATCAAGGAGGCCTATAAGGGCATTCCGGTGGTGCTGGGCGGCATCGAGGCCTCTCTCCGGCGCTTCGCCCATTATGACTACTGGTCGGATACGGTAAAGAATTCCGTGCTCCCGGATTCCAAAGCGGATATTCTGGTGTACGGGAACGGTGAACGCCCCATTATCGAAATCGCCTGGCGATTGTCTCAGGGAGAGGACATCAAAAGTCTTACGGATATCCGGGGCACAGCCGTGATGCTGGGGGAGATCCCCCCGGACTTCACCGGCATCGATGCCCGGAAGCCCGAGGCCGGTATCCCCATCCCGCCCCGGAAAAACCCTTACTGCGACTTATGCTCCCGGAACGAAAGGGCTCAGACTGCTCCGACGCAGTCCCAGACACCATCCCAGAACCCGTCTCCGTCTCTATCCTCGGCTTCATCCCCGGATCCGGCCGCAGCACCGGCTCAGTCCTCAGCGGTTTCCGCGCTTTCTGCCGCCGCATCTGAAAACGTGTCATCATCCGTATCATCGTCCGCAACCTTAGCCGCTTCACCCGCAGCCCCTTCAGCTCATGCTCCGGCCCCGGACGCCATCCCGGAGAAGTATGTGCTTATGCCCTCCGCCGAGGAGGTGAAAAAGGATCGGCTCCTTTATGCCCAGGCGGCCCACCTGATGCTGCTGGAGACCAACCCCTACTGCGCCCGCTGTCTTGCGCAGGCTCACGGAAGCCGTTATGTCTGGGTGAATCCGCCTTCCTTCCCTCTGACCACGCCGGAGTATGATGCCGTCTATGAGCTTCCCTTCAGAAGAGTGCCCCATCCGGCCTACAAGGGGGAACGCATTCCGGCCTACGATATGATAAAGGAGTCGGTGTCCATTATGCGGGGCTGCTTCGGGGGCTGCAGCTTTTGCTCCATTACCGCCCATGAAGGAAAAATCATTCAGAGCCGTTCCGAGGACTCCGTGGTGCATGAGGTTACCGAGGTTAAGGATAAAACCCCGGGCTTCAAGGGAGTGCTGTCAGATCTGGGCGGCCCCTCCGCCAACATGTACCGGCTGGGCTGCAGCGATCCCCGGGCTCAGGCTTCCTGCCGCAGGCCCTCCTGTCTCTACCCGGAGCCCTGCCGGAAGCTCAATACGGATCATCGCAGTCTTGTAGAGCTCTACCGCCGCATTCGGAGCCTGCCCTTTATCAGAAGGGTGTTTATCGCCTCGGGAGTGCGCATTGATCTGGCGCTCCGGGATCCGGAGTATATTCGGGAGCTGGTCACCCACCATGTGGGCGGTCTTCTTAAAATCGCTCCCGAACACACCGAGCCCGAGGTGCTGTCCCGGATGCTGAAGCCGGCCATTTCCGGCTATGACGAATTTAAAAAACTTTTTGATCGCTATTCCGCGGAGGCCGGCAAAAAGCAGTACCTGATTCCGTACTTCATGTCCTCCCATCCCGGTTCGGATCTTAAATCCATGATCCGGCTGGCGCTCTGGCTGAAAAAGCGCGGCTTTGAACTGGATCAGGTGCAGAATTACATTCCCACACCCATGGCCGGAGCCGCTGCCATGTACTATACCGGCATGAATCCTTACGAAAGGATTAAATCCGGGGATAGCAGCGAAGTATTTGTCGCCAAGGGGGATAGCGCCCGGAAAAGACAGAAGGCGATTTTGCGTTATCATGATCCCGCGAACTTTGCCGTAATAAGGGAGGCGCTCCGGGAAGTCGGGATGGAATACCTTATCGGCACCGGCCCCGATGCTCTGGTGCCGCCCGCCGGCACCGGCGACCGGAGCCATGCCTCCCGTCCCCGCTACGGCTTTGAACGGGAGGAGCGGAGCCGGAGGGAGGACACCGGCAGAAATAATGCCAGGAATAGCGACAGAATGAAAAACTTAGGACGCAGCGCCGGGGCAAGTTTCGGCAATAGCCGCGGGAATAACCCCGGGAACAGCCGCGGCAATGATCGGGGCTCATCCTCCAAAAAGCCGCATCCGGACGGCAGAACCGGCACTTCAGGCAAACACAGAAACAGGAACAAGGACAGATGAAATACATTGACGGCAGAGTGATGCACATCGGAGATACGGTGCTTTTTCAGAAAAAGATGCTGGGCACGGTGCAGGCGGTGCTGGATCTCCGGGAGTTTTCCCCGGTGCTGGATCCCTCGGAGTTTTCCGGGATGGAAACGGGGCTTATGGTAGAATTTCATGACGGGAGTTCCCTGTTTTTTGAGGAACTGCCGGAGGATCTTATGCTCCTTAAGAGAAACAGCTCCTATGCCGACGAAGTGCGGGAGGATATCGTTAAGCGGCATGCCGAGGATCCCGTCCTGGCGCCTCTCCCTGATACAGCGGATATTCCGGAGCATCAGCTCTGGTAAACACTGGGGTAATAACTGGAAAAATAAAGAACATGAAAGCTTTTAGAAAAATACTGATAACAATCCTGGCTCTTACGGTAATGATGGGAGTGCCGGGCTGCAAGAAACACGGCAAAAAGGTTATCGAGGAGCCGGAGGACGAAACCCTGCTGGGGGTGGACGCCGATCATGACGGCATCCGGGATAACGTCATGGCTAAAATGAAAAAGGATTTTTACATGATCACCCCGGATGAATTTAAAGTGCTGGAACAGAACGCCCGGGTGTTTCAGGAGATCCTGGAGACCAGACCGGAGGATCGCACCGGCGTCCTGCTAGCCCGGGGGCATCTGGACGACGCCTTTAACTGCGGCATCACGGTTTACGGCGAGGAGCTTAATTATGACAACTTTTCCGTCATGCTGACCCAGGTGCGCCAGTGGTACTTTGATAATCCCCTGAGAAAGGCCGCCCATCAGGAGTTTCTCATCAGAAGCCGGGAGTATATATATCAGCCCCTGAATCTGGAGGGGAACAATACCTGCGAGTTCGAGCTTTCCCCGGAAACTCTGAAGCTTATTGAGATCCGAAAGGAGATCAAGAGGAGAAAGGCCGAGAAGGAAGAGGCCGAGAAAGCGCAGGCGGCAAAGTAACTGGCAGAAAACGCAGCAAAGAAGAAGCTCGGTATGGCAGCCGGCAGTACAGCAGCAGGAGAGAGAAAAAAACATGCAGTATGAAATACTAAGTCAGGATACCTTTCCCATGCTCCGGGTGTCTCTTAATCAGGGGGAACATATTTGCTGCGAGCGGGGCGCCATGATCACCATGAGTCAGGGCCTTAAGCTGGAGGGCGGGGTTAAGGGCGGTCTTGCCGGCGGTCTCATTCGCTCGTTTCTGACCCGTGAATCGTTTTTTACCTCCAGCATCACTGCCGCCGGCGCTTCCGGCTCCGTCTGCCTGGGCTCCGGGGAGCATGGCAGCATTCTGGCTCTGGGAGTTACTCCGGAGAAGGGCCTCGTGGCGCAGAAGGGCTCTTACCTCGCCAGCACCCCTGATGTAGAACTCGGCACCAAAATGCAGGGGCTGTTTCAGGGACTGACCTCCCGGCAGGGCTTTTTTCTGATCCGTCTTACCGGATCCGGAACCGCCTTTCTGTCCGCCGCCGGCGCCGCCCGTCGCTTTTCCCTGGAACCGGGGGAGACCATGGTAGTGGATAACGGCCATCTTCTGGCCTGGGACGAGGATCTGGAATACACCATGCAGAAGGCCTCAGGGCTGTTTTCCAGCGTAACCTCCGGGGAAGGGCTGGTATGCAAGTTCACGGGGCCGGGAACCCTTTATATTCATACCACGAAGTACAGCGCGGTGCGCAAAAAAGAGGAAAAAACGGGCTGTCTGGGAGCAATTTTCGATTTCGCGATCTAGCGATTACCAGGTTCTTTACAGCGCTGCAGCAGTTTTAAACCTTTTCCGGGTTCATCCCGGGCTTATCCCGGGTTAAGTTCTTAAGCCCCGGTATCCGGCGGTAAAGGCCCGGAAGATCCCGGGCGCTTTTTTTTGTCTTATGCTCATAAAAATGCGTTACCGCCGGCAGATATGGAGCATCATCCTTTGAAAACATCTGAAATTTTTGTGTAATAGGTTTCATTCCCGCTGCTTGTCCCCGAAAACTGATGATCTCGATCTTTTTATTGACTTCGGAAAATTGTTCAAATGATGTCTTTTTCCTATAATACGAAAAGGTTTTCGTTTTTAAGGCTGGTTTAGATGAAAATACGAGACTGGGGACAGAAGATTAAAAGAATTGCCGGAAAGGTTCTTTCCATGCTGAGCATCAAGAACGTTTCCCTTCTGTACCGTATATACATATCCTTTGCCATAATTGTTCTGGGATTTGCCATAAGCTTCGGACTCACGAGTCTTTATCAGATCGATATTAACAGTTCCTTCACCGCCGTGGAGCGGGAAGCCAATCCTATCAGCATCAGTTCTCACAAGCTGCAGATTTCTCTTCTGGCGGCCAATCAGGCTCTTTTTAAAATCATCGGAGCGCAGACCACGGACGAAGTGGACAAGCTGGCAAACGAGCTCAAGGTTGGCCGGGTGCAGCTGGATGCCGATCTGGAATCTCTGGAGGAGCTGGTAGGCAGCAGCACCGTTATCCAGAGCTCCTCTCCCGAAATTCTGGAGCGGGTGAAGGCTCTGCATTCCTTTGTCCGCAAGTATCTTGACGTTACCGAGCCCATTCCGGCCAACAGACGGAAGTTTCTGGAGCACCGGGCCAAAATCAACAAGGCCCAGACCGAGACCCAGGGCCTCATAAACCTCATGACTCTGGAAATTGACCGCACCGCGGAGGCCACGGGAGACGACTTCGTCAAGAACATTGTGGTTTACATGAACCCCATCCGCATCGGCATTGAAAATCAGCTTTATGATGCCTTTAAGTTAAGCTCCCCCAAAAAAATCAAGGAAATCTATGATAGGATGCCGGTGCAGTTCGACATGTTCATGGAAAAGGTGACAGAACTGGACGGCGAGGTGCCCGGCACCATTAACAACCTCAAGAACGGCTACCTGGATCCCTTCAAGAGACATATCATGGAGCCCAAGGGCGTGCTGTACCAGACCTATGAGCTGGCTCTGGAGGGGGAAAGCCTGGAGGCGGTCATTGATGAAGGCATCAAGATCATTCAGAGCACCGAAGATAATCTGATAATCCTCCAGAATAATGCCCGGGATTTCTCCACCAAGGCTTCCCAGAAGGTGCATACCAACATCAATCTCGCCATGTTCACCTTCCTGGTGGGCTTTATCCTCATTATTCTGGTGGTGTTCCTGGTATGCGTCAACCTGGCTGTCAGCATCAAGAAGCCCATGTATCATCTTATCGGGGTGATGGAGTCCGCCGCCAACGGCGATCTCACCGCCGGCTATACCTTTGAGGGCGAGAATGAGTTCGGCCGCATCGGTCAGGGACTTAACAGCCTTATCGGCAAGAACAGAGAGCTTCTTAAAACCCTGTCCGAAATGGTGAAGCAGCTTAATGACACCTCCTCCCGGAACATTATGATTGTGGGGGATGCCAAGGAGGCCATTGACGTGCAGCGCCGCGAGGCCACCATGGTAGCCGCCGCCACCCATGAGCTGGAAAACACCATCCGGATGGTGGAGGATTCCTCCCAGCATACTCTTAACGAGGTTATCAACGCCGGCAAGGTGTCTGACGAAGGCCGGAAGATCATGAGTCAGAACATCACCACCACCCATCAGCTGGACAAGAAGCTCAAGGCTACCACCGAGAGCATTACCCGCGTCAATGAAATGGGCAAGCGCATCAGCTCCGTGATTTCCATTATTCGCGGCATTGCCGAACAGACCAATCTCCTGGCTCTTAATGCCGCCATTGAGGCCGCCAGAGCCGGCGAGCAGGGCCGGGGCTTTGCCGTGGTGGCCGATGAGGTGCGGACACTGGCCAACAAGACCAGCGAGTCCACCAAGCAGATCACCGGGGTTATCGAAGAGCTGCAGAAGACCATTGTGCAGGCTGTAAACATGATTGCCACCTGCGATGACGAAATGAACGCTTCTCTGGAGCAGTCCTCACGGGCCAACAGCGCCATTGAGGAGATCATGGGCTGCATTACCACCATTGATGAAATGAGCACCCAGATTGTGGAATCCACCCACGAGCAGTCTCAGGCCATCACGGAGATCAGCAAGAACATTGTCCGCATCAGCTCTCTTTCTGATGAAAACGCCGGAAACATGGAGGTAATTAAGAAGTCCTGCGATGACCTGGACGGTATTGCCGGAGTGCAGGCCGGCATTGTGAAGCGCTACCGGATTTAGTTTAGGCTTTTATGCGAAAGATCCCGGACTAATCCGGGATTTTTTATATGCCTGGCAGATCTTGCAGGGCAGATCATGCGCCAGGCGACAAGATCCCTGAGATCCGATGCGTCAGGGATTTTTTAGTGCAATTTTTCAGAAAATAACCTTACTAAGGAACAGGATATGACTGAATTACTGACATACCGGAATTTTAAAGTCGGTGTTGAAGACTTTGAGAAGCTGATAACCCAAAAGCTGGTCTATGTTGACAAAACATCTTATCTTGAAGACCTGGTGCAGCGTTCTCAGGTAACGCTGCTCCTGAGACCCCGGAGATTCGGTAAAACTCTTTCCATGAGCATGCTGTCCTGCTTTCTGGAAATGAACTATCAAACCCCGGAGGACAGAAGCCGTCCGGAAAGGCTGTTTAAGGATCTGGCCATCTATAAGAACAAAGCCTTCTGTGATAAATACATGGGCCGCTTCCCGGTTATCAGCATTTCCCTGAAATCCATGCAGGGCTTAAATTTTGCGGGAGCTATGAAGTCTGTGCTGGGATTGCTGGGGCCGCTCTTTAAGAAATATGCTTTTCTTGCTGCCAGCGAAAATCAGGATCCTGCGGTAGCTGCCGCGCTCAGGGAAAAAATTAACATCTGTTACAGTAATTCCTTTGATCTGACAGTGCCGGGCAATATGATTACAGCGGTAGGTATCGCCAAGACCTCTCTGCAGTTTTTAAGCGACATGCTCCGTACCGAGTATGACAAAAAGGCGGTCATTATCGTTGACGAGTACGACGTTCCCCTGCAGAAAGGTAAACGGCTATTACACTGAAATGCTGGACGTAATCAAGGAAATGCTGGGAAACGCACTTAAAACAAACGACAGCAACATGGAAATGGGCTTTGTTACCGGCTGTCTTCGCATCGCTCATCAGAGTATCTTCACAGACATTAATAATTTCGTATGCCTTGGTGCGAACGACAGACAATTTGCCAGGTTTGTCGGACTCACCAGGGACGAAACTGCCGGGCTTCTCAGTCAGTGCGGCATAGAAAAACGCCTTTCCGATGTTTTAGAATGGTATGACGGCTACAGCTTTGCCGGAAACGCCATGCTGTGTCCGTGGAGCGTGCTGAACTTTTTATATGATGCTCTCATTCCGGGAAATGACCCGGCCTCATGTCAGCCGCAGAACTACTGGGCAAATTCCAGCGGTAACGATATCATCGGACTTTGCATGAAGCATCCCCGGGCCAGGGATTTAGAGCGCATTCAGCATCTTTTGGAAGGCAAGTCGGAAGAAATTGTTCTCCGGGAGTTCACCACCTATCCGGCCATTACCTCAAATACCGATTTTGATACCTTTGCCACCCTGATGCTGCATACCGGATATCTTACGGCGGTCCGGGATGCCGTGCCTTCCGCCAGAAACAGAGCGGTGGTCAGAATTCCTAATAATGAGGTACTGGAGTGCTTTTCCGAAAAGACGGAGACGATTTTCAGCGAAAGCAATCCGGAATGGCTGGAAAAGGCCATGACCCTCCGGGATGCTCTGTTAAGCGGAGACACAGAGCAGGCTCAGGACATCATGAATGCCATGCTCCGGAGGTTTATCAGCGTGCGGGACACCAGTCATGAGTATTACTACCACATGTTCCTTTCCGGGGTGCTCTCCATGACCTCAGATGAAGACATTGACGTAATTTCCCAGATTGAAAAGGGCGATGGCTATCCGGATATCGTTATTGATAACGAAAGGAACAGAGAAGCGGTAATCCTGGAACTCAAAAAATCTGACGGGAGGAAGTACTCGCAGTTGGAAAAGTGGGCGGAGGATGCCCTGGATCAGATAAGGACGCATAATTACGACAGAGATTTCAGGGATCGGAAATACCGGAAGATTTGCAGCTTCGGCATTTCATTTTTCGGGAAGGAATGCCTGGCTCTTAAAATGCCGGATGACACCGCCTCCTGATAAGGAAAACGCTGTAACCAGAAACCGGCTGTCTGAAATCTTCGGACATAATCTTTTGTTCAGTTTTGCGGCCGCCTTTGCTAAGATAGGCGGGAATTTTTATGCGGTATCTTACGGGACAGGTTCCCCTTCATGAATAAGAGGTGGTTATATGGATAAGCTCAGACTGGCAAAACGGACGCGGAGTTCCGGGGTTATCAATCTTCCCGGTTCCAAAAGCGTGTCAAACCGGGCTCTCCTGCTGGCAGCTCTGGCCTCCGGCGCTACCAGAATAACCAATCTTCTCCGGAGCGACGATACCGAGAGAATGCTGGAATCTCTCCGGGCTCTGGGGGTGCAGACAGAAATTCAGGATAAAGCCACGGAATGCCTGGTAACGGGTCTGGGCAGCACCTTTAAGGCAGCTTCCCCGCTGAAGCTTTTTCTCGGGAATGCCGGCACGGCCATGAGACCTCTCGTGGCCGTGCTGGCCGCCTCCGAGGGAGAATTTGAAATGACCGGAGAGCCCCGGATGGAGGAGCGTCCCCTGGGGCCGCTTCTCACGGCTCTGCGCTCAGCCGGGGGGGATATCGCCTGCCTTAAAAATGAAGGCTACCCGCCCCTCCGGATCCGGGGCCGGAAGCTTTCCGGCGGCGTTCTGGAAATTGACGGCACAGTTTCCAGCCAGTTTATTACCGCGGTGCTTATGGCCGCTCCTTTGATGGAGCAGGCGGTAACCCTTAAAATCAGAGGGAACCTGATTTCCAAGCCTTACATTGACATTACCGTGGATCTCATGGAGAAATTCGGCGTCCATGTGGAAAACCGTTCCTATCAGGAATTTCATATTCCCGCCGGGCAGCATTACGTTTCCCCCGGTGAGTTTCTGGTGGAGGGGGATGCCTCGGGGGCTTCGTATTTTCTGGCGATGGGGGCCATTGCGGGCTCCGTGCGGGTAACTGGTGTCGGCAGGGGATCGGTGCAGGGCGATGTGGCCTTTACCAGAGTGCTGGAGGCCATGGGAGCAAAGGTTACCATGGGGGAGGGCTATATCGAGTGCTCGCAGGCCCCGCTTCACGGCATTGATATGGACATGAACGATATCCCCGATGCCGCCATGACCGCGGTGCCGCTGGCGCTTTATGCCGATTCTCCCACGGTGATCCGTAATGTGGGATCCTGGCGGGTCAAGGAAACCGACCGGCTGACGGCCATGGAAAACGAGCTTAAGAAGCTGGGGATAAAATGCGAAACCGGCCCGGACTGGATCCGCATCTGCCCCGGCCCCGTGATTTCCGGCGCGGCCATTGACACCTACAACGACCACCGCATGGCCATGTGCTTTTCATTGGTGTCATTTTTGACGGACGTGGTGATTAATGATCCCCGGTGCGTGGCTAAAACCTTCCCGGATTATTTTGAAAGGTTTTCCGAGATCGCAAGCTAGCGCCAGTACCGCCCCGGGGAACCCAGCTTTAGGTTCCGGACATGGAAAGCAGCCATTAATTAAAAAGCCCCTCCGGAGATTTCCGGAGGGGCTTAATTCTGACATCTTAACGCGCGTTTAAAGGCGCTTCTTAAAACGTGAATGGCGGAAGCCGTTACTCTTCATCCAGAAGAGCCATCTTTTCCGACAGGAATCTCCGGAAATCCGCGCCGATTTTGGGATGGCGGGAGGCGTACTCGATATTGGCCTCCAGATAGCCCAGCTTGTTGCCGCAGTCCCAGCTTCTGCCTTTGAGACAGTAGCCGGCGATCTTTTCCTGGCGTAGCAGAAGTCTCAGAGTGTCGGTAAGCTGAAGTTCGCCGCCGGCTCCTATGGGGGTTTCCCGGAAGAGGGGCCAGATGGATCCCGAAAGCACATAGCGTCCCACTACCGCCATATCGGAGGGGGCTTTGTCCGGTTCCGGCTTTTCCACCATATCGGTGATATCAAAGCTGCTGCCCTGGGAGGCATGCTCCAGATCCTGCGCCGAGGCCACGATGCCGTAGCTTTTGGTGTGCTCATGAGGCACTCTTTCCACCATGATCTGGCTTACGCCGGTTTTTTCGAAGTTCTGCACCATTTCAGCCAAATTGTCCCGGCGGGGATCTGCTCTGAATTCGTCAATAAGCACATCCGGCAGGAGAATGGCAAAGGGGCCGTCATCCACCAGGGGACGGGCGCAGAGGATGGCATCGGCCAGTCCCCGGGCTTCTCCCTGTCTCACGTGCATGATGGTGGCATCCGAGGGAATAATGCTCTGGATCTCCTGCAGAAGCTGCCTTTTTACGCGCTTCTCCAAAGTGGCTTCCAGTTCGAAGGACTTGTCAAAATGGTTTTCAATGGCATTCTTGGAGGAATGGGTTACCAGAACAATGTTTTTGATGCCCGCGTCCACGGCTTCATTTACCACGTACTGAATAAGAGGCTTATCCACAATGGGCAGCATCTCCTTGGGGATGGCCTTGGTAGCCGGAAGCATGCGGGTGCCCAGACCGGCCACGGGAATAATCGCTTTTTTTATTTTCATCAGAAAGAACTTCCATTCATTTTTGCGGTGATCTTAAGAGGCTTGACGATGCCGGTTCCTTCCCGGTAAACACCCTCCAGCCAGTAGGGATCCTGGGCGGCCCATTCTTTGGCCTCCTCCAGAGAAGCAAAGCTGGCAATAATGGCGGAACCGGTAAAACCGTGTTCTCCGGGATCCTCGGCATCAACGGCCGGATTGGGGCCGGCTAACAGGAGGCGGTTTTCAGAAATCAGCTTCTGGAGCCGGGCCAGATGAGCCGGTCTGGCCTGAGTTCTTTTGGCGAGGGAGTTTTCAATATCCTCGGCATAGATTAAATACCACATGGGCATCTCCTTATTAAAGGCGAAAGAATATTTTCCTGTCAGGGGCAAAGTATAAACTATTCCCTGCCGGGGCGCAGATAATTATGCTTTCTCCGGCAGGCATGATTACTTTTTCTCATGGTCAGGGTCATTAGCGGAGAAATCCCCGGCCGCGGCGCCGTTCCGGGGCAGCTTTTTCCCGGTCATGCTTTCCATCAGGTTTTCCAGCTGCTGTTTTTCAAAAGGGGTTAATTTGCTGTACATCCAGAAGAAAATAACCATGACGAAGACGAAATTCAGAATGCCGTTTCCGTAGGTTTTATAGTTTACCCAGATCTCTTCGGCGGTTTCCGGGGTCATGCCGCTTATGAGATCCGGCAGCCGGAAGGCCAGAATGTAGTTAAGGACGGCGCAGCATGCCAGAAAACCGGCGGCAGCCAGGGTGGCCTTTTTCCAGACAGCCTGCGGAATGGGGTTTTTAACTCCGGAGAGCACCTGGGCAATGTCTTTTTTAAAGCCGAACTGAATCATGATGAGGGTCAGGGCCAGAATGATGTTTACTGCCGACACCCGGTATTTAATAAAATCCGTATTGTTAAAAATAATGGTGGGCAGAGCAAAAATCAGGAGGACTATGCTCAGGATTATCTGAAAGCGACTCAGAACCCGGTATATGGCGTAGTAGGTTCCCATGGCGACGCCGGTGGATATGAGAAGAGCCCAGGTGGCCATGATAAGGTCGTTGCCGGCCAGCTTATAGGTCAGAAAAAAGCACAGCACCGGCAGAAAATTAAGAAGGTTTTTCATAGAGGATTATTTCCTGAGTCCTTGATTGCTCCTGTTTGCCCTGGGTCAGGCTGCGGCGGGTATCTGATTCCGGCTTCGGAATTTGCTCTGAAGCTCTGCCTGCAGCCGCATTCCGGGCCTGAGATCAGGCCGTAAGTTTATCACAGAATACCGCCCATTGCAGCCCTGGCCGGATCTCCGGATCTGCCGGAAAAGTCAGCAGAGGCTGTTGTTCAGAGACGATCTTCATGTTTTAGGCACTAGAAGTACAGGCTGATAAAGGTACCATGAAGGCCGATACGTTTGGATTCGGTAAACTTATTACGGATTTCAGGACTGAATTTGATAATAGTGTAGAATGCATAGCGGCATGGCATGGAGACCATTGCGAAGGAGCGTGCCATGAACAGGCAGGGATTATTGCTGCATGCCGTATTTTCAGAATGCTGACGGATAAGTCAGAGTCTTTGTCTTTTCTGAGTTGGGTAACATCGGGTGATCTAATATTCCCGTCAAATTAAAGAGGGCGGCAAAGCTGCTATGAAGGTTCTTAAAACGCTGTTTTCCCGGAAAATGCTGCTCCGGGGCTGGCTTCCTCTTACCCTTGCCGGAGCTGGGCTTCTGACATGGTTTATCCATGACTCCATAAGCGAGCTTGATTACAGCATGATCGAGCAGCGTTCCCGGGTGCTTTATGCCCGGGACGGGGCCGTTCTTGGTTATTCTCTCTCCTCCGACAATGATTCCTACCGCTTCTATACCCGGGCGGAGGAGGTCAGCCCGCTTTATCTTAAAATGCTTCTGGCCAGCGAGGATCGAAATTTCTACCGTCACTCAGGGGTGGATTTTCTCTCTCTCCTGCGGGCTCTTTCAGACAATGTGGCCTCGGGGCGGATCACCTCCGGAGGCTCCACCCTGGCCATGCAGGTGGTAAAAAGGCTTACCGGCCATAAAAGAACCTATGTGAATAAGCTTAGGGAGGTTGTCCAGGCGATATACATCACCCGGAAATTCGGCCGGAAGCAGGTTCTGGAATGGTATCTCACCCTGGCGCCCTTCGGCGGCAATGTTGAGGGCGTAAAGGCGGCCTCTCTCCGCTGGTTTAACCATCTTCCCGACAAAATGACTCCGGCGGAGGCGGCTCTTCTGACGGCGCTCCCCCGGGCTCCGGAGCACATCAGACCGGATCGCAACTATCAGGCGGCGGTTTACTACATTAACGACGTCCTTAAAAGCGCCTATAACCGGGGCGTGCTTGATAACGATCTCTGGCGGGCCACCCTGGAGGATGACATTCCGGTGCGGCTTCATGCCATTAATCAGGAGGCCCGAACCCTGGCTACCTATGTTTTTCAGAACAGTCCCGGCACTGATATTGAGACCTGGGTGGATCCCAAGGTGCAGAAAATCCTCCATAACGAGGCCCGGAATTTTCATGAAATCCATCAGGACGGTGCGGTGCTTTCCGCGGTGGTGCTGGACGCCGCCACTCACAGGGTGACCGGCATTTTGGGATCCTCGGACTTAGGAATCAGTCAGATGTGCCTCCCCTTTGCCAGAAGATCTCCGGGATCGGCTTTAAAGCCTTTTGCCTATGCGCTGGCCTTTCAGAACGGCCGGCTTCATCCCGGCACCATTCTCCATGATAATTCCCGGATCTACGGCTACTGGAAGCCGTCTAATTTTACCAATCTCTTCACCGGCAAAATCACCGCCGCCCGGGCTCTCACCATGTCCCTGAATCTCCCGGCTATCGAGGTGCTGGAGCTCACCGGGCCCTCCTATTTTGTCAATGCCGTAAACCGCGGTCGGAAACGGCTGTTTCTTAAGGATAATACCGCGGACTATTCGGTGATCCTGGGAAGCGGCAGCATCTCTCTTATGGATCTTACCGAGCTCTATGCCATGCTGAACGAGGACGGGGTGATGGAGCATTATGCTCTGCTCCGGGACGAGGAGCGGGAACCGGCCTACCGGATGCTTTCCCGGGAGAGCGCCCGGGCGGTGTTTAATATTCTGAAGACAGCCCGCCGTCCCCCTAACGGCATTCACATGACCGAGGTTTCCTACAAGACCGGTACCTCCGGCAAATTTGTGGATGCTCTGGCTCTGGGCAGCATGGACAACTACACCGTGGGGGTAGCCATCAGATTTCCCGGAAACCGGGCCGGCTATTATCAGTACTCGGGGTTTCAGGATGCGGCCCCGGCTTTGTTCAGCATTTTTAACGGCTTAAAGACTCTGGGCACAGAGACTATGGTTAAGGAAGATATTGATAGCGAGCTTCTCAGGGATACTGTTCCCGAGGCTCTCCGGGAAATTGTGGAGGAGAAGAAGGTTATTGATCGGAAGAACCTCAGGATCGATTTCCCCGCCAGCGGCGACACCATCCTTCCCGATGGCAGCGGCCTGATTTTTATAAGGCATTCCGGAGGTTCCGGAAAGGTATATTTCACGGTAAACAATGAGCAGACCGAACAGAATTATTTTAAGCCGGAGCATGAGGGCTATTACTCGGTAAGCATCCTGGATGACGAAGGGCGTTCTGACCGGGTTACCTTCAAGGTGGTGCTGGACGGGGAGCCTGATAACGGGAATGAAGGCCAGCAGGACAACTGAAGTCAGATCCAGAGCAGGCAAGACGGCAGGGCGGGCGGATTTTTGAAGTGGAGAGCTCCGGAACCGCCATTTTTGAGTTGCGAAGCCGAATTTTCCTCGCAAATCCTTATAGAGTAGGGCTTTGCAGACTTGCTTCTTTTCAAATTAGCGGGTGCGAAA
>DFFT01000079.1 GCA_002372325.1 Succinivibrionaceae bacterium UBA3769 | reverse complement strand
CCCATATACCTGAACAGAAATTCAAGATAATCTTCCAGGTCAACTCCATGGGTTTTGCAGGTTTCATGAAACGATGAGAACACAGCTGTGGACTTAGCTCCCTCAACAGAGCCAAATCCGCTGGGCATTGAATGTCTCAGCACGGCAAAGTCACGGATAGCTCTCTCGGCGGCCGAGTTATCCAGAGGAATAGCGCCGTCCTCCAGGATTCTGGTGAATTTTTCCCACTGATTGTGAGAATACTTGACTGCTTTGATGAATTTAGCCGTATATATCCCCTTAGGGGACTCGCTTTCAGAAACGATTTTGAAATGTTTTTCCGTCAGCTGGATTGAGGGTTTTAGTAGGATTTTTGGGGAAATTTACGTATAAACATACTAGGGAATTAGAGTTTAAGAAATTTTTCGAAGCGCCGAGAGAGCGTTTTTACCGCCATGCCGCTGAAATCACAGGTATCGCAAAACACTGACCAGCTCATCCTTCAAGCCCCCTTATAAGGATTCGGATGCGGGAACGGCAAATGCTCTCATCTGAAGAAAACAACTAAAAAATCATGCGACCTCGGGGAGATTTTCCAGATACCAGTCTACGGTCTTTACAATGCCGGTATCAAAGTTTTCATCTGCATGCCAGCCAAGTTCCCGGGTCAACTTGTCGGCATTGATGGCATACCGTAAATCATGTCCGGCCCGATCCTTAACGAAGGCTATGAGTTCTTCATACCTTCTCCCGCCAGAGCGGGGTCTCTTCCCGTCAAGAATGGCGCAGATGGTTTTCACGATGGTAATGTTGTTCCTCTCATTATGACCGCCGATATTGTAGGTCTCTCCGGAAACCCCTTTATGGAAAATCAGATCCACCGCCTTGCAGTGATCAAGAACATAAAGCCAGTCGCGAACATTTATCCCCTTTCCGTATACCGGAAGCGGCTTTTCCTTTAACGCATTGGAAATAATCAGGGGAATCAGCTTTTCGGGATGCTGTCTTGGACCGTAATTATTCGAGCAGTTGGAGGTGGTTACATTAAGACCGTAGGTATGATGGTAGGCCCGTACCAGAAAATCGGATCCGGCCTTGCTGGCGGAATAGGGACTGTTGGGAGCATAGGGAGTGGTTTCATAAAAATACCCCTCCTCTCCCAAAGTGCCGTAGACCTCATCAGTAGAAATATGATGGAACCGGGCCTCCTCATACCCCGGCTTAACCCTGCCGGGGGCGTCCATCCAGTGCTTTCTGGCCACGTCCAGAAGATTGAGAGTGCCCATGACGTTGGTCTCCGCAAAAATGCGGGGCCCTTTAATGGAGTTATCCACATGACTCTCCGCAGCAAAATGAATTACCCCTCTGATGTCATGCTCTTTAAAAAGCCGGGTAACCAAAGCCTCGTCGCAGATATCTCCCTTTACGAAGAGGTAATTCTCAAGGCCCTCGCAATCCCGGACATTCTCAAGGTTTCCGGCATAGGTCAGCTTATCCAGATTGATTACAAAATAATCCGGGTATTTCCGGCAAAAATACGAAACGAAATTGGAACCGATAAAGCCGGCCCCGCCGGTAACTAAAACTGACTTAGGCACTTCTTTAAACTCTCTTTCCAATAGGGAATTTCAATCTTAAACACTTTTTTGATCAGGGACTTGTCCAGCACGCTGTAGCCGGGGCGATGCGCCTTTGCGGGATATTCCGCAGACGAAATCGGGCGCACCCTGCAGGAATATCCGGAAAGCTCCATGATTTCATAAGCGAAGTCATACCAGGAACAAACGCCTTCATTGGTGTAATGGTAGATTCCCGCGGTTTCTTCATTGATTCGGGGAATTATGGCCAGAATGGCGGCGGCCAGATCCCCGGCAAAGGTGGGCGTTCCGATCTGATCATTGACCACATTGACACTGTCCCGGGTTTCTCCCAGCTTTCTCATGGTTTTGACAAAATTGCTGCCGTGACTGGAATAAAGCCAGGCGGTGCGGATAATCACCGCCCGGGAATTGTTCTCAAGAACCAGCCTTTCTCCGGCAAGCTTGGTTCTCCCGTAGGCTGAAAGCGGCGCCGTTTCATGGGAGGCAGTATAGGGAACGCAGCTTTCGCCGTTAAACACATAATCTGTGGAAATATGCACGAGCCGGCAGCCGGTTTTGGCGAGATTCTCCGGGCCCGTGGCATTGATGCGGTAAGCGAGATCCTCTTCGTCCTCGGCTTTGTCCACTGCCGTATAAGCCGCGCAGTTTATAATGGTCTCGATCTGATTCTCACGGACAAAGGCATTAACAGCCCCGGCATCGGTGATGTCCAGCTCGGCCGCATCGGTGAACACGGCATCGGGAAGCAGCTTTTTAAGTTCGGTGCCCAGCTGACCGTTCCCTCCGGTAACGAGTATGCTATCTTTCATCGGGAATGTCCTGCAGTCTGTTAGCCATTCTGTCCTTCTCGGAAGTAATGATCCTGTCCTCCGGAATCCCCCAGTCTATCCCGATATCAGGATCGTTATAGGCAATGCCGAACTCCGCTTCCCGGCAGTAGAAATTATCGACCTTGTACGCAAAAACAGCTTCCTCGCTCAATACGGAGAAGCCGTGCAGGAAATGCCGGGGAATAAAGATCTGGCGCTGGTTTTCGGCAGAAAGCTCCGCCGCCACATGCTGACCGAAGGTCGGAGAATCCTTTCTGATATCAACCGCAACATCAAGAACCCTTCCGGAAAGAACCCGCACCAGCTTGGCCTGGGAATGCTCTCCCAGCTGACAGTGCAGGCCCCTTATCACCCCGTAGGAGGATTTAGACTGATTGTCCTGCACAAAACGGTTCGGAATCCCGTTTGCAGCAAAGACACGTTCGTTATAGCTCTCAAAAAAATAGCCCCGGGCGTCGGGAAAAACCTTAGGCTCAATAATATAAACGCCAGCGATAGCAGTTTTAATAAAATTCATGCTGTTTCGAAACCCAAGGGCAAAAATTACGAAAAGCTCAGAAAATTGTCGTTAGCAACGGCCAAAAGATGCCTGCCATAGGCTGACTTGCCATACATTCTGGCGCTCTCAATGAGCATCTCATGGTCTATCCAGCCATTATTGTAAGCTATTTCTTCCAGCACTGCTATGGAAATGCCGGCCATACTCTCCACCGATTTTACAAAAGTCTGTGCCGCATAAAGACTGTCCACGGTTCCGGTATCAAACCAGGCAAAACCGCGTCCCAAAGGAATTACGGAAAGCTCGCCATTGCCGAGATAGATTTTATTGATGTCCGTGATCTCCAGTTCCCCTCTGGCGGAGGGCTTCAGGCTTTTGGCGTATTCGCATACCCGGCTGTCATAAAAATAAAGACCGGTTACCGCATAATTGCTTTTTGGCTCTTTGGGCTTTTCCTCAATGGAGATCACGCTCTTGTCTCTGGCGAACTCAATAACGCCGAAACGGCCGGGATCCTCCACATGATAGCCGAACACCGTGGCTCCGCTTTTGAGCTTTCCGGCCTCCTCCAGATACCGGGAAAGCCCGGCGCCGTAAAAGATATTGTCTCCCAGCACCAGGGCGCAGCTGTCCCCGTTTATGAAGCTTTCCCCGATAATAAAAGCCTGAGCCAGCCCGTCAGGGGAAGGCTGCTCCGCATAGGAAAGCCTGAGGCCGTACCGGTCGCCCTTTCCCAGGAGCTTCTCGAAATTGGGAAGCTCCTTCGGAGTGGAAATAATCAGAATATCCCGGATCCCCGCCAGCATCAGGACTGACAAAGGATAGAAAATCATGGGCTTGTCGTACACAGGAAGAAGCTGCTTGCTGGTAACCATGGTCAAGGGATACAGCCGGGTTCCGGAGCCGCCGGCTAAAACAATACCTTTCATTTTATCCTATGTGTAAATTTGCCTTTAATGAAAGAAGCAGCGTTACTGCGACAATGTTTTTTAAAAACATCTGGCAGGAAAACGCCGCCTCCCGGAAAACGGGCTTTTATCAGTTGTACCCTTCAGGATTCTTCTGCTGCCAGTTCTGGGCATCGCTGACCATATCATGAAGATCCAGTTCGGTCTCCCAGTTAAGCTCGGCCTTGGCCTTGGCGGGATCCGCATAGTATTCCGCAATGTCTCCCGGTCTTCTCGGGCCGTAAACAAAGGGAAGCGGATGATCCAGAATGGCGCTGTAGGCATCCACCACCTCCTTTACGGTGATGCCATGTCCGGTGCCCAAATTATAGGCATAGAAGCCGGGCTTATCCAGACAATGGGACAGCGCAGCAAGATGACCGCGGGCCAGGTCTACCACGTGAATATAGTCTCTGATGCAGGTGCCGTCTCTGGTAGGATAGTCATTGCCCCAGATGTTAAGGTGCGGTCTCTTCCCGATGGCCACCTGGGAAATATACGGCATCAGATTATTGGGAATGCCCAGAGGATCCTCGCCGATAAGACCGGACTTATGGGCCCCCACCGGATTAAAGTAACGCAGCACGCAGACAGAAATGCTGTTATCGGAGTTATACCAGTCATTCAGAATCCATTCGATGTCCACCTTGGTCTGGGCATAAGGGCTGTTGCCTCGCTTCAGGGGCTCGGTCTCCGGGATCTTCGGGGTGGAGGGAGTGCCGTAAACTGTGGCGCTGGAGCTGAAAACAATGTTCTTAACACCGTTCTTTGCCATGGCCCGAATAAGCTGCACACTGCCGTTAACGTTGTTGTCATAATATTCCACGGGCTTGGCGCAGGATTCCCCCACGGCCTTCAGTCCCGCAAAATGAATAACGGAAGCAAATTGCTCCTCCGCCATGATTTTGTCCAGAGCGGCAAAATACCGGATATCGGCTTCCTTAAAATCCGGCGTTCTTCCGGTAATTTCTTTAATTCTGTCAATGACTGTGGCCTTGCTGTTGCAAAGATTATCCAGAATGGTAACGTCAAAGCCGCTGTTAAGAAGCTCTACAACGGTATGACTCCCGATATAGCCGCAGCCGCCGGTAACCAGTATTCTTTTGCTATTGCCAGATTTGTTTTCCACAAAAAATTCCCCACTGTTGTGATTAGATCCGCGCACTGCACCAAAAAGCAGCAAAGACGGTATCGCCTGCGTTATCGGAATGGCTGTCCCTGCTTGTCGCTGCCATGTTTTTGCATGCTGTTACATTTCTCCCCATATTTTAGTTCCGTAATGGTGCTTTGAGCAAGAATAACCGGCTTCCGGAAATCCGCCATGATATCCGGAAGGCGAAAAACTCTCTTTTTTCCGTCCCCGAAAATGCACTATAATGGGAGGGACGGGGTTTCGGTTTTTAACCGGAGAAGTTTTTTCTTTCTATTTCCTCCTAAACCTTCCTCTCCTCCTGGGGAAGTGTTTCATCAGATTGCGTCAGCGATTCTATGACATGCTTGTACTTTTGTACGTTTAAACCCCGTCATCAGTCAAGCCGAATCAGAAGCATCTCTCCTTTTTACTCCCCCCGGGGTCTCTGTTTCCGCTGCCGGGGCTTCCTTGTTCAGAAATAATCGCCCTGCCAGGAAACGGAACCCCTTAACAATCTGAAATGCTTCCGTTTCGGTTTTGTTGAGCTTTCTCCGGTTTCTGTTACGATGTCTCAAGGCTGTTTTCCGCTTGCCGGAGCGCGCATTTCTTTATATTTCCAGGAGTTCGTTCGCCATGACCAGTTCTGAAAATTCCTCCGCTTTAAACGCCCCTCTGCCGTCTTCCGGCGCCGCATCTTCCCCTGCCATATCTCCCGATAACGGCTTCGATATGAAAAATCTGTTCTCCCCGGAGAACATCCTTAAGGCGGTTTACACCAAAATTGTCAGCAGAAACAAGAACACTCCGGGACTGGACTTTGTATCCTCCCGGGCCTTCATTGCCTCCCTGAAGAACGAAATCGCCGTCATTCAGAGAAAAACGGCAAATAACACCTTCCTCTTTACCAGCTACCATCTGAACCTTGTTTCCAAGGGGCCGGACAAGCTCCCCCGGAAGATCTGCATTCCCACCATCAGAGACCGGGTGGTCATTGCTCTCATCTCCGCATACCTTAAAGAGGCTTTCCCGAAGGAAACCCGCCGCCCGCTGGCCAATGTCGTGGTAAACCGGGTGCTGAAGCAAAGGAACAGCTACCAGCGCTTTTTCAAGCTGGACATCAAAACCTTTTTCGCCACCATTGATCACGAACCTTCCAGATAAACCGCTGATTTCCCCGGAATCACCCCGCTGCCTGAAAATTATAACCCATCGCCGTAATGGTATGGAATTTCCGGCAAAACAATGCGGCAGATTTGAGAAAGATTCCCGAATACGTCCGGAGAACGGGCCTTACTTCTTCCCGGATCCGCTCCGCAGGGCTTCCTCATAAAGCCCGGTAATTTCCTTTGCAATCTCCGCGCATTCCGCCCGCAGGGAATCCGGGCATTCCTTAAGCATG
>DFFT01000082.1 GCA_002372325.1 Succinivibrionaceae bacterium UBA3769 | reverse complement strand
CCTCCGGCCGGGCTTCCAGCGCGGCCCGGGCTTCGGTAAGCCCGGCCATAAGAGTGCTCTCGGCCCCGGCTACGGCGGTAACCTCGCCCTGATACTTCCGGATAATTGAGAGCACCCCCGCATTCCCGTTGTGCACGCAGGAGGCAAATTCCATGGGTGAAATGCCGTTTCCCGCCAGGATCTCCTGAAGAAGCCGGAAGCACCTCACGCTTTCTCCGGTGCGGGAGGCAAAGATAATCCTCGCCATATCCGGAAAACGGGTCAGAAGCCGGACTCCTGCGCCCACCGCCAGCCTTCCGGCCGGAAGGAGCCGCCGCCGGAGCATCATGGGAATTCCCGCGGCAAGCTCCTTCTGAAAGGCAGCGTAATCCTCCGGAGAAACCGGATCCCCGGTTTCCCGGAGTCCCGTCCCCCGGGACGCGGCATAACAAACATCATCCAGCTGAAAATAAAACATAAATTGCGGCTTCCGTCTTTAAGTTTCCGGGCATGCCTGTTACTGCGGAACCGTCCGCATTTCCGGCCTTGCGGTAACGGACATATGGGCCAGAATTTCATATATCAGGCGGAACACGGCCTGAGATTCCCGGTAGTTGGCGTACTCCTGCCAGACAGCGCGATCCTGACTGGCTGCCACCGCCGCCTCAAAGTCCAGAATCGACACTGCCAGGGAGATATCCAGAGGAGTTTTAAAAATGTCCGGAGAAAGCTCGTATTCCCGGAGAATGTCCTGAGTAAGATCCACCCGGGTGCGCACCCCGCCCTGAAATATGTCGTAATGAAGAGCCGTGGGGAAATCCTCCACCAGAATAAAGCCGTTCTTGAAGGAAAGCACCACATTGGAGGGCAGCTTGTCAGCAAAGGACATGGAGAGGCAGGATTTAATGCCGGCATCATTGCTGAGGGTGCAGGCGCCCCGGGAATCATGCCAGGAGGGATCCAGATCCATATCGGAAACCACCGTCTCCACCCGAGTGCCCTGAAGTCTTACCGCTGCTCCGATGGGGTAGCAGCCCTCGCTCTTAAGAAAGCCGAGTTCGCTCTTAGGCTTGTCCCGGGAGGAACTGTAGGTAATGGCCAGCATGCCCAGAGCGCCCAGCTCCGGGTAGTCCCGTCCGGTGTTTATGTAGCTCTGCAGACGCTTGAGCACGGGGGATGACAGCGCGGTATTGGCTTCCATAAAAACCCGGGGCTCCTGCCGCAAAGCTTCTTCAATGGAGGCCAGCTCCCGGACGTTTTCTGCCATGAGGTTTTCGGTAAAGACATGCCGCCCATGAAAAATCGCCTCCATGGAAAACGCGGCATGGGTGTTGTTGGGGGAAGCAATGTAGATATAAGGAGAGACATCGTGCTCCAGCATGTTGGCCAGGTTTTCATATACGGTGGTGACGCCGTAAAGTCCCAGCTCCTCCACCATCTTGTAGGTCTTTTCCCGGGTTCTGCTGAATACTCCGGTCACGGGACGTCCCAGCATCCGGTAAACCCGAATCATGTTCCGGGCGCGCTCCCCGGCTCCGATAATGGCTGCGCTTAAAGCATGATCCTGTCTCGACATGCTCCTTCCCCCCGGTTAGAACAATTCCGCCAATGCTTTCAGCTGTCCCTGTCTTTATGATTTTTGTTCTTTGGTTCGGCTGCCGGAAACGATTATTTCGTTCCCAAAACCGAAACGGTCTCTATCAGAATACCACAGCTTTGTTAAAAAACCCGGATAACCTGCAAAAAAACGCAGATTTCCGGTTTGGCTGCTCCCGGATGGTCAGCCCCGTCTTTGCTGACGTTCCAGCTCCTGCTCGGCCACCTTCTTCCAGGTAACCTGATCCCTGATGTAAACCGGAAGGATTTCCCCGGGAGCGCGGGCAAGCCCCCGTTCATAATCCCGGAGAGCCAGCCTTGCCAGGGTATCCGCCCAGGGAAGGTTTTCCGCTGCGGGAACGCCGTTAAGGGCCTCCCCGATCCGGGGATAGGCGGCAAAGCCGGTGCCTGTCAAAGCCGGCTGATTTCCGGAAAGGAGCTCTTTAGCATAGGAAGCGGCGATCTCCGGAGCCAGCACCCGTTCCTCGCCCAAAAGCTCCGGAAAGCCATCAGGATCCTTCCGGAAAACTCCCAGATAAACCTCTCCCATGCGGGCGTCAATGGCAGCCACCGCTTCGTTAAGGCCGGTCTCCTCCAGAGCCTGAAACGCCATAACCATAAGATCGCTGATGCCGATAAGGGGCTTTCCGGCGCCGAAGGCCAGTCCCTGAGCCATGCTGACGCCGATGCGGACGCCGGTAAAGGATCCGGGGCCTCTCCCCGCAGCCAGGGCATCCAGATCCCGAAGACTGAGACCGGCCACCTTAAGAAGCCTGTCAGTCATGGGCAAAAGAAGCCGGGTGTGCCCCTGCGGCACCACCTCCTTCTCTGAGATAATCCGGCCGTCAATGAAGAGAGCCGCCGAACAGGCCTCGGTGGCCGTGTCCACCGCAAGTATCTTGGTCATAATAAATCCCGCCTTGAAAAATCAGCCTTTATTATATCCTTAAAGGCCTGTTATGATGAGGAAAAAGGCTCGCCCTGACGAGTCTCATTCCTTTAATGCCTTCAGGGCTTCTTCAACGTCAGAGTAACGCCTGGCATCAGGATCCCCGGCGATGCTTTCAGCTTCATTCATGGCCATCAGCGTTTCCCGGTTCGGTTCGCAGGCGGCGCCGATCCTGAAAGCCTGCTCCAGCAGTTTCGGGAATTCCGCGTCATGCACCGCTTTCTTATGCTCCTCAGAGAACCCTGCCATATCATATTTGGAGTAATCCCTGACCTGCAGAGTATCGCAAACCGGAAAAATCCGCACCTGACCGTTCAGGAATCGCAGGGGAGCAAAATACTCCTGCATTCTTCCTTCGTACGCCTGCCTGTAATACTGCATAGGCGCATTCATGGCAAGGAAGATATCCGCATCAACACGGCCTTTGAAGACGCTGGAATAGTCGTTGTAGCTCATGGCCGGAAATGCCAGTCTTTCCAGCAGCGCGCGCATGCCGCTTGCGGGCTCGCCGTAATAAATCGGCGCGCCGGCGATCAATCTGTCCGCCAGCCATATTTTCTCCAAAACAGGTGTCAGTTCATCATTCCAGTAACATTTGCAGGGCTCCGCAATCCCCTTGCGCTTGCAGGCAAGACAGCTGCGGCAGCCATTGAAGTTCAGACCGTAAAGGTCGATATACTCAACGTCGGCGCCGGCGGATTCCGCTCCTCTTTGCGCTTCCTTCAGAAGCTGCGCGGTGTTCCAGTTCCTGCGGGGACTCCCGTTCAAAATTATGGTTTTCATATGATCCTCCGTCAGCATTGATTCACAGCCCGCTGTCCATAACCCGCTGTTTTTTCAAGATTGCTGCAAATACCGGCCCTCAGAACCCGGTGCAGGCTCCGTTTTTGTGCTGTAAATGTTCAGTTACTTCATAATCTCCGGACAAACTAAGGGGCCGGCACGAGCCTGGCCGGGGAAGCATCAGGAAGACGCCTCCGGCTTGTCGTGCTTCCGGTGCCAGTCCCAGAATTCCCGGATGGTGCTCACCTCGGTATCGAAATACATGGGAGGCAGGGATTCCAGAATGTCATCCCGGTACTGCTTCCTGCCGCCGTCGGTGAGAGCCGGACTGCAGATCACCACGACTCCGGTGTCATCCTCCTTCCGGATAAGACGGCCGGCCCCCTGCTTAAGGTCGATAATTGCCCTTGGCATATCCACCAGCTCAAAAACTCCGTACCCGCTGGCGGGATTCCGATGCGCCTCGCAGTACTTCCGTTCCGCCTTGAGATCAATGCTCATCTGGGGGAAGGGAATCTTGTCAATTATCACCATGGAGAGATCCTTTCCGGGCATGTCCACCCCCTCCCAGAAGGATTTGGTGCCGATAAGGATGGCCCGGCCGTTCTCCCGGAAGCGGGCGGTCATCTGCTCCTTGCTCTGGCTGTCGTCTCCCTGATACATGAGAAGCCGGGAACGGATGCGCTGGGTCTTAATAAGCTGATACATGGCGGCATAGTAGGCGCTCACCGCCGCATAGGAGGTGCAGAGAATGAAAATCCCGCCGGGGGTGATGTTAATGGCATCGGCCAGCATTTCCAGAATGGCGTCCGGGCGGATCTGCCCGGTGCCCGGAGCCTTCTTAAGGCCGTTCAGCCCCTCGGGAATGCATAAAAGGCTGTTCCGGTAGTAATTAAAGGGGCTGGCGATCTGCATGACGTCGGAGGTGGTGTTGTCCAGCCCCAGCCGCATCAGGAAGTCCGTGAAATAATTGTAGTTCCCGGACTCGGAAATGCCGTCAAAGGAGGACATGCCGCCGGTGGAAATGGTGGCGCTGGTGAAGATGTAGTGCGCATGCTTCAGGTTGATCTTGGATTCCGAGAAGTATTCCCGGAATTCCCGATCCGGATTGTACGGGGTAGCGGAGATCTCAAAATGCCCCGGAGTCCGGACATAGCTGCGGTAATAGTTTTCAGAATCAAAAAAGGGGGGAGCATCCTCGGCAAGCTCCGCCTCCGGGGAGAGCTCCGGAAAGATTTTTTCCTTAAGAGTGGCGGAGTAGTTGGAGAGGAGATCCGCAGATCTGGCCATATGCGCGGAAAAATCCGCCTCCGGGGAATCCGGCCCCGCCATCAGGGCTTTCTCCGCTGCTTTGTTAGCGGCATTGGAAATGATTTTGACCGCATTGTCCAGCTGTTCCAGAAAATCCTTCAATACCGGATAAAAGCCGCGGGCAAGATCATCAAGCTCCTCCAGAAAACCGCTTTCCATGCATTTATTCATCTCCTGGGAGCTTCTGCTGAAAACCACCGGAAGATCCCGCTCCCGGCCCCGGAATTCCGGCAGGGGGGAGTAATCATTGGCGGGATCGGTGTAGCGGCTCCGCAGAACTTCGTTAAAGCCGGGGAGCGTTTCCTCCAGATTATTGAGAGCCTGCTTGATTTCCGGGATGGCCGAGAAGAAAGAGTCCAGCCTGTCAGCGGTAAAGAGATTGATTTCCCCGTCGCCCCCTCTGCTGTCCTTCCTGTTTCTTTTGAGGGAGCCCTCCTCCAGCTTTTTAAGCTCCTTTTCTCCCCCCAGGGCATCTCTGATATGCTCCCGGACACGATCAAGAGTCTTCAGGAAGGTGATGCTGTTAAACCTTACCGAAAAGCATTGCTTGAGAGTGTCCGGAAATTTATGAGCCTCATCGATGACCACCGCCTCCGCATCCGGGAGATAGTCCTCCCAGAAGGCGCCGTAGCACAGGAGCGAGTGGTTTACAATGACAACGTCCGCCTGCTGAGCCCGAACCCGGATCAGCTTGTGATAGCAGTCATCGCAATGCTTGCAGTGATCCCCAAGGCAGCGCTCGCCGTCAATGGCAATGCGGGGCAGCACCTTGGAACTGGAAATGCCGGTGATTTTTTCAAAATCAGAAAGCTCGCCGTTTCCGGGAGCCCTGATAAACTCCGCCACCCGGGATTTGTGCTTAATGATAATGTCCAAGGCATCTCCGGAAGCGCCTTCGTGGGATTTCCGGCGCTCCGCCCTGTTCATCAGGCCTTCCAGCACCTCCCGGCAGACATAGTTGGACTTGCCCTTCCAGACCACCGTCTTTACCTTGCCCTCCAGCCCCATGAGCTTCAGGAGCGCCGGGAGATCCTTTTCCGAAATCTGATTCTGGAGATTCTTGGCCTCGGTGCTGACAATGGCCTTGTAGCCCTTTTTAAGAATCGGGATCAGATAGCCGAAGGTTTTGCCGGTGCCGGTGCCGGCCTCCACAATGAGATTCCGGCCTTTGGCAACAGCTTCTGCCACGGCGGCCGCCATGCACACCTGTCCCCGCCTGACCCGGTATCCCGGCACGCCGCCCAGAGGGCCGCCCTCCTCAAAAATCGCAGTTATCTCGGACATAATGCTTAAGTCTTCCCGCAAAAAACTCCGTCCGCCCCGGAGATCTAAAAAAAATATCTATTTTTAATATTATAAAGGCTATCACGTATTTTTTCCACGAAAAGCCGATTTTTCCGGAGGAGCATTGCTTTCCGGAATGAGCCCAAAACGAAAAACCCCGGCAGCAAAATTCCGCCGGGGCATGGAAGCGGCCGGAGAGTCCGGCGCCGGAACGCCCTGTCCTAGGAAGAGCTCTTCCCGAGAGTGCCCTTGTATTCCGGATCAAACGCGCTCATTTTAGGCTTCCCCTGCTGCCAGTACGGGGAATATTCCCGGAGCTCCGCAATAACGGGAGGCACCTTCTCCAGCACGTAATCCACCTCTTCGTCAGTGGTGAAGCGGCTCAGACTGAAGCGCACCGTGCCGTGAGCGGCGGTAAAGGGAATGTTCATGGCCCGCATGACATGGCTGGGCTCCAGGGATCCCGAGGAACAGGCACTGCCGGTGGAGGCGGCGATGCCCAGCTCGTTGAACTTCAGGAGAATGGCCTCGCCCTCTACATACTCGAAGGCGATATTCAGGGTATTGGCGGTGCGGTTCTCGATGTCGCCGGTGACAAAGCAGTTGGGGATCTCCCGGAGGAGGCCGAACTGCAGACGATCCCGGAGCTCCCGCACCCGGACATTGATTTCCTCGAGATGCAGCGCGGCGAGATCGCAGGCCGTGCCCAGTCCCACAATGTACGGGGTGTTCTCGGTGCCGGCCCGGCGGCCCTTCTCCTGATGCCCGCCCTTCATAAAGGGGCGGAAGCGGGTGCCCCGCTTCAGGTAAAGGACTCCCACGCCCTTGGGAGCATGCAGCTTGTGCCCGGAAAAGCTTAGCATGTCAATGGCGCTGTCTCCCACGTTAACCGGGATCTTCCCCATGGCCTGCACGGCGTCGGTATGGAACTCGATGCCGTATTCCTTTGCCATCTCGGCCATTTCCTTCACGGGATAGATGTTGCCGGTTTCATTGTTGGCCCACATAATGGAAACTATGGCCACCTTATCGGAAAGAAGCCGGCGGTACTCCTCCAGATCCAGCCGGCCCCGGCCGTCCACCTTCAGGTAATGCACCCTGATGCCGCGCTTTTCCAGACGGGCGCAGGTGGCCAGAATGGCGGGATGCTCCACGGCAGTGGTGATGATTTCCGGACGATCCGGACTGGCCAGCACGGCGCTTTCCAGCGCGGTGTTGTCGGATTCCGTGGCGCAGCCGGTGAAGATGATTTCATCATCGTGCTCCGCCCCGATAAACTGGGCCACCTTGTGCCGGGCCTCTTCCATGGCGCCCCGGACCGGAGTGCCGAAATCGTGCATGGAGCTGGGATTGCCGTAAAATTCAGTAAAAAAGGGGATCATGGACTGATAAACCAGAGGATCGGTTCTGGTGGTGGCGTTATTGTCCAGGTATACGCGTTTGATTTCTGCTGTCATTTGTTACTCCTCCAACTCTTCCGGATAAAGAGCCTGGGGGGCGGCGATATTAATGACCTGCACATAGTGACCCACGGCCTCCATGATCTGCTGCTGGATCCAGGACAGGGTCATATCGGTCATCATGCAGCCCACGCAGGATCCGGAAAGCTCCACATAAACCTTTTCGGAGGTGACCTTGACAAGATCCACGCTGCCGCCGTCCTGAGCCAGAGCGACCTTCATGTCGTTGATAACTCTGACCACCTCGCCGTAAAAAGGCACGGCCTCATTCACCGGGCCTTCATCCTGAGCATTGATTTCAGCTTCCCGGGCCTTCCGGAGGTTTTCCTCCTTTTCCTGGCGGAGCTTTTCATCACGCTGCCGGGCCTCCTCCTGCACCCGGGCGATCTTGGCCTGGGATTCCTCGCGGATACGGCGCATCTGCTCCTCCAGAGCCTGGATCTCCCGGTCAGCCTCGGCCTTGATCCTCTCAGCCTGACTGAGCTCCGGTTCCGGAGCCGCCTGAGGAGCCGGAGCAGCCCCGGCGCTTCTGTCCTTCTCGGCGGAGCTTTCGGCGTCATTGGCCATTTCCTTCAGGGTGCGCTCAATGATTTCCTCGATCTTTTCATGACAGGAACCGCAGGCGCCGCCGGCCTTGGTGTAGTTGGTAACGTCCTGCACGGTGGTGAGATGGTTTTCCCGGATGGCCCGGATAATGCGGGCCTCGTCCACGCCGAAGCACTTGCAGACCAGCGGGGAATCGGCATGAGCGCTTTCATAGGATTCGCCGCGGTAGTTGGCGGCAGCGGCATCCAGAGCCTCCCGTCCCATGACGGAGCAGTGCATCTTTTCCGGAGGCAGGCCGTCCAGATAGTCGGCGATATCCTTGTTGGTGATTTTCAGGGCGTCCTCCAGCTTCAGGCCCTTGATCATTTCCGTAAGAGCCGAGGAGGAGGCAATGGCGCTGCCGCAGCCGAAGGTCTGAAAGCCCGCATCCTCGATAACCTCGGTGTCGGGATTTATCTTGAGCATGAGACGAAGAGCATCGCCGCAGACAATGGATCCCACATCGCCCACTGCATTGGCGCCTTCAACGATTTTGGCATTCCTGGGATGAAAAAAATGATCCTTTACCTTTTCAGAATAGTCCCACATGACTTCTGTTCCTCCAGCTTCTTTTTGATTATGTCTGGCTGCGGACTAGTGATCCGGAAATCTC
Source organism: Succinivibrionaceae bacterium UBA3769 (assembly GCA_002372325.1). GTDB lineage: Bacteria > Pseudomonadota > Gammaproteobacteria > Enterobacterales > Succinivibrionaceae > Succinimonas. Next base: position 10,266 of record DFFT01000082.1, on the reverse strand, counting down.
CCGGCCCGGGGATCCCGGCTTGTCCGTCCGTCAGGTTTAAACAGGGATTATAGAGCACCGCTGCAAAAAAATAATGACAATTATTATCGTTAAGAGCTCTTGTGAGCAGAGGCTAACAAGGCTTATGCCAAAAGATACCGTCCGATAAAGGATCCGAAAAAACAGGCGCGGCAGCCGGAAGCGGCGGAGGCTCCGCCGTCAGTCCCAGAAGAGCGGCCCCGGGGAGGCGCGGGGAGGAATGCCGTAGAGATCGGGATAGGAAACATCCACGAGGTAAAGACCGTCAGGAGGCGCCGTGGGGCCGGCGAGACGGCGATCCCGCCCTTCAAAAATCTCCCGCATCCAGGATACCGGCTGATTTCCGAGACCGATTTCCAGAAGGGAGCCCGCGATATTTCTGACCATGTGAAGGAGAAAGGCATTGGCGGTGATGTCCAGGGTGACAAAATCCCCCTTCCGGGTTACTGAGATCTCCGAAACGTTCCGCATGGGTGAATGACTCTGACACCCCGCTCCCCGAAAGGCAGAAAAGTCGTTCTCCCCCAAAAGGCACTGCGCAGCCTCGTGCATGGCCGCCTCATTGAGCCGGGCCCGGTAGCAGTGGCTTATAAGCCCCCTTCCGATGGCGGGACGGCAGGGGGTATTGGCAATAATGTAGCGGTATCTCCGGGCAAAGGCGCTGAAACGGGCGCTGAACCCTGATGACACCTCCTGCCCCCAGGTAATGACAATATCCTCCGGAAGCCGGGCATTCACCCCCCGGGTCCAGGCGCTCATCGGCCGGTCGTTAGGGGAAGCAAAGCTTATCACCTGTCCAGTTGCATGCACGCCGGCATCGGTTCTGCCGGCGCAGACGATATGAACCGGGGCCGCCGCCACCGAGCTTATGGCCTTTTCCAGCTCCCCCTGCACCGAGTGCTTGTCGGGCTGGATCTGAAAGCCGTTGTAGCCGAGTCCGTTATATTCAACCCCCAGGGCAAGATACATGGCTGATCTCTCCTTGCTGTATTCTGTATCGCGCGTTCTCACCGGGCGCGCTTCGGGCCGGGGTTTCCGGAATCGCGTGCGGTTCCCCTGAAAAAGCCCGCCGGTTTATTCATTGATAAAGGTTATCTTAATGAATCCTCTTACCAGGTAGTTCCAGTCCCCGTAGGGAGCCACGCCCACCACGTCGGCGATGTCAAAACCCCGGCCGGATCTCCTGATGGCATCCGGGAATTCCCGGCGCTCCTCCGGCGGCTCTTCTCCGGGTTCCCCGGACTCAGCCAGGGCCCTCTCACATCCCACCAGGCAGATCTCCGCCCCCGGAACAGGAGCGCTCCGGGAGTCTGCAGCGCTGCGATAACATAAAAGGCGGCGCTTAATGCCGTTCCATTTGAAGTATTCCCGGGGAGGCATCACGGACACGCAAATATTAATCCCGATAACCTCGGCAAGCTCCGCCAGGAGGACAGCGCAGGATTCCTCCCGGAACATATGGCTTTTGTTTCCTGAGGCGACCACGTAAAGATTGCCGGCCTTGGGAAAACGCTGTTTTCCAGTATGGAGCCACCACTGATAGATGGCGTTCACCGCAAAGTCCTCATTTACGGGCAGGGTTCCCAGATAAACGGCATCCCTGTCCGCCGCAAGCTCCCGGAACTCCGGGGCCCTGGTGTCTCCGGAAAACACCGCCTTTGCCGCATCAGATCCGGAAGCAGGCTTCCCGTCCCCAATGTCCAGGGCAATCATGGGCTGCCTGGTGGTAATAAAGGTTTGGGCAAGCTCTGAAATCTGCCTGAAAAGATACTCCGAGTCCGCCCGGGAGCTTTTCGCTGTCCGGGAATCCCCCTTCGGGGAGCGGGCTTTTTTTCTGGCGGGCTCCGGTTCCTCGCCTAAAAACCGCGCCCGAACCTCGCTCATGCCCTTTCTTACCGTGCTTACGGAAGCTCCGGAAAGCCGTACCATCAGGGTCTGTCCGCCATGACCCAGCTTTAGGGCCTGCTCCCCCAGAAAATAACGGAAGGAGTCTTCGTCAAGCTCCTCTCTTTTGCGCCGGACGAGATCCTGAAGTTCCGCAATCTTCTCTGCGCTCTGTCTTGCCATGAAGGGTTCTCCTTCTCCGTCGAGCTTTTCTTCGTTGTTTTCTTTGCCGATCTTTTCTTCTGTTTATTCTCAGGCGCTGTTTTCGAGATCCCTGCGGATCCGGCGCGGCCCCGTCTCTGGAAAACATTATAGGGGCAATCTGGAGCGGGGGCAAACCGGAACGGGGCTCTTTTCCTGTTTCCCCGGCGCCGGAGGCCTGCCCCTTCCTCAGACGGTAAAAAATGCGCCCCGGGCCCAGGCAACGGAAATAAACACGGCCAGCATGCCGGACAGAGTCAGGAGGAGATTCCGAAACCAGGGCCGGCCCTCCATCATCAGGGTAAAGGCCAAAAGCATGGGCATCATGCCGAACATATAGCGGGGAATGGCGTTCACTCCCGTGGATACCGGAATCAGGGCTCCCAGGAGCAGAAACACTCCCTCGGCGTATCTTTTGCGGAAGAGGAGATAGGCAATGGGAATGAAGCAGCCCGCGAAAAAGGCGGCAAAGTAAGCCTTGTAGCCTCCGGAAGCAAAGCCCTTAAGCATGTGCATGAAGGGATTTCCCATCATGCGCCCCCAGGCCAGCTGAATGTTCTTAAAGGCCAGAGCATCCCCGGTGCTGAGCCAGAGCCAGTTCTGAAAAACAAACATGGGGAGGGGCACCAGCATGAAGGCCAGCCAGAAGTAAGCGGTTTTGAGATCGGTTAATTTAAAAAAGGCCCGGAAGCCGTTGTGCTGCCAGAAGATAATGGCCAGGGGAAACACAAACATCACCCCGATATTCTTGGTAGCCACCATGGCCATGGCGCAGAGAGCCGCGGGGAGGTAGCGTTCCTTCATAGCCAGCATGAAGGCGGCAATGGTGAACATCATGAAGAGGCTTTCGGTATAGGGAGCGATAAAGTACACGCTGTAGGGCAGGACGCAATAGAAGAAGGCTCCCGCGAGACGGGTTTCATAGGAAAGCCGGAACATCCTGAGGAAGCGGATCCAGAACAGGAGTCCCAGAAAGCAGCAAATGTTGGAGATAAGATAAAAGGACTGGAGAATGCTGAGTCCGGAATATTCCGCAAGATACCGTCCCAGAAGGGGATAAAACGGCAGGAAGGCCCAGTTGGCGGCATGTCCCGTGGTGAGATGATTGGGATAGGTTTCATAGCCGGACACCGCAATGGACATGAACCATTTGCAGTCAAACTGACAAAACATGGTCATCACGTCTGAGACAACGGCTTCCGGCGACTCAAAGGGCTCTCCGGAAAACTGCGTAAAGTCTCCGGGGTAAATAACCGCGCTGAGATAGACCAGAAGATAAAGAGCGAGGCGGGTGCCCAGAAAAAGGAGCAAGGCCTGCCAGAGGGGTTTCAGGAATTTCATAAGCCGTTCCTTCCGGAGGCTGTCATCCGGGGAGAGCGGCCTCCCTTCTCCGGCATGGTTCATGTTTTCCGGAACGGCTGCGGTGTCCATGGAGCGCTGGTTTATCATTTCCGGAACACCCAGCGCTTAAAGAGGAAATAACTAAGAACGGTAACCAGCGCCATGGAGACCAGAAGCGGAATGTAGGAGGCGTTCAGGGAAAAACTCAGGGGGATGGTCAGGACAGCGGTTTCCAGCTGATACACGGGAGCCCCCTGCTCTCCCCAGCCCAGAAGCTCCTTGATGCCGTATACCAAAGCCACCCGGAGCGCCAGAGCCATGAGAGAGGCCGCGAACATTCTCAGAAGCACCGCCCGGGATCTCGCCGCATGAAAGGTCACTGAACTGTGGCCGTAATAGGAGACCGCAAAAGCCAGCATAAAGGCCAGCGCCGTCACGCCCTCCTCAAAATGCTGCGCCGCCAGCGCGGGAGAAATTCCCAGGGCGGAAACCGCTGCCGCAAAATTTCGGACACCGATAACCGAAACCAGTAAAAAGCTCACCAGAAGATCGGTCAGGGTGGCCAGGCCGCCCACCAGAATAAACCTTGCGATCCGGAAGAGCTCCTGCATTGCCGGGGCTCTCTTGTCAGTCTGCTCAGCCTGCAATTTACTGCTCCTTTCTGCCGGCTTCAGGATCCCGGCCGCCATTTTCACCTTTTTCGCCCTTTTCACCCTTCTCGCCGGATCTGATGAATCCGGCGCCGCTGCGGCCGCCCTCAATTTCGTTTATGACATATATCGGCCGCCTTTTGACCTCCATGAAGATCCGGCCGATATACTCTCCCAGCACCCCGATGGAAATGAGCTGCACCGAACCCAGAAAAAGGATCGCCGCCATGGTGGAGGCATAGCCCGGGGTATCCACTCCCAGAAAAACGGTTTTGGAAATAATGTAAACCATGTAGATGGCGCTGATAAGTCCCAGAAAGGCTCCGAGATAGCTCCAGATACGGAGAGGCGCGGAAGAAAAGCTGAAAATGCCGTCCAGGGCGAAATTCCAGAGCTTCCAGTAATTGAACTTGGAGCTTCCCCCGGATCGGGCCGGACGCTCATAGGGGACACCATAGCTGGTAAAGCCTGCCCAGGCAAAAATGCCCTTCATAAAGCGATCGCGCTCCGGCAGATCCTTGATGGCGTCGATAACCTTCCGATCGATAAGCCGGAAATCTCCCACATTCTCCGGGAGCTTCACCTTGGCACTCAGCATGTTGAAAATGCGGTAGAACCACCCGGCGGTGAGGCGCTTCATAAAGGAGTCCCGGGTTCTGTCGGCCCGGACGCCGTATACGGTATGATAGCCGTGCTCCCGCCATTCCCTGATAAAGGTCAGTATGAGCTCCGGGGGATCCTGCAGATCCACGTCAATGGGGATCACGGCATCGCTTTTCACGCTGCGGAGTCCGGCAGTCACGGCGGATTCCTTGCCGAAATTTCTGGAAAAGTTAATGAGGGCCACCCGGGAGTCCCGTTTAATGAGCTCCCTGATGATGGCCGTGCTGCCGTCGCTGCTGCCGTCATTGATAAACACGAACTCGAGATGCTCCCCCTCGGGCGCGGTCACCCGGGAAACCTCCTCATAAAACTTCATGATGGTGGCTTCCTCGTTGTAGACGGGAATCAGCAGGGAAATCGTATAGCTGTCATGGTTTTTCATATTTCAAACCCCACACTTAGCACCTTAACCGGATGACTGGTTTTCAGGAAGAGCTCCAGGGTATCCCCGGGAACGCAGGAAAGCTCCTCCAGCGGCACCGGAAACACCGTCTCGTTCACTCCCGCCTTCAGGAACCGGGCGGTGTAGGACTTGTTTCCGGCCAGAAGATCCAGCTCCCCCGGCTCCTGATTATAGACCCGGATCCTCAGAGAATAGTTCTCGCTGCAGGAATAAAGCTTGAAACGGAGCGGCACCAGTTCCCTGATGGAAAGTCCCCCGCTGTCCTCGTCCGGAGGATCCACGTTGTCCCGCCCGAAAAACGACGGCCGCTCCCAGACGGTGCTGTAGATCCGCCCCGGGATCACATAAAGGGTCTGATAGCGGTTCCAGAAGCGGATGCGGTGACTGATAAAATAGGCATCGTAAGCCTCGGAAACATCCCGATCCCGATACAGGGACAGCACGTAGAAATAATAAACCGCAAGCCCGGCAATACCGGCAAAGGCCGTGAGGAGGGCCATAAAATTAAAGGCGGTTCCGTGGCCGCCTCGCAATACTCTTTCAGTCATCAGTCAGGAATTCATGTCTGGAAGCGGAGTTCTTCTTAAAGAAGCCCCCCAGAGCCGTAGTGGTGGTGGAGCTGGTAGGATCCTCCACCCCCCGGGCCTTGACGCAGTAGTGCGTGGCCGTAATGGAGACCGCGACGTTTTCGGTTTCCAGAAGGGTCTGCAGCGCCACCAGAATCTGCCGGGTCAGCCGTTCCTGAACCTGCGGGCGGCGGGCGAAGAACTTGACGATGCGGTTGATTTTGGAGAGGCCGATAACCTTGGTATTGGGCATGTAGGCCACCTTGGCATGGCCGTCAATGGTAACGAAGTGATGCTCGCAGGTGCTGGTCATGGTAATGTCCCGCACCTTGACCATTTCATCCACGTGCATTTTGTTTTCAATAACGGTGATCTTGGGGAAGTTGGCATAGTCCAGGCCGGAAAATATTTCATCCACGTACATTCTGGCAATGCGCTCCGGAGATTTTTCCAGGGAATCATCGGTGAGATCCAGTCCCAGGATCTGCATTACCGATCTGAAATGAGCGGCAATCTGCTCCTTCTTTTCCGCGCTGTCCATAGCAACCGGAATAAGAGGAGTTTCCAGTCCCGCCTTTATCAAAGCCGAACGCACCAGCTCCGCCTCTTTGCTGATCTCTGCCATATCTGCCTCCCGGCGCTTTTTTGCCCGTTTTCCGTCTGTTTTGCCGCTTATGCCTCACACGGCCCCTGCCCCGCGGTAATGCGCATATTTTACTACATTTGCAACTATGATCAACCTCACAGATTATTCTTTGGCGGAGATCCGTAAAGCTGTTGCCAAAAATTACCGTGAGAGCTTATGAAACCGGGCCTCGTAAAAAAAGACCGGGAGGCTCGCAGACTCCCGGCAAATTCACTTGGAGAATAAAATTTACTCGAATAGCTCTTTAACCCGGCAGGAAGTCTCAGGCCGCCTTGCTGCGGGCTCTGCCCCGGATACGGTCTCCGGATTCCGGCATTTCCGCCGCGGCCGCTGCGGCATTCCCGGGCTCCGTATCTCCGGCAGCTGCGGAAGCCTCCCGGGACTCCGTCTCCCTTTCGGGAACCTGCTTCTCGCCGCGGCCTCCGGAAGCCTTCTCCCGGCCAATTCGGCTTAAAATGGGCATCACCTCCCCGCTTCTCCGGGCGATCTGAAAGGAAACCTCATCCATAACGGCGTCATCAACCCCGGAAAGAGCCGGAATTTCCCTGAAAAGCTCAAAAAGCTGCTCCGCTGCCGTGAGCACCCGGTCATATCTCCGGGCCTCTGCAAGATCCTGAAATCTGGCCACTTCCTCACCTTTATTGTTCCTGATTACATATTCAACTGTCATTGTATGCGACATACCTGCCTCCAAAAGTGGTTACATTGTTATTATAGCAAACTTTATAAAAAGAATACATATGACGTCGTTAAATTCATGCTTTTTGAATAAAATTATACAACTGCTATCATGGTTTTGGTCGTAACTTTGATTAAAAAATGCACAGATAGCCGATAAAGAAACGAAAAAACTGACAAAAAGGACAATAATGACAACATGGAAAAAGGGGAAGAAAAGGATGAAAAATAAGTAAAAAGAGCACCGCGGAACAAATGCGGAGCTCAGGGCCGGTTTTACCGAACTCCGCTACTCGCCCAGAAAGCCCCCGGTCTGCTTATGCCACATGGAGGCGTAAATGCCGTTCTTTTCCAGGAGCTCCTCGTGGGTGCCCTCCTCGGCAATAACACCGTGTTCCAGCACAATAAGCCGATCCATGGCGGCAATGGTGGAAAGCCGGTGGGCGATGGCGATTACCGTCTTTCCCTGCATAATGCCCTCGAGATTCTTTTTCACAATGTCCTCGATTTCGGAATCCAGAGCGGAGGTCGCCTCGTCCAGGATCAGAATCGGGGAGTTTCTGATAATCACCCGGGCAATGGCAATGCGCTGCCGCTGGCCGCCGGAAAGCCGCACGCCCCGCTCCCCTACCTGGGTGTCATATCCCTGATGGCCCATGGCATCGCTGAGATTGACAATAAAGTCATCAGCCTCGGCCTTGTGAGCTGCCTCCCGCATGACGTTTTCAGAATTCTCCGAATAGTCATAGCCGTACATGATATTGTCCCGCACCGAGCGATGCAGGAGGGAGATATCCTGAGTAACCATAGCGATCATGCTGCGGAGATCGTCCTGCTTCATGGTTCTCACGTCAGTGCCGTCCACCAGCACCGCTCCTGAATTTACGTCATAGAAGCGCAGAAGAAGATTTACCAGAGTTGATTTGCCGCTGCCGGAATGCCCCACGAGACCGATGCGCTCCCCCGGCTTGATGGTCAGACAGAGGTTTTTAAACACCGGGACTCCCGGGGTGTACGCAAAATCAACATTGCGGAAGGTGATTTCCCCCCGGCAGGAATCCATGACGGCCGGGTTTGCGGGATCCGTTACGGCAACGGGACGGGCCACGGTATCCATGCCGTTCTGCACATTGCCGATATTGTCAAAAAGAAGGCCTACCTCCCACATCACCCACTGGGACATGTTGTTTATCCGGATGGCCAGACTGAGAGCCACGGCAACGCCGCCGGCCAGAATCACCCCCTGCTGCCAGAGCCAGACGGACATAAAGGTCAGGGCGGCTATGAGGAGATAGTCTATGTACTGCACGGAAAGATCAAATCGGGTTACCAGTCTCATCAGCAGGTATTCCGCCCTGAGACAGGATTTCATGTTGCCGGCGGCATGCTGTTCCTCGTAGGCGCCTTTGGAAAACAGCTTCACCGTCTGAATGTTGGCATAGCTGTCCACCAGACAGCCCACCATTTCCGAACGCTTTTCGGCAGCCGCGCGGCTGGCCCGTCTCAGAAGAGGCAGGTAATGGTACATGATGCCCAGATACAGAAACAGCCAGAAAAGCATGATGCTCATGAGAATGGCATTGGTTTCGGCCAGCATGAATACCATGGTGACGAAGTAGACAATCATGTGCACAATGACGTCAATGAACTTCAGCACCGTATCCCGGATTCCCAGAGAGGTCTGCATCAGCTTCTGAGACAGTCTGCCGGCATATTCGGATGCGAAAAACGACACGGACTGCCGGAGCAGATGGCAATGCATGCGATAGCGGATCTGCATAGGGTAGCTGCTGCGAATTCCCTGATTAAGGAGCAGATGGTGCGCCGTCTGAATCAGGGGAAGCGCCGCCAGGGAAATAATGCCAAAGGTGATAAAGGTGCCGCGGTGTTTTTCCCAGAGCGCGGCGGGTTCTGTCTCCGCCAGGATATCCACCAGACTCCCGATATAGTAAAAGAACAGGGCCTCGCCGAATCCTGCCAGGGCTGAAAGAAATGACACCAGCAGAAGATAGCGCCAGATGCCCCGGGAGTAAAAGAAAATAAATCTGAAAAAGGTATGGGGAGGAGCTCCGCTGAGAGCAGGATCCTCAGGAAACGGCGGGATAAGCTTTTCAAAAAAACCGAACACTGCAAACTCTCCTGAGGCTTAATATCAAAAGCTTACAATTCCCTGAGATCTGAGAATAAACGCAATAATGACAGCCGCAAATACGGCCGCTGCCAGTCCCAGCATGAAGAAACGCTGCCGGGATGCCTTATTAAAGACGTCCTGCCGGGATTTCCGGAAAGCCAGCGCCATCAGCGCCAGAGCCGGGAGCGCGGCCAGAAGCTGAGCCGGCAGCGCATAAACCGAATACATGTAATACCAGAGTCCGCCCTCCAGAATCAGCGTTGCCGCAATCATAACCGCAAAGGAGATTTCTTTGGTCAGGAGCTCCGGATATTCCAGCTTGCTTCTTATGGCACACAAAGTAAGGAATGATATCGTCACAAAGGGAAGCAGCAGCAGATAAAACAGCGCTGCCAGAACAAAAAGAAAAACAGTCATCTCAGCTTGGATCTACATTATTTCAATTTCAGGCGGCCCGAAGCCCGGCAGGGACGCAAAAAGCCTATTCAGCAGAGACGAAAACAGTTCCGGCTCCCGGCCTGAAAACGCTGTCCCGTCAGCCTTCAGGAAATTATAGCACAATGCCGGCGGGGGATCCGTAACGTCTGAGAGCCATGCCTCCGGTCTCGCAGAGGGAAGGTTTCGGGAATACGGACGCCCGTCGCTATTGCCGGAAAGGGGTCTGATCCCCTCCTGCCGCCATAAAGTTCCCGGTTCTTCGGGCGAGGAAATCCGGTATTCCCAGACTGCCAGCACCGGCGGAATTACAGACAGATCTCCGGAATTCATCAAAAAAAATCCCGCCTCCCCAAAGAGAGAGACGGGACTTCGCTGATGAAAGAAACTAATTCAAAATTGGCTGCTTGGTCATGTATTTTTCCATTAAAGCTGCCAGCTCGTCGTACTTTGATTTCATGTCCTTAAAAGCATTCTCCAAAGCAAATAATTTGGCATCGGATTCCACCCGAGCCTTTCTCTCCCGTGCAAGCATAGCTTCCGCTTCCTCCCGGGCCTGCCTTTCCTGCTCAGCCATAGCATCAGCTATTGCCACCTTCTTTTCCATTTCATCGACTTCATTCTTCATTTCATCGACTTCATTTTTCATT
>DFFT01000131.1:34174-81044 GCA_002372325.1 Succinivibrionaceae bacterium UBA3769 | reverse complement strand
CTGTGTCCCATTTTACGCAGTCCTTAGAAACTGAAACCTGCTGCGTAAAATCCGCTTATGTGTCGCAGTTGAATCTCGGGGGGTGATAAAAAACACTCTTGAAGCACTCAGATTTAACCGGTACGTGCTCTGTAAAATCGGGACGCGAGCATCCACCAGGGCAAAATCCTGCAACTTAGTCTGTCAATTTTACAACATCGGAAAACCACGGCTAAATCTTTAAGATCAGCCGGTTATATTTTTGTTAAGAATCGCACAACTTTAGAATTTTTCTGAAAAAGATCCTCAGGTATCAGAAAGTTACAATCGTTACATAGAACATGAAAAACCGAGAATTTTATGTAAAAGTATCCTTGAGAGGTTAGTTTTTTTTATTTAACAAGATATTAACAACTAATCAAACAAGATCTCCCGGGAGTCTGAACTTCTGTTTTTCCGTGGAAAACCCCATTTCCTCAATGTCCTCATACCCAAAGTTTTGCAATTCCCGTACCAGATCCTTCAGGAGATACTCCGGAGCCGAGGCTCCTCCGGTAATGCCAATCACCTGATTTCCGGAAATCATTTCCGGGAGAAGCTCCGTATAATCATTTATCAGAAAGGCCCGGGTTCCCTCATGCTCAGCCACCTCCCGGAGTCTGTTGGAATTAGAGGAATTCCGGGAACCTACCACCAGCACCACATCGGCCTTCTTTGCCAGATCCTTCACCGCGCTCTGCCGGTTCTGAGTGGCGTAGCAGATGTCATTGAGCCCCGGTCCCTGAATATTCGGGAAACGGGTTTTGAGCTCCTTGATGGTATCGGCGGTTTCGTCAACGCTCAGGGTCGTCTGGGTTACAAAGCTGATCTTGTCCGGATTTCTGACCTGAAGATTTTCAATATCCCGGTGATTTACCACAAGGTAAATGCCGCCGTTTTCGTTTTTGTACTGCCCCAGGGTGCCCACCACCTCCTGATGACCGGCATGACCGATCATAATCACCTCTTCCCCCTGCTGAGAGAGACGGCGCACCTTGCGATGCACTCTGTCCACAATGGGACAGGTGGCATCATAAACCCTGAGCTTGCGGGCTTTGGCCAGTTCCTCCACCTCCGTGGTTACCCCATGCGCCGAAAACACCGCAATGCTGCCCTCCGGAATATCCATAAGACAGTCGGTAAATACCACGCCCTTCTTTTTGAGGTCATCCACCACGTGCTGGTTATGCACCACCTCATGAAAAACGTACACCGTCTCAGAAGGGTACTTTTCCAGAACCTTTTCCACCGTCTCTATAGCCCGGCTCACCCCGGCGCAAAAGCCATGGGGAACCGCAATAATAATTTTCTTCTGAGAGTCCATCTTAAAAAGCTTCCTTAAAAACGCAGCCTGACAAACCGGTGAATAAAAAACCCCGCAAAAAAAGAGTCTTCTGCCACCCGTTCTCCTTGCCGAACACTATCCCGGGCGATCATTCTCCGGCTCTTATTCCGGCTTCTTGACAAAAATTTCGCAGATCATAATCACCGCCACTCCGGTGCAAACTCCGCAGTCGGCAATATTAAAGGCCGGATAGTGATGGGAGCCGATGTAGAAATCCAGAAAATCGATAACATAACCGTAAACCAGACGATCATAAAGATTTCCCAGAGCTCCGCCGATAACGAGAGCATATCCCGTATTCAGAAACCAGCGCTGCCGGGGGGTTTTCCGGAGGAGATAAACCAGAAACAGGCTCACCAGCACGGCAATGCTGCTGAAAAGCCACTTCTGCCAGCCGGGATAGTCAGCCAGAAAGCTGAAGGCCGCTCCGTGATTATGCACATGAATTATTCTGAAAAACCCGTCAATCACCGAAATAGCAGCCTCGGCGCTGTAGGGCTCCATGCTGTCGATAATCCAGGTTTTGGATAAATAATCCAGAATAACTACCGCCAGAGTTACTGCGAGATAGCAGATTCCGGAATCCTTTAAAGAAATGCTCATACCATCTTCCCGTCTTGTCATCTTTCCGTATTTTCCCATCTTTCAGGTATTTTTCCGATTGTTTATGTTTTCTGGCCGGTATCTGACTTTCCGGCTTGCAGCCGATACAATAAAGGCCGGAATAACACCGGCCCTTGATTCCTGATACATTGTTTTAAGCCGTTATAGGATAACGGCAGGGACATCAGGCAAACTTACGGATTTCCCCGGCGCCGTCAATATTGGTGACGCAGCGGGAGCAGACATCCTCATGACCGGGAATGGCGCCCACGGAATCCTCAAAATGCCAGCAGCGGGTGCACTTTCTGGCTGAGCTGTGCTGCACCTCAAAGGCAAGACCGGCAATATCAGCATCCTTGGCCTGAGCAGGCTTCTCGGCAAGGGGACGAATAGCGCAATGGGAAACAATGAGCACATAAATAAGCTCGTTTTCCAGACGATCCAAAATCTCCTTTCTGGCATCATCGGCATAGATCACCACGTCAGCCTCCAGAGGCGAACCGATAAGGTGTTCATTCCGGGCTTCTTCCAGCTTCTTGTAAACCTCATCCCGCACCTGCTTAACCTCATGCCAGAAGGCGTCATTGAATACCGCATCCTGAGGCAGAGCGGCAAGGCCCTCGTACCACTCGGCGGTAAACACGTACTTGTCACGCTTTCCGGGCATAAAGCTCCAGGTTTCCTGAGCAGTAAAGCTGAGCACCGGAGCCATCCAGCGCACCAGAGCCTCTGCAATGTGATAAAGAGCGCTCTGACAGGATCTTCTGGCCAGACTGTCCGCTTTGGCGGTGTACTGTCTGTCCTTGATGATATCAAGATAGAAGGAGCCCATTTCCACGGAGCAGAATTCCATGATTTTCTGCACCACGTTGTGGAAATCAAATTCATCATAGGCCTTGATGATTTCCTGCTGGAATTTAGCGGCACAGGCTACGGCCCAGCGATCCAGAGCCACCATTTTGTCCAGGGGCACCAGATTGTCCGCCGGATCAAAGCCTTTAAGATTTGCCAGCAGGAATCTCATGGTGTTTCTGATGCGACGATAGGCATCGGCGCTTCTCTTGAAAATCTCATCAGAAACCGTCATATCGCCGGTATAGTCGGTGGAAGCCACCCAGAGACGGAGAACATCGGCGCCCATTTTGGCAATCACATCCTGCGGGCTCACCACGTTTCCGATGGACTTGGACATCTTGCGGCCCTGAGCATCCACAGTGAAGCCGTGAGTAAGAACAGTCTTGTAGGGAGCCTCGTTCTTAATGGCGGTGCTGAGCATCAGGGAGGACATGAACCAGCCGCGATGCTGATCCGAGCCCTCGAGATACATGTCAGCGCTGCTGCCGTTGTACTCGCTTCTCTTGTCCACCACGGTAAAGCTGGTGGAACCGGAATCAAACCAGACATCGAGAGTATCGCTGACCTTTACATAGCGTTCCTGCTCCTCGGGAGTGAGCACCTCGGCCGGATCCAGATCCCACCAGGCCTGAATACCGCTCTTTTCAACCCTTCTGGCCACTTCTTCGATAAGCTCCGGAGTTCTGGGATGGAGCTCCGAGGTGTCCTTGTCCGCAAAGAGAGCAATGGGAACGCCCCAGGTACGCTGCCGGGAGATGCACCAGTCCGGACGGTTCTGCACCATGGCTTCAATGCGGTTCTGGCCCCAGGCCGGCACCCACTTAACCTGCCGGATCTCTTCCAGAGATCTCTCCCGGAGACCATGGTCATCCATGCTGATAAACCACTGGGGAGTTGCCCGGAAAATAACAGGGCTCTTGTGTCTCCAGCAGCACGGATAGGAGTGTTCGATCTTTTTGAGGGCCAGAAGAGCATTTCTTTCCTTGAGGACTTCAATGACATTCTTGTTGGCATCAAAAACATTAAGCCCGGCAAAAAACTCCACGTCCGGCAGGAATTTACCGTCGCCCCCCACCGGGCAGTCCACCGGAAGACCGTAGCGAATGCCCACCATGTAGTCGTCAAGACCGTGAGCCGGAGCTGTATGCACAGCGCCGGTACCGGAATCATCAGTTACATGGGCGCCGAGAATTACCGGCACCTCACGATTAAGGAAGGGATGACGGAACATGAGATGCTCGAGCTTCTCTCCCTTGGTCTCGGCCAAAACCTCATAGTCAGTAACGCCATAGCGGTTAAGGGCGGTTTCCGCAAGGCTGGCGGCGAGGATCAGCCGTTCCTTCACGGGAGCCTTCACCTGAATAAGCTGATAGGTAAAATCCTTATTGAGACAGATAGCCTGGTTAGCCGGGAGAGTCCACGGCGTGGTAGTCCAGATTACCGCGCTTACGGTTCCTTCGCCCTTGTCTGCGCCGAAAGCTGCCAATACAGCATCAGGAGCAGCGGCTGTGAATCTCACGTCAATGGCATGGGAGCTCAGATCCTTATATTCCACCTCGGCTTCGGCCAGAGCGCTGCGGCAGTCGATGCACCAGTGAACCGGCTTAAATCCTTTAACCAAATGACCGTTTTCCGCCACCTTGCCGAAAGCCCGGATAATATTGGCTTCGGTCTCGAAATTCATGGTGAGATAAGGATTGTCCCAGTCCCCCAGCACTCCCAGACGCTTAAAATCAGCCATCTGAGCGGCAATCTGAGACCTTGCGTACTTACGGCATTCCTCTCTGAACTCGCTGGCGGAAACCTTCTGTCCCGGCTTGCCCACCTTTTCTTCAACCTTGAGCTCAATGGGAAGTCCGTGGCAATCCCAGCCCGGAATGTAAGGAGCATCATAGCCGGACAGGGTCTTGCACTTGATAATAATGTCCTTGAGAACCTTGTTTACGGAATGGCCCAGATGAATGCTGCCATTGGCATACGGAGGACCGTCGTGCAGAATAAAGGACTTGCGGCCCTTTCTGGATGCCCTGATTTTTCCGTAAAGATCATCCTTGTACCATGCGTCAAGCATTTCCGGTTCACGCTTAGCCAGATTTCCCCGCATAGGAAAGGGAGTATCCGGCAGGTTCAAAGTATTTTTATAATCTGTCATGAGCTCAAAATCATCCCTTGTTTAAGTCTACAACTAAAAATAATCATAAAACCGGAAGCCCGAAATCCGGCAAAAGGCCGGGATTCCGCGGCATCCGGTTATTAAATCCTGCGCTATCCCGCAAGCGTCTTTTCTTCTGACTGACTGAAAAAATCCCGGGCCAGAAGCTCATCCTGAAGAATCTGCTTTTTAAGCTCGTAAAGCGAAGCAAACTTCCTTTCATCCCGGAGCTTTTTCAGAAAAGACACCTGAATTTCCTGACGGTAGAGGTCTCCGCTGTAGTCCAGTATAAAAACCTCCAGCCTTGGCACCCGGCCGTCCACCGTAGGCCGAATGCCCACATTGGCAATGCCGTTTCTGATGATGCCGTCCGGAAGCCGGGCTCTTACCGCATAGACTCCGGATACCGGCACCACCCGCCTTTTCAGATTGATGTTGGCAGTGGGAAAATTAATGGTTCTCCCCAGCTCCTGACCGTGACAGACCTTTCCGGCAATGGTGTAATCCCGTCCCAGAAGCACCCGCGCCTCTTCGAGCCGCCCCTCCTCCAGACATTTTCTTATCAGAGTGGAGCTTACCCGGTCATCCAGCTTCACAAAGCTCTTAAGGCTTTCCGCAGCAAAACCGGCCTTCTGCCCGGCCTGCCTGAGAAACTCGTAATCCCCGAGGCCGAATCTCCCGAACCGAAAATCATCCCCCACTACCAGATACCGGACATGCATCTCCCGGCGGAGAATGTTAAAAACAAAATCCTCCGGGGAAACACTGGCAAGTTCGCTGTTAAACCTGAGACAGAACATTATCTCGATCCCGAGATCCCGGAACCCGAGAAACTTATCCCGAAACCTGCTCAGTCTGGCCGGAGTCTCCTTCTGAAAAAATTCCTTCGGCTGCGGCTCAAAGCACATTACCGCCGCTTTAAGATTTCTTTTCCGGGCCTCTCGCAAAAGAGCTCCCAGAACCGCCCGGTGCCCTTCATGAAGCCCGTCAAAATTTCCGATGGTAAGAGCAAGGTCAGGCTTTTCCTCCCGCAGGCTCTCATTCCCCCTGCTGAAATGATAATGCTTTAAACTTCTCACAAGCAGCATAGCCGGAAATTCTCAAGTGGTCAGAACATCAAAACAGCGAAATTATAGCAGAAAATGTAACCTGCTTAACAAAATATCGGCTAGCCCCGAAGCTCCCGGGGCCGCACCCCCAAAATCAAAAGGACGGCGCCGTAAACGAGAGCTCCCGCCAGAATAAGGCCGCACAAAAAGAGAAACGCCTGCCAGAGCGGAAGCCCCGCCCACCCGGCCATGTCTCCGGTGACGGAAAGCTTTAAAAAGGTAACCGCGGCAAACATTACCAGAGCTCCGATTACCACCTTGGCCACATACAGCACGAGCCTCCGGGAAAAGCTGTAGACGCCTTCCCGGCGAAGTCCCCGCGCCAGAAGAAAAGCATTTACAAAAGCCGCCAGTGAGGTAGACAGGGCCAGCCCCACAAAGCCGATCCCGAAAAACACCTCCAGAGGCCACACCAGAATCAGATTGAAGCAAAGATTGGAAACCATGGAAATAATGCCGTATTTCACCGGGGTTTTGGTATCCTTCCGGGCATTGTAGGCCGGAATCAGCACCCTGGCCAGCATAATGGCCCAGAGCCCCGATACCGAAGCTATCAGACTCCAGGAGGAATGAACGGCCGCATCCACGCCGTACTCCCCTCTCATAAAAAGCACCCGGAGTATCGGCTCCCTGAGAGCGATCATGCCCAGCATGGCCGGAATCCCCAGAGTAAGCACCAGCTTCACCCCCCAGTCCATGGTTTTTCTGAAGCCGGCAATGTCATTGTTAACCTGTACCTTGGACAATGCCGGGAGAATCACGGTGCTGATGGCCACGGCAAAAATCCCGATGGGAAACTCCAGCAGACGATCCGAGTAATAGAGATAGCTGATGGCTCCGGTGGCCAGAAAGGATGCCAGCATGGTATTCACCAGAAGGTTCAGCTGACTTACGGACACCCCGAAAAGAGCCGGGATCATCAGTGTTCTGATCCTCTTCACCCCCTCGTGATGCCAGCCCCACTTCGGCCAGACCAGCTTTCCCAGACGGTAAAGGAACGGGAACTGAAAAAGGAACTGGACAATACCGCCCAGAAGCACCCCCACTGCCAGAGCGGTATTGGGATCCTCAAGATGCGGCACCAGAAAAACGCAGCAGCCAATAATGGAGAGATTCAGGAGACAGGGGGTTACGGCTGGCACCAGGAATCTGCCGCAGGTATTAAGCACGGCGCCGGCCACCGCAGTCAGAGTGATAAAGAAAAGATACGGAAAAGTGATTTTCAGGAGAAAGGAAGCCTGAACAAACTTATCTGCTTCCGGGCCGCCGTTATACCATTCCCAGAACCAGCCCCAGCCAAAGAGCGCGGTAACTGCGGCGCTGCCGGCCATGCCCAGAACGGTTACCAGAAAAACGATAATGCCCAGGGTTCCCACGGTACAGGAAAGAAGCTCCTTCTGCTCCTCGGGAGACTTTTTTTCCTGAAATTCGGTCATAATGGGGACAAAGGCCGAACTGAAGGCTCCTTCGGCAAAAAGACGTCTCAGAAAGTTGGGAATTCTGTTGGCAAAAAAGAACACGTCAGCGCTCTGTCCGGCTCCCAGAAGATGCGCAATAAAGATATCCCGCGCGAGTCCGAACACCCGGGACAAAAAAGTAGCCCCGGCCGTAATGAGACCGGATCGAAAAAGCCTGGCCATATTAGCTCCGAGAAGCCGCGCCGGGAACAGAATCCCCGTCAGATACCCCGGCAGGCAGCATAATGGAAATCAAAATATAAGACAGTGGCAGATTTTATCTCACCCGGGCCTATTGTTCAATTATCCCCGCCTGCAATTATCATGGTTATGCGGCCCCGTTACGGCTTCTCCGCGGCAGGCTCCCTGCTGTCCTTCCGGCTCCATTCTCCGGAGATCATCATGGCATCAGATGAACCGGCCCGTCCCGCCGGAAAGAAATGAAGTTTTTGTTTTCCCCATGCTGACAAATGTGAAATAAAGATATAAAATACGCCCGGTTTATTGGACAACGCCGGACGCAGGCAGCATGAATTTCTGAAAGGAAGTGTCTCTTTGTGCCGCTTTCACTGCGAGAATACGGGAAAGGGAGTCAGTTGAAACTCCGCGGCGCTTTCCCGGATCTCCGCATGTGTTGTTTTTTTATGCACCGGTAGCCTTATCGTGGTTTCATACGGATTGTTGGAATTTCATAAAAAGACAATACCGATACGGTACGATAAACTCAGGTAATCTGTATTGCACTTTTTTCTGTTAAGTTTTTAGGAGTTTACTTTGGCAAATATCAAGTCTGCTAAGAAGCGTGTTATCATCGCTGAAAGAAATCGTGTTCACAACGTTGCTAAGCGTTCTGAGATGCGTACTGCTGTTAAGAAGGTCATCAATCTTTGCAAGGCCGGCGAAAAAGAGGCTGCAAAGGCTGCTTTCGCAAGAGCAGAGGTGCTTCTGGATCGCGCTGCCACCAAGGGACTGATTCACATCAACAAGGCTGCCAGACATAAGTCCAACCTGAGCAAGAAGATCAAGGCTTTAGGTTAATCCGCAGGATTTTTTTCAGAAAGCCCCTCTCCGGAGGGGTTTTTTTATGCTGCGCTGCAACTATCCGCCCTCACCCCGCCCCTCAGCCGGGCTAAACTGAAAACCGGCCCGCCGACTCCCCCTCTTAAGATCCTCTTTCAGCTCTTCTTTTCACCACCCATTTTAAACCTCCTTTTACCCCCCTTTCCGCGGGTACAGCGGTTTATCCTCTTCCGGGAGCAAAACTCTGAATTCCCTGCCGGAGAACGGTATAGACATTTTTATTTCACGTCTATATTATAATTTTTTGCCTGTCAAACCCCGCTATTCAGCCACGCAAAAATCTTTTTAAAATTTCTGCATTTTTTTGGGAACTTTTTCATGGGGCGGTACTCTAAACATACAGATTAAGTATAGAATCTTTGGTTCTCATGTTTAGTCTCCTTCATAATATTTCTTTATCCCATGCGGGTTTTCCGCATGGGTTTTTTATTATCTGTTTCCGTTCAATTTCACACTTTTTAACAAAACTTCGTGAAAATGCATCGTTTTTTCGGTTTTTTTGAACTTTTTAGCCTGCAAATGTTCTAAACTATTACCTGTGAAACGAAGATCCTATCTTTGTTTTTCATTCCGTGTTTTCGGTCATCCTCACCGGATGACCGTTTTTTGGAAACATGGTCAAAACGACTAGCCTTAAAACTACTATTATTAGATTTAACGCAAAAACAAAGGGTGCCTTCCTTGGAAGACACCCTTCTGCGTTTTCAGGGCCGGAAAACGTCCGGCTCATCATCCACTTATCAGCAGTACCCGTACTTCATGATACGCTCGTATCTCTTTTCCAGCAGACTCTCCGGGGATTCGCTCTTAAGCTCGTTCAGATCCTTGAGGAGCTGCTTCTTCAGGTTCTCGGCCATCTTCTGGTAATCCCGGTGCGCTCCTCCCAGGGGCTCTTCAATAACGCTGTCAATGAGCTTGAGTCTCTTAAGATCCTTGGCGGTAATATTCATGGCATCGGCTGCCAGGGGAGCCTTGTCCGCGCTCTTCCAGAGAATGGAGGCGCAGCCCTCCGGCGAAATTACCGAATAGGTGGCATACTGGAGCATATTGACTCTGTCCCCCACGCCAATGGCCAAAGCGCCGCCGGATCCGCCCTCTCCGATAACCGTGCAGATAATGGGCACCTTAAGAGCGCTCATCACCTTAAGATTTCTGGCAATGGCTTCGGCCTGACCTCTTTCCTCAGCTCCCACGCCGGGATAAGCGCCCGGAGTGTCAATAAAGGTAATGACGGGCATCTTGAACCTTTCGGCCATCTGCATCAGCCTTAAGGCCTTGCGATAGCCTTCGGGCCGGGGCATCCCGAAATTTCTCATGGTGCGGGTCTGCACATTGCGCCCCTTCTGATGGCCTACCAGCATTACCGGTTCGCCGTCAATTCTGGCGATGCCGCCGATAATGGCCTTGTCGTCCGCATAGGCCCGATCTCCGTGGAGTTCTTCGTAATCCGTAAATATTTCTTTAATATAGTCAAGAGTGTAAGGACGGAGAGGATGACGGGAGAGGCGGGAAATCTGCCAGGCTCCGAGATCAGAAAAGGTCTTTCTGGTCATCTCCACGGCCTTTTTCTCAAGAGAGGCTATTTCATCAGAGAAATCAACGCTTTCGCCTATGTTGTTGCTAACATGTTTCAGCTCATCGATGTGAGCAAGAAGCTCAGCAATAGGCTGCTCGAAATCCAAATAATCTATATTCATGCGTAAACCCTGTAAACTGCTCCGGCGGAGCGGAAAGCCTTCAGTAGCGACTGTAATGTTACAGCATCAGAAATCAAATACATAATTCTAACCCACGATCCGGCAAAATACGAGACAGAAAGAACAAATTCCCAAATCGCTTCATAAAAGTCGTGCCTGAGAGATGATTGCCGGTTCAGAAACTCCTGCTTGGAGCAGGCCTGTTCCGAAAATACATCAAACCTGAAACACCGGCTTTTGCGGCTCCACATAGGACACAGCAGCCTTGCCATCGCAATAGTACCGGAGATCATCCAAAAGCTCATCGCAGGGCTCCACCTGATAATGACTTTGCACCAGCATGGCGCCGTTTTCCTTTTCATAAAGGATTTCCAGAGGCATGGATCCGGGGTAGCGGAACACCGCATCCCTGATAAGGTTCATCTCGTTTTCCTTTTTCATCAGGGTATCGTTAAGGCAGATCCGCACCGCTCTCCCGTAACGATGCCGGGCCTCGCAGATGTTAATGATCTCATCCACCCGGATTTCCACGCCTTTATTGTAATTATCATATCCCACCGTGCCGTAAAATACCGCCAGCATGTCATCCCGCACCAGATTCCGGTATTTGTCAAACTTGTCCCGCCACAGCGAGAACAGCACCTCTCCGGTATAATCGATAAGACGGCCCTGCATGAACTGATTGCCGCTTTTGGTGGTGCGGCATTCCAAATGCTGGATAATGCCGGCGACAATCACCTTTTTCTTTTCCTCGCCGTAACCGCCGTCGGAGGCTCTTAATTCTCCCAGCTTGGCTCCGCTGAAATGGAGTACCTCATTCCGGTAGCGATCCATGGGGTGTCCGGTAAGATAAAGTCCCAGAGTTTCCACCTCCCCCGAGAGATTAATCTTGTCAGGATAAGGCTTGACCTCCGGATAAGGGGGGTCGGCAATATCCGAGAACATCATCCCTCCGAACAAATCCATTTCTCCGGATTCTCTGTCTTTGGAGGACTCGGTATTAAGCCTGAGAGCGGCATCCACCGCCGCCATGAGAGCCGCCCGGTGCGGCCCTATTCTGTCCAGACTCCCGGCCTTGATGAGAGCCTCCAGCACCCGGCGGCTCATGGACATGCGATCAATGCGGCGGCAGAGATCAAAAATGCTGGTAAAGGGCTTCTTTTTGCGCTCCTCCATAATGGCCTTCACCGGCCATTCCCCCACGCCCTTAACCGCCGCCAGACTGAAGACGATATGTCCCTTGTCATTAACAATAAAATGCACGTTGCCTTCATTGATATCAGGGGGATCCACGGGGATTTTCAGGCGGCGGCACTCATTGATGTAGGACACCACCTTGTCGGCGTTTTCCTTATCAGCCGTCATCATGGCCGCCAGGAATTCCGCCGGATAGTGCGCCTTGAGCCACAGCGTCTGAAAGCACACCAGCGCATAAGCCGCGGAATGGGATTTATTAAAGCCGTACTTGGCAAACTTTTCCACCATGTCGAAGATTTTCATGGCAAGATCGCCGTCAATGCCCTTTTCCACCGCTCCGGCCCGGAACTTGGCCCTTTGCTTCTGCATCACGTCCATCTGCTTCTTGCCCATGGCGCGCCTCAGAATGTCGGCCCCGCCCAGACTGTATCCGGCCATGGCCTGGGCGATCTGCATTACCTGCTCCTGATAGATAATGACGCCGTAGGTGGGCTTCAGAATGGGCTCGAGGCACGGATGCTGAAACTCCGGATCCGGATAGGCAATTTCTTCCTTGCCATGCTTCCGGTTGACAAAGTTATCCACAAGGCCGCAGCCCAGGGGGCCCGGGCGGTAAAGAGCCACTAAGGCGATGATGTCCTCGAAGCAGTCCGGCTGCAGCTTCCCGATAAGCTCCCGCATGCCCCGGGATTCCAGCTGGAACACCGCCGTGGTTTCGGTGGTTTTAAGAACTTCATAGGACAGGGGATCCGCGAGATCAATCCTCCGAATGTCCACGAGAGGCTTCCCCTCCCGCTTCATCCGCTCGTTTATCATATCCAGAGCCCAGCGGATAATAGTCAGGGTGCGGAGTCCCAGGAAGTCGAATTTAACCAGACCTGCTTCCTCCACGTCATGCTTGTCGAACTGGGTTTTAAAGTCCCCGCCGTCGTCATCGCACATCAGCGGCGCGAAATCGGTGATCACCGAGGGAGAGATCACCACGCCCCCGGCATGCTTGCCGTGAGAGGTGGTAAGCCCCTCCACCCGGATGGCCTTATCCACCACCTCGCGAATTTCCTCATCCTCGGCATACTTTTCCCGAAAGGCTTTGGCGGCATCGTCAGCGGGATCCTTCGGGGGAGCCAACGCCTCCGTCAGCGTATAATCCAGCTTGTCATTGACCTTTTTAGGCAGCAGTTTGGCCAGCCGGTCGCCGAAGGAATATGATTTTCCCATCACCCGGGCCACCGCCTTCACCGAGGCCTTGGCCGCCAGAGTGCCGAAGGTAATGATCTGGGACACCGACTGCCGGCCGTAAAGATCCGCCACATGCTGAATCACCTTGCCGCGGTTATCCATGCAGAAATCCACGTCAAAGTCGGGCATGGACACACGCTCCGGGTTCAGGAAGCGCTCGAACAGGAGATCAAAGGGCAAGGGATCAAAATCGGTAATGCCGATGCAGAAGGCCACTAGAGAACCGCCGCCGGATCCGCGTCCCGGCCCCACGGGGATATTGTGCTTCTTGGACCACTGAATAAATTCCATCACGATGAGAAAGTAACCCGGGAAGTCCATCTGAATAATAACCTTGAGCTCCTTTTCCAGCCGGATGAGGTAATCAAGACGCTTTTGGCGGCGGACTTCGGGATCCTGATACATGAATTCCAGGCGCTGTTCCAGCCCCTGATAGGATTCCTTTTTGAGAAACTCGGCATCAGAAAGACCTCCGGTGGGGAATTTGGGGAGGAAGTTCTTGCCGAGATGCATATAAACCGAGCAGCGCGCCGCAAGGTAGACGGTATTTTGCACGGCCTCGGGGATATCACTGAAAAGCTCCGCCATCTCCTCCTGGGAACGCATGTACATCTTCGGAGTATAGGGAGGATGCCAGTTTTTGTCCGCCAGGGTGACCTTGTCCTGAATGGCTACCCGAATGTTGTGGATTTCGTAATCCTCCTCCCGGGCAAACTGCACATAGTTGGTGGCGATAACCGGGAGATCCAGCTTCTGGGCCAGATTAAGAGCCGCCTCGATGTAGCGCTCTTCCCCGGGACGATCCATGCGGGTCAGCTCCAGGTAGTAGGAATCCGGAAAGAGAGTTTTGTACATGGCGGCTCTCTTTTCCGCCAGATCCAGCCGCCCCTCCAGAATGTACTTGCCCACATCGCCGTCAATGCTGCCGGAGAGCGCGGCCACCCCGAAGGAGCGCTCTTTGATTTTACTGAGAGGAACGCAGATATTGTAGTCAATAATTCCCTGCCGGTAGCCGTCTGCCTGGAGCTCCACAATGTTGTGATAACCGGCTTCGTTAAGAGCCAGAAGCTCGATGGTGAAAAACTCCTTCTTGCCCCGCACTACCGTATCGTCATAAACGCAGAGCTCAATGCCAAATATCGGCTTGATGCCCCGGGGGATGCACTCCTCATAAAGCTTCACGGAATTGCACTGATTCATGCGATCCGTAATGGCCACGGCCGGCATGCCCAGCTCCTGAGCCTTTTTCACCACGGCCTTGACATCCATAAGACCGTCATGGAATGAATAGTCAGTATGCACATGAAGATGGACAAATCTGCCGTCTGTGTTCATATCCCGTTCCTGATTTTATTTAACTGAAGTCTGAGAAGAATGTTATCCGTCCGGAAAGGCCTCTTCAGAATAACTCGGCCTCCCTGCCGCGAAGCAGAATGTCGTCGGAAAATTTCCCGTCTCTGGCCGCAAGAATTTCCGCCACCGGACGGAAGCTTTTCCGATAGCAGGACAGCACGCCCAGATCCCGGATCCGGGCCAGATGCTCCGCCGTGGGATAACCCTTATGCCGGGCAAAGCCGTACTCGGGATACCGGGCATCCAGTTCCCGAAGCTCCCGATCCCGGGTAACCTTGGCCAGAATCGAGGCGGCGCTGATTTCCGGCACCAGAGCGTCTCCCTTGACCACCGCCTGAGCCGGAATGCCCAGGTTCCGGGGGAGGCGGTTACCGTCAACCAGCACAAAATCCGGTCTCACCTTAAGAGCCTGCACCGCCCGTTCCATCGCCAGCATGGCCGCCCAGAGAATATTAAGGGAGTCGATCTCTGCAGGACTGCATTCTCCGATGCCAAAGGCCAGAGCCTTCTCGGTGATTTCGGTAAAAAGGGCCTCACGTTTCTTTTCGGAAAGCTTCTTGGAATCCCGGAGTCCTGTGATGGGCCGGGCCGGATCCAGGATTACCGCCCCGGCCACCACATTGCCAGCAAGAGGGCCGCGGCCGGCTTCATCCGTGCCGGCAAAAATCCTGATGCCCGGAATTTCCGGATACCGGAAGGACGCTGCCTGAGGTTTCTGCTCTTTATTATTCATAGTGTTTTTCAGACTTTAATATGCTAAGCGGACAATAGCGGAACTGCAGCGTGCATAAAGATATGAGCCACATCCGGCGCGGCAACGGAAAACATGCTTCATGGAAACCGGAGCTCCCAGATCTGTCAACAGGTTATCAGTAAGTTATTAACAGGTTAATCCCAGACTTATCCACAACATAAAAATATCTTTCCGGCTGCTCATTCCTTGCCGGCGCTGAAACTGAAAAACCTGCCAAAGCAGGTTTCCTACACATCCGGGTTCTCCCGCTCCGCTTCGTTCATCCTGCGGCAATTACCTTCAGCACCGCCTCGGCGGCTTTGGCATCGGAAGCAATCCGGAGCTCCTTGTGAATTCTGGTAAATTCCATCATCTGCTCCCGGTTTTCCTGAGTGTAAATCTTCTTCACCTCTTCGCAGATCCTGACCGGATTGCAGTCATCCTGAATAAGCTCCGGCACAATGCGCCGCCCCGCCAGCAGATTCGGGAGAGAATACATATCCACCTTCAAAACCCGCTTTCCGATCATAGCGGTGATCTTGCTGATAATATAACAGACCACCATGCGTTTTTTAAGCAGCATGGCTTCGAGAGTGGCCGTGCCCGAGGAGAGAATCACGGCATTGGCGGCTGCCATTACCGCATGAGATTTGCCGATCCAGATGGTAAGAGGAATGGACGGAGCATGCTCCCGCCACAGTCTGCTGATAAGACGGGCCTTGGCCAGGGAGGTGGCCGCGCAGATGAAACGCATTCCGGGATAGCTCTTCTGGAGGAGATAGGAGGCTTCGGCAAATTCCGGAGTCAGAAAGGTAATTTCCGCAATCCGGCTCCCGGGAAGCACCGCAGTTATCATGTTGCTCTTAAAGACGTTTTCGGAAAAGTTGAGCTCCAGCCGGGCCGCGGTAATCGGGTACTCCATAGGAATTTCTTCCGCGAGACGATGTCCGACATAGGTGCAGGGGGCGTCATACTTAGCGTAAAAATCCTTCTCGAAGGGCAGGATGGAAAGCACCATATCCGTGGCGGCCTTGATCTTATAGATTCTTCCGGATCGCCAGGCCCATACTGAGGGACTTACATAATGAACCGTATGAATGCCGTTTTTTTTCAGAAAAAGCTCTACGGACAGATTGAAATCCGGGCCGTCAATTCCCACAAAGACATCCGGATTCCTTTCCAGCACGGCAGATTTGAAATTTTTGCGAATTCTGAGAAGCCGGGGGAGAGACTTTATGACCTCGCCAATACCCATGACCGAAAGCTCTTCCATGTCATAGAGCTGCTCATAGGAGGAACCGGCGGCAGCGCGCATTTTCGGACCGAAAATACCGGTAAAGCGAGCTTCAGGATCTCTTTTCAGAAGCTCACGAATAAGCCCGGCCCCCAGAGCATCTCCTGAGGCCTCGCACGCTGAAAGCGCATACAGATGGTTGCGGGAAGCGGGGGACATTAAAGAAATTCCTTACCGGCAAATACCTCGGGTGCTGTCTTTAAGGAAGTCGGAAAGCAGCTTAATGGCGGGCTCTGTCTTTATCAGATCCTCAAGCTTTTCCACCGCCTCGGGAATGGTATGGCCTTCCTTGTACACAATCATGTAGGCATGTCTGATAGCGGCAATTCCTTCCGGAGTAAAGCCTCTTCTCTTAAGACCTTCCCTGTTGATCCCAAACGGCTTGGCGTAATGACCGGCCGCCATGACAAACGGCGGCACGTCCTGATTAAGAGCCGCCATGCCGGCAATAAAGGCATGATCGCCTACCCGGCCGAACTGATGGATGGCCGCCAGCCCGCCGAAAATAACCCAGTTCCCGATATGAACATGGCCGGCCAAGGTGGCATTATTGGCAAAAATACAGTCATCGCCAATCTGACAGTCATGGGCCACATGAACATTAACCATAAACAGATTGCGACTGCCGACTTTGGTAACGGAGCCTCCGTCTGCGGTGCCCCGGTGCAGCGTGCAATGCTCGCGAATCACATTGTCGTCGCCCACCTCCAGAAAGGTTCTCTCACCATTGTACTTCTTGTCCTGGCAGTCCTCTCCCAGAGTGGCAAACTGGAATATCCGATTGCGTTCGCCAATCTTGGTAGGGCCTCTTAAAACACAATGGGAGGAAATACGAGTGTCCGCTCCGATCTCAACCTCGGGGCCCACCCAGGTCCAGGGGCCGATCTGCACCCGCGGCCCTATCACCGCATCCTGACTGACAATGGCAGTTGGATGAATAACAGCGCTCTCATCAATCATGGAAAACTCCTTACCATTAATTTTATTAGTTATTGGCTGACAATCAGTCACCGCCAGTCACAATCAGCCACGGCGCTTAGCGCACATCAGCTCGGCAGAGCAAACCTCATGCCCGTCCACAGATGCCACGCCGGTAAACTTGGCAATGCCGCGGCGCTCCTTCAGGTACTCCACGTCAAGGATCAGCTGATCCCCCGGCAGCACCGGACGCTTAAACCGGGCATTATCAATGGAAGCAAAGTAATAAAGTTCGTCCTGATCCGGCTTTCCTACCATGGTAAAGGCCAGAATTCCGGTAGCCTGAGCCATGGCCTCCAGAATGAGCACTCCGGGAAGAACCGGCTTGCCGGGGAAGTGTCCCTGAAAAAACGGTTCATTAAATGAAACGTTCTTAAGCCCCCGCAGCGTCTTATGCTCTCCTTCGGTGTTGTAGCTCAGCACTCTGTCCACCAGAAGAAACGGATAACGATGCGGTAATAAATTCAAAATCTGCTGAATGTCTAAATCCTTGGCAGGTGTATTAATCTCTGTCACTTCTTTTTCCTTTACTTACTTGCTGCTGTCTTTGGAATCTGTTGCATCGGCTGCCTTTTCAGAAGGCCGAAGCTCCTGGACAATCTTCTCCAGTGCCTTAAGCTTTTCAGCGATCCTGTCGACGCTGTACATCTTGGGGAAAAGCTTCCACCATTTTTCCGCTTCGAGAACCGGCAGGAATGAGTGATACTTGCCGGGCTTATTGATATTCTTGCCCACCTGGCCCAGGATTTCCACGCCGTCGCAGATTTTGATATGACCGTCAAACACCGAAGTGCCGCCGACAATGCAGTACTTGCCAAGCTCAACGCTTCCCGCCAGAACCGCTGCTCCGGCAATGGCCGTGCCGTAGCCGATCTTATCGTTATGGGCTATCTGAACCTGATTGTCAATTATAACATTGTCCTCGATAACCGTATCATCAACGGCTCCGCGATCCACGGCGGTGGAGGCGCCGATTTCCACTCTGTTGCCGATAACAACCCGGCCCAGCTGCGGAATTTTGATCCATTCGCCGCGTTCATTGGCATAGCCGAAGCCGTCGGAACCGATAACGCAGCCTGACTGAAAGAGACAGGAGTCCCCGATAACGCAGTTATGATAAACGGATACATTGGCCCAGAGCTTGGTGTTCTTGCCAATGACGGTATTCTTGCCCACAAAGCAGTTCGGGCCGATTTGGGTTCCGGCTCCGATTTTAACGCCGGATTCAATTACCGCATGAGCACCCACGGAAGCCGTTTCGTCTATTTCGGCCGTGGGATCGACAACCGCGGTGGGATGAATGCCGGGAGCGCAGGCCCGGGGCGTGGTGTCAAACATCTGAGCCACCAGGGCAAAGGCCACATAAGGATTCGGAACCACCACAAAGGTAATGCCGGAATCCTGGAGGACATCCTCTTCCTTCACCAGCACGGCGCCGGCCTTGGATTCTGCCAGATACTTATGCATCCTCTTGTCCGACAGAAAGCTTATCTCATCCTTGTTAGCAGTCTGCAGATTGGCGATGCGGGAGATTTCCGCGGCATCATTGCCGATAATCCTTCCGCCAATCTTCTCTGCAATATCCTTTAGCAGCATGCTCATATATAGAAATCCTTGCGTGTCCGGAAGCAAAACCGGTATTGTTCTGTTATTTTAAACAAAAAAACCCGTTT
The DNA here is from genome assembly GCA_002372325.1 of Succinivibrionaceae bacterium UBA3769. Lineage (GTDB taxonomy): Bacteria > Pseudomonadota > Gammaproteobacteria > Enterobacterales > Succinivibrionaceae > Succinimonas. Next base: position 62,261 of record DFFT01000131.1, on the reverse strand, counting down.
TTATCTAAAACGGGTTCTAAAACTGTTAAATTACTTGGACTTGCTTACAACACTGATAACTTCTTCTGAAATATCCAGGGTTTCATCACCGAGATAAACGGCTCCTTCGCCCCGGAAAACCACAGAAAGCCCCTTCTGCTTGGCTACCTGATCGATGGCGCTCTGCACCTTCTTGTTGATGTCCATCTGCTCCTTGCTGGTGATCTTCTGCTCCTCTTCGCGGAATTCGGAAATCTTCACCTTGAGCTCGGCCTCCAGCATCTGCAGATCTCTCTGCTTTTTGAGGGCATCAGCCTGAGTAATATTGGGGTTCTGGAGAGCCTTCTGAATGCTGTTGTAATCAGCTTCCATCTTGTCCAGGGCGCGCTTCTTGGAATCCAGAGCCTTCTGAACCTTGGCCTGAGCAGCCTTGGTCTGGGGGATCTTGGAAAGCACATACCCGTAATTGAAGAGACCGATTTTCAGCTCCTGAGCCTGAGCTGCCACGGAGCCAAAAGCCAGTACTGCTGATAATGCTGCAACTGTTAACAGTTTCTTCATTTTTATGTGTTCCTTTTTTTGCAATAACGATAACGATAATTTACTGACAAAGATCATGAGTGTCAACCGGATACCGGTCACTCTGCCTCGGTAAACTGTTATGACATAAACCGCCCGCGGGATAAGTAACCGGGAGAGCGGTTTAAATTATACTCCATATGCCGGATTAAAAGGTGCGCCCCAGAGAAAAGGTAAAGAACTCCGTCCGATCTCCCCTCTTCTTGCGGATGGGTTCCGCCAGAGAAAAGCCAATAGGCCCCATGGGAGATACCCAGACCAGAGTCACCCCCGCGGACATCCGGTATTCCGAAGGATCGGAGAAATCGTAAATATTTTCGCACTTTCCCAGGCAGGGGCCGATGGCATCGGGATCGTAGTTAGTATCCCACAGGGAACCGGCATCCAGGAAAATCGAGGTTCTGAGGGAGTTCTCATAGCCCTCGGAGGCAAACGGCGTCGGCACAATCAGGGAGAGGCTTCCGGCAACAATGGCATTGCCGCCGATGGAATCCCGGGTGCCGATAACGCCCACCCGGCCCATGAGGAACGAATTATAGAGCGCCTTGGGGCCGGCCGAGTTGTATTTGAAGCCGCGCAGCCACTCATCGCCGCCCAGGTAGTAATTCTGGAAGAAGGGCAGAATTTCGTCGATGCCGTTTCTGGAACCGTAGCCGTTGCCGTAACCGGCCTTGGCTCTGAAATTGATGATGAACTTCTTATCCTTGTCCAGCGGGAAGAAATGGGTGGTGTCAGCGCCGAGCTTGTAGTATCTGGTATCGGAGCCCGGCACGGCCACATCGCCGTATACCGTCTGCTTGCTGCCTTCCCGGGGCAGAGCCCCCCGGTCCAGATAGTTTCTGGAATAAAAGATACCGGCGGTATAGTTCTGGAAAACCACCTTGTTCGCATTCTTGTCCTTGCCGTAGGTATCCCAGAAACGCTGAATCTGCACATACGAGGATGTCTGCGACAGTCTGTTATGCTCATAACCCACGGTGTAGCGAATAAAGTTGTGCTCGTCAATGGGATAGCCGATGCCCACGGAAGCGCCGAACTTTTCATTGGTGTAGTCCACAATGTTGGCATCGCCGGCTTCGAATTTTTCATAGTAAATGCTGCCGCCCAGACTGACGCCGTCCACCGTGAAGTAGGGCTCGTTATAGCGGAGCTCGATCTTCTGATCGTATTTGTTGGTGTTGATGCCGATGCTGGCATTGCCGCCGTAGCCCAGAAAATTGTCCTGAGAAATTTCGCCGTTAAGATTAATGCCCGTTTCAGTGCCGAAACCGATACCGGCCTTCACGGAACCGGTGGGTCTTTCCTTGACGGTGGTAATCACCTCCGCGGTATCGCTGTCAGTCCCGGTTTTTCTGGGAGCCATCTCCACGGTTTCAAAGAAGCCCAGCTGATCCAGACGTCTCTTGGAGGTGCTGATAGCCTCATTGGACAGCCAGGTGCCGTCCATCTGCCGGATCTCTCTTCTCACCACCTCGTCAGTGGTAATGGTATTGCCGGTGATCTTCACATCGGTTACGTATATGCGGTGCCCCGGCTCCACGGAAAAGTTCAGGGAAACCAGCTTCTTTTCGTCATCAATGACCGGAATGGCCTGCACCTTGGTGTAGGCATAACCGAACTTGCCCATGTAATTGGCCAGAAGCTCTTCGGTATGAGAAACCTGATTGGCATCATAAACATCTCCCGGCACCAGCGGGATCAGCTTCAGCATTTCCTCGCCGTGTCCGTAGGTTTCCCCGATGACATTGAATTTGTCAAAGCTGTACTGATCCCCTTCCTTAATGGCAATGCTGAGATAAATGCCCTTGCGGTCAGGGGTCATTTCCACTCTGGTGGAATCGATCCGAAAACGCACATAGCCGCGGTTCATGTAGAAAGAACGGAGGGTCTCCAGATCCCCGCTGAATTTCTGCGCCTGAAAGGTGCGATCAGCCAGAAAATTCCACCAGGGCACATGATCCCGAAGCTCCAGCTGCGCCAGAAGCTTCTCTTCCGGAAAGCTGTTATTGCCCACAATGTTGATCTGTTCGATTTTGGCGCTGACGCCTTCCGTAAAATTAAACTTCACGTCCACGCGGTTCCGGGGCAGGTATACCAGAATGGTGGAAACCTTGGCCTGATAGCGGCCGGTGCTGTTGTAATAATCCTCCAGGGAAGCCTCCAGCTCCCGGAGCTTTTCCACATTCAGAATTTCGCCGACCTTGACGTTCTTTGACTTGATAATGTCATTAAGCTGCTCCTCCTTGATGGCATTGTTGCCGGCATAGGTGACATTCACAATGGTAGGACGTTCCTTGACATCCAGCACCAGCACGCCCTGATCGGTGTAATAGGCGTTGACCATGTCAAAATTGCCGGTGCGGAACACCTTGCGAAGAGCCTGAGCCACATCTTCTCTGGTAACGTCATCCCCGGCCTGAACCGGCAGAGACAAAAGCACCGCGCCCTTGGTAACCCGGTAAAGGCCGCGGACTTCAATATCATTAATGTGCATCACCTTCGGAAGGCTGCCCTGATATTTGTTAACAGGATTCTCCTCCTGAGAGGCATAAGCGGCATTGCCAAGCGCTCCCATGGCGGTCAAGGCCAGCGTCATAGAGCAAAAAAGCTTTGAATACAGCATTTTATCTACCATGAAAAGTAAAGATCATTGAACACGGCAACTATCATCAGAAGACAAAGAAGCGCAAAACCCGTTTTCATCAGTATATCCAGCGCCTTGGCGGAAACAGGCTTTCTGAATATCCCCTCCAGCAGGTAGAAAAACAGGTGTCCTCCGTCCAGAACCGGTATCGGCAGGAGATTCAGCACCCCCAGATTCACGCTTATAAGCGCCATGAAGCTCAAAAAGAACACATATCCCATGCGGCCGGTCAAGCCCGCCCCCTTGGCAATGCCCACCGGACCGGAAATATTCTTGGGGGAAATGTCCCCCGTGACAAACTTCTTGATAAACCTGAGGGTAATAATACTCATATCCCAGGTTTTATACCAGCTTCCCTTAAACGCCGGCCAGAAATCATATTTTCTGACAAAGGTTATCCCGGGAATTTCGTCAATCGCCGGCATGATTCCGGCATAACCCTGGAGGACGCCGTTTTTCTCCTTTCCTTCCGGAATCAGATCCAGCGTAAGCTCCCGGGCGTCTCTTTTCAGGGTCACCTTAAGAGTCTTTTCCGGATGCGCCTTTATATAGGAGCTGAAGGATTTCCAGTTCTGGTACGGAATATCGTCATAGCTTACAAATTCATCATCCTTCTGAAGCCCGGCCTTTTCCGCCCGGGATCCGGATTCCACCATTTCAATCCGCCCGGAGATTTTGTATGACATGGGTTCCAGGCCAATCTGATCCAGAATCCTGGGGTTCCCCGGCTCCAAAGACCAGGAGGACAGCGGGAGATTAAGCTCTCTTTCCTGCTCTGCTCCATAGCCGCCCTTTACGGTTACGGATACGGTATCCTCTCCGATGCGGCTTATAAGACTGTACAGACTCTCTTCAATATCAACGACCTCATCATCCCCGACCTTAACAATAAGATCTCCGGATCTGAAGCCGTTCTGCTCCGCAAGGCCGCCGGAAATCACGTCAAAAACCGGTTTCACATCCGGAATTCCCATCAGGAATACCAGAAAATAAAGCGCCCAGGCCAAAGCAATATTGTTAAAGGGGCCGGCCAGAACAATGAGAAAACGCTGCCACACCTTTTTGCAGCAGAAGGCCTCGTGTTCCCGGCTGGCATCAATGCTGTCCTTGTCTTCGCCGTACATTTTCACATAACCGCCGAAGGGCAGGAGGGACAGGGAATACTCCGTGCCGTCTTTCCCACGCCGGGACAGCAGCACCGGGCCAAAGCCCAGAGAAAACCGTTCCACATACACCCCCATGAGCCGGGCCATAAAAAAATGACCGGCCTCATGAATGGCGATAAGCACCCCCAGAGCAATGCAAAAATAAAAAATATTGCTGAGAATATCCATGAACGGCTTTACCTGGACAGGTCCTCAAGAACACTGTAAGCCCGCTGCCGGGCAGCGAGATCAATATTAAGAACATCCTCCAGGGAGTCCGCCGGGGCAAGAGCAAAGGAATCAGCCGTCCGGGCCGCCACAGTATAAATATCGGTAAATTTCAGCCGGCCGTCAAGGAAGGCCTGCACCGCCACCTCGTTGGCCGCATTCACCGCCGTGGTCAGAGCCTGAGAGGACTGGCAGGCGTCCATGGCCAGCTTAAGACAGGGATAGCGCTTAAAATCCGGAGCTCTGAAGGTAAGGCTGCCCAGGGAGGTAAAATCTATGGCCGCGGCTCCGCTGTCAATTCTGTCAGGCCAGGCCATGGCCCGGGCAATGGGAGTTCTCATATCGGGAACCCCAATCTCCGCCAGCACGGAGCCGTCCCGGTAACGCACCATGGAATGGATCACCGACTCCGGATGCACCACAACCTCGATATCCCGGGGATCCGCATTGAATAGCCACCGGGCTTCAATAAATTCAAAACCCTTGTTCATCATGGTGGCGCTGTCAACGCTGATCTTGCGGCCCATGCTCCAGTTGGGATGACTTACCGCTTCCTCGGGAGTTACCTGACTTAGCGAACTTATTTCCCGATCCCTGAAGGGCCCGCCGGATCCGGTCAGAACCAGCTTGGTAATGCCGGCTTCCCGGAGATCGCAGCGGCCGATGCGGTTCTGCTCCTTTTCCGGCAGGCACTGAAAAATCGCATTATGCTCGCTGTCCACCGGGACAATGCGGGCTTTGTATCTTCTGGCGGCGTCCACAAATATATGACCGCTCATGATCAGGGATTCCTTGTTGGCCAGATACACGGTCTTCCCCATGGTAATGGCGGCCAGAGTCGGCTTAAGACCGGCTGCTCCCACAATGGCGGACATGACGCTGTTCGCTTCCTCGCTGGCAGCCACCGCGCTCAGGGCCTCAGATCCGGACAATACCTCAGTCTTAAGACCGGCGTCCGCGAGAAGTCCCCGGAGCTCCTGGGCCGCCCGCTCCTCCAGCATGACTGCCGCAGCCGGATGAAACTCCTTAACAATTTCCAGCATCCGGGAAACGTTATTCCGCGCCGTGGCAGCATAAAGAGAGTATCTCTCCGGATTTCTTCTTATCACATCCAGAGTGCTGCCGCCGATGGAACCGGTAGCGCCTAAAACTGTAACTTTATTCATGAAGCAAAAACCTTTCCGAAACAGAGAATCATTTAAAAAAGCAGACTGAACAGAGCATAGGAAACAAGAAATACCGGTATCGCCGCGCAAAGGGAATCAATGCGATCCAGCATGCCCCCGTGGCCCGGAAAAATCACCCCGGAATCCTTAATGCCCGCATAGCGCTTGTACATGCTTTCGGAGAGATCGCCGAAAACTGAAAATATCACCGTAAGCAGAGCTGCCAGCGTGAGAGCGGCAAAGCCGGAATAATAAACGGTATACATGCCGGTATAGTACAGAATGCCGTACACCAGGAGAGCAAGTATTACTCCTCCGGCCAGCCCCTCCCAGGTTTTTTTCGGGCTTACATGGGAGCTCATATGATGCCGTCCCAGAAAACGCCCCGTAAAATAAGCCCCGGTATCGGCACTCCATACCAGCATCATTACCGAAAGCAGAATCCGGCTTCCGATGTAGGGATCCTCATCATAGTGGCTGATTCCGGTATATCTTAAAAGGAGCAGTGATGCCCCGAAAGGAATGAGAGTGAGAATGCCGGCAAGAGCCCGCTGCCACCAGAAGCGCATGAGAACGCCGGAACGGGGATAAAAAAACACCATCACCGAAGCCGCCAGCCACCATATGGCGCCAAAGGCCAGAATCCAGAGAAGCGGACTCATCCCCAGATTCCGGATAACCTCCGCCGGACGGGCCCAGCTTCCGGTCCAGACCTCATGATCAACATAGTTAAAGGACAGGAGCGCCAGCAGAAAAACCGCCGCCGCATAGAGAAATCTCTTCAGGAGGAGATTGCGGTCTTCCGGACTTCCGGAGGATGCGGGGTTATCGCCATGATTCTCTGCGGGTTTCAGAAAAACAAGCTTCGCAAACTCCCAGCCTCCGATGGCGATGACAAGACCGCTTATCATTTTGAAAACATCGAGGGCGAGAAAGGGATGGGATTCCGTGCCGGCTGCCGGAAAAAACAGCCAAAGCCCGGCAGCGATAAACAGGAAGAATCCGGTAATAATTCTGGTTAGCATGATGTAAGGTCACTACAGTCAAATCACATTTCCCAAACCGGAATCCGTGATAGTTAAAATACTGGCAAAAGCCGCCAGCCGCAAAATTCTGTTCGGCAGTATCCCATGTTAGTAATAATCAGCCCTGCCGTTTCTGAACCTGTTCACTGGTAAGGCCGAATCTTCTTTCCCGTCCCTGATAGTAATCCAAGGCTGCCTGAAATACCCGGTCATCAAAATCAGGCCATAGGACATCAGTAATGAATATTTCACTGTAGGCCAGCTGCCAGAGCAGGAAATTTGAAATGCGATGCTCTCCTCCGGTACGAATCAGAAGATCCACATCATTGGTGACAGCAAGAGATGAAGCCAGCAGGTCTTCATTGATATCCTGAGGAGCAAGGGAACCGGACAGGGCTCTCTCCGCCAGAATCCGGGCCGCTCTGGCAATATCCCAGCGGCCGCCGTAATTGGCGGCTACCACCAGTCTGAGACCGGAATTTTCTGCGGTGGCCTTTTCCGCTGCGGCAATGGCAGTCTGCACCTTTTCAGGAAACCTCGAGAGATCCCCCACCACCTGAAAGACAATATTGTTCTCGGCAAGATTCTTTGTCTCATTAGACAGAGCCCAGGAAAAAAGTTCCATAAGGCCGGAAACCTCGGTTTCCGGCCGTTTCCAGTTTTCCGAAGAAAAGGCAAACAGCGTGAGCTGCCTTATGCCGTGCTGTCCGGCGAATTCAATCGTCTTTCTCACGGACTTAACTCCGGCGCGGTGGCCGGCAAGCCGCATCTGTCCGCGCTTCTGAGCCCACCGGCCGTTACCGTCCATGATAATAGCCACATGAGCCGGAATGCGAGGACTGTCCGCCGAGCCTCCGGCAATGCTGTATAATTCATTTTGCACTGAAGACTAAATCTCCATCAGCTCTTTTTCTTTGTCGGCGAGAATCTTTTCAATATCCTTGATGCTGCTGTCGGTAAGCTTCTGGATTTCATCCTGAGCTCTCTTTTCCTCGTCCTCGGAGATTTCCTTGTCCTTGGTAAGAGCCTTGATGTCATTATTGGCATCGCGGCGGATATTGCGGATTTCTACCTTGCCCTGCTCAATATCGCCCCGGACGACCTTGATAAGATCCTTGCGGCGATCCTCGGTGAGAGGAGGCAGGGGAATGCGCAGGGAGGTGCCGGCAGATACCGGATTCAGGCCCAGATCGCTGTCGCGGATAGCCTTTTCCACTTCTTTGGCGGCGCTGCGGTCAAAAACGGTTACTGAAAGCGTGCGGGCATCGGCCACATTGACGGAAGCCACCTGGTTCAGCGGGGTCTTGGAACCGTAGTAATCCACCATGATGCCATCCAGAAGAGACGGCTGAGCTCTTCCTGTTCTTACTTTGGAAATCCGGGTCTCCAGAGATTTAACAGCCTTGGTCATCTTTTCCTTTGCAGTCGCTTTGATATCATTAACTGACATAATCATTTACCTTTTATTTTTACGGCCTGAAATTACATAATCGGCTTCAGGCCAAGGCCTTTCTTTATCTGATATTACCTGTCTCTATCCGACGCTGTCTGACATTACCTGACAATAGTGCCCTCGTCTTCTCCGGAAATCACCCGCATCAGGGCATCAGGACGGTTCATATTAAACACCATAATGGGCATCTTGTGATCTCTGGCCAGCACAAAAGCGGCCAAATCCATTACCTTGAGCTCCTTTTCCATTACTTCCTGGTAGGTGAGCTCCCGGTAAAGCTCCGCATCCGGATGAGTTACCGGATCCGCGCTGTAAATGCCGTCAACCTTGGTGCCCTTGATTACGGCATCGGCCTGAATCTCGATGGCTCTGAGACAGGCGGCGCTGTCAGTGGTAAAAAAGGGATTCCCGGTACCGGCAGCCATAATGACCACCCGGCCGGCGGAAAGAGCATGAATGGCCTCTGTCCAGGAATAGGAGGCGCACACGCCGGGCATGGCGATGGCTGACATGAGAGTTGCCGGCACCCCTGCTCTGTACAGAGCATCCCGCATGGCCAGACCGTTCATCACCGTGGCCAGCATGCCCATATGGTCGCCCACCACGCGGTTTAACCCCGCCTGAGCCAGCTTGGCGCCCCGGAAGATATTTCCGCCGCCCAGAACCAGCCCCACTTCAACGCCGGAGCTGACCACCGCGCCGATTTCTCCGGCCATGCGATCAAGCACCTCGGGGTCAATCCCAAAGCTTTCCTTTCCTTCAAGAGCTTCGCCGCTCAACTTTAACAGAACACGTTTAAAACTTTTGTGACTCATTTCCGCTGCCCCGTATCATATCCCAACACCGTCTGATCAGAGGATTATAATATATATGGGAAAGTTCCGCAAAAAACCGCCGGCGCCGGACACAACTTGGTGGTTGGCAGGGAACTTAGCAGGTTACGCAGCAGAGAACAGCGCAAAGGCAAATAAAAGTGTTTGATTCAGAGAGATCATAAGCTTAAGAAGCCCGGAATGACTTTCGCATCACGCCCCGGTTGCGTTTTCAGGTAAAATGGCGGCCGATTTACGGGAGCAGTAAAATCGGCAGAGAACGCGCGGAGATAAAAAATGAAAAGATTTAAAGGAAGCATTGTAATTGGTGATCCTTCTTACTTTGTTAAAAGCGATGAGGATTGGGAACGCTGTGATTACGGCAGAAACCTGGCTGCGCTTGGTTTTACCGATTATTTATATCTGGATTTTCCGGATGATCCGCAGATTGTGATCAGTACCGACACCGGAGAAGTTCTGGGCGGCATTTGTCAGGATTCCTGTTCTGTGGCTGTGGTATACAAAGCCGAACTTGCAAAACACAACCCGCATTACGAAGAAGCTTTCGGGGACGTTGACAACCGGACGGTAATTGAGGACTTTGACGGGGAAATCGCCTGTGAAGTCGTGCCGGTTGAAACTGAATACGGCAGTGATACAGATACCGTAATTACCGGTACCGGCAATATCAATTTCAGATCCTGCTATGAAGAGGATCTGTCCTGATTTATTCAGCCGGGGATCTCTTGAAGGGGTTCCGGCAGACACAAAAAAAGGCGGTCAACCGCCTTTCTTTGTTAAACAGGAGAATTCCCGAGCTTACTTGCCCTGAGCAGCGGCTACCTGAGCGGCAACCTCAGCGGCAAAGTCAACTTCCTTCTTCTCAATGCCTTCGCCAACCTTGAAGCGCACAAAGGTCTTCACAGTGGCATTGCCTTCCTTGAGAACCTGACCAACCTTCTTGGTGCCGTCCTTGACAAAGTCCTGAGTAACCAGAGAAAGCTCATCGAAACGCTTGTTGATACGGCCTTCGATAATGTTGGCAAGAACGTTAGCCGGCTTGGCCTTCTTTCCTGCGGCAACATTTTCAGCTTCTTCCTTCTCGGTGATCTCAGTCTGAATCTGACGCTCATGCTCGATCTGATCCTGCGGAGCCTCTTCCTTGGTGATGTACTGAGGAGCGCCGGCGCAGATATGCATGGCAATGTCGTGGGCCAGCTGGGCATCGCCGCCTTCAAGAGAAACGATTACGCCGATAAGCTTGTTGCTGTGAATGTAAATGCCGAGATTGGAGCCTTCGAGAGAGGCAACGCGGCGGACGGACATGTTCTCGCCGATCTTGGCAATCAGATTGGTAAGAGTGGTCTGAACAGTTTCGGAAGTGCCGGTATAGGTCTCGTTCTTGAGAGCCTCAACATCGGTAACATTCTTTTCCAGAGCAATGCGGGCAACATTGTTGCAGAATTCATTGAAACCGGCATCCCTGGCAACGAAGTCGGTTTCGCAGTTGATTTCAACAATGAAAGCCTTGCTGTCATTCGCAGCGTAAGCAATTACGCCTGCGGCGGCAATGCGGCCGGCCTTCTTGGCAGCCTTGGCCTGGCCGTTCTTGCGCATGTTATCAATAGCAACTTCGATGTCGCCGTCAGCAGCCACAAGAGCCTTCTTGCAGTCCATCATGCCGGCGCCGGTGCGGTCACGGAGCTCCTTTACGAGAGCAGCGGTAATGTTAGCCATTTGGTTATCCTTTAATTGGAAAATTAAGACAGGGGATCGGAAACTGGCTCCGATCCCGGTAAGTATTACTCAGCCTGTTCAGCAGCGGGTTCCTGAGCCTGCTCGTCAGCGCGGGCATTGGTCAGGGCTTCGCGGGCATCGTTAACAGCGCCGGTAACAGCCTTCAGGTAGAGAGCGATAGCGCGAATGGCATCGTCATTGCCAGGAATAACGTAGTTAACGCCATCAGGGCTGGAGTTGGTATCAACAACGGCAACAACAGGAATGCCCAGCTTGTTGGCTTCGTCAATGGCAATATGCTCAACCTCGGCGTCAATTACAAAGAGAGCATCGGGAATGGTGCCGAGATCCTTGATGCCGCCGAAGCTCTTCTCAAGCTTGGCGATCTCGCGGGTACGGAGCAGAACTTCCTTCTTGGTGAGCTTGTCGAAGGTGCCGTCAGTGGCCTGAGTCTCCAGATCCTTGAACTTTCTGATAGACTGACGCACAGTCTTCCAATTGGTCAGAAGACCGCCCAGCCAGCGATGGTTAACATAGTACTGACCGCAGGAAAGAGCAGCTTCCTTAACCTGATCTGAAGCAGCGCGCTTGGTTCCCACAAAAAGAACCTTACCCTTCTTGGCAACTACAGAGCCGAGGAAGTTAAGGGCATCATCAAGGCAGGCAACGGTCTTGTCCAGGTTGATGATATGAACGCCGTTTCTGGAGCCGTAAATATACTGCTTCATCTTAGGATTCCAGTAACGGGTCTGGTGGCCGAAATGAACACCGGCATCGAGCATTTCGCTCATGGTAACGTTTGACATTTGATTTCCTTATCAGGGGTTAAGCCTCCGCCAGACTGCGAATGGAACCAGAAGGCACCCCGCATTCGCATTGACATCAGGCGTGTGTTTTAGACAAATAAACAAAGACTCCGCGAACTCTCGCAGAGCTCCGGCATTATAACGAATGATATTCGCAAACACAACCCGGAAATTAATGACGGTTCCGGCCCGGAATCAGGGGGCCGCCCCTGATTCCGCTGTCTCAGCCAAATACCCGGCCGGCCGCAACCGTCTCAGCCCCTTCTGATTTTCTCTCTCATTTCTCCGATCCCCGAAAATGCTATAATTGAGGCATTTACAGCAATTATGAGGCAGAACATGAGAAATCAACCTGATATCACCATTAAATCACCGGAGCTTATTGAGAGAATGCGCATTGCCGGCAAGCTGGCCGGGGATGTTCTTACCATGATCGAACCCTATGTAAAGCCGGGCGTCACCACCCTGGAGCTGGACAACATCATGCTGGATTATATTGAAAACACCCAGCATGCCATTTCCGCCTGTCTCGGCTATCAGGGCTATCCCAAATGCACCTGCATTTCCGTAAATGAGGAAATCTGCCACGGCATTCCCGGCGCCAGAAAGCTGCACAGCGGCGACATCGTAAATATCGATGTCACCGTAATCAAAGACAAGGCCCACGGGGATACCAGCAAAATGTTCGTTGTGGGAGGTCATACCACCCCGAGAAACCATGAACTGGTCAAGGTAACCCAGGAAGCTCTTTATGCCGCCATCCGCGCCGTAGGCCCCGGCAAGGATCTCACCATTGTGGGCAAGACCATTCAGAAAATTATCGACAAAACCCCCTTCTCCATCGTCCGGGATTTCTGCGGCCACGGCATCGGCGAAGGCTTTCACGAGGATCCTCAGGTGCTGCACTACGAGAATGACTTTCATGTGCTGCTCACCCCGGGCATGGTATTTACCATTGAACCCATGATCAATGCCGGAACCTGGAAGTGCAAGGTCAGCTCCAAAAACGGCTGGACCGCCACCACTCAGGACAAGCAGCCCTCCGCCCAGTTTGAACACACGCTGCTCATTACCGAAGACGGCGTTGAGGTGCTCACCTGGCGCGAGGAAGAAGCCGGCCGGCTTGATCGCATTATCCATAATTCATAATTCCTGACAGGAGTCCCTATGAAGAACGCCGCCGCTTTTCTGCCCGCCGATCCCGTGACCATGGAAAACGGCCGCGCCGCCATAAAGGATCAGCTTCAGCATATGGCGGAACTGTTTTTCCAGGGAACTCCGGTAGCCGCTCTGGTGCAGTTTCGCACGGAATTTACGGATCTCCTCCTCCGAAAAATCTGGCAGCAGTTTCATCTGGACGAATTTCCGGAACTGGCGCTGGTGGCCGTGGGCGGCTATGGCCGGGGCGATCTCCAGCCTCATTCCGATATTGATATCCTTATAGTCGCTCCCGAAGTCATTCCGGATGAGGTTAAATCCCGCATTTCCCCCATGACCGGGCTTTTATGGGATCTCAAGCTTGATGTGGGACAGGCGGTGCGCACGGTAGAGGAGTGCATCAGCGAAGGCCGCAAGGATGTTACCGTTGCCACGAATCTCATGGAAACCCGCCTCGTCACCGGAAATGCCGCCACCTATGAAAGGCTTAACGCCGCTGTCAGGGAACCGGACTTCTGGCCGCCGCAGGAATTTTTTCAGGCAAAAATAGCGGAACAGAACAATCGGTATCACTACTACAAGGATACCGTGTACATGCTGGAGCCGGATCTTAAAAACAATCCCGGCTGCATCAGAGATATTCAGACCATGCTCTGGATTGCTGAAAAGGCCCTGGGCATCAAAACCATCCGAGACATGAGAAAAAACAAACTGCTGAGCCGGATTGAATATTACGAACTCAGCAGCTGTCAGGATTTTCTCTGGCGGCTCCGTTTCGCACTCCATCTCACTATTTCCAAACCGGATAACAGGCTCACCTTCGACAGACAGCGGGCCATTGCAGAAAACCTGGGCTACACCGGCGAAGGCAATGCTCCTGTAGAAGTTCTCATGAAACGCTTCTACCAGACCACGCATACCGTCCATGAGCTCAATAAAATCGTTACCCAGCTCATAAGAATGAAGCTCTTCAGTCCTGAAATCCCCCGGCGCACCGTGCACTGTCAGCCCTTTATATTCCGGGGCAGTCTTATTGACGTTCTGGATCACAACATATTCATCAAAAAGCCGGAAATCATTCTGGAGCTTTTCCTGACCCTGGCGGAGCATGACGAGCTTACCGGCATTTACGTGGAATGCATCAGAAGCCTCAGGGAAGCCCGGCGGCACATCAGATTCCTCCTTTCGGAAAAGAAGGAATGCCGGGAGCTTTTTAAAAGGCTTGTAGCCAATCCCAAGTCCCTTAAGGTGGCCTTTCCCCTGATGCACGAGCATCACATTCTGGGCATGTACATCCCCCGCTGGAACGATATCCGGGGACTTATGCAGTTTGACATGTTCCATCAGTATACCGTTGACGAACACACCATCAGGGTTTTGGAGAATATTTACCGCTTCGCCTATGAAGCCGATCCCCGCTTTACCCTGTTCCGGCAGGTATACAGCGAAATCGACAAGCCGGAACTCCTGTCCGTGGCCGCTCTCTTTCATGACATCGCCAAGGGCCGCGGCGGACACCATGCCGCTCTGGGAGCTCCGGATGCCCTGTATTTCTGCAAGCTGCATGGCTACAACAGATTCGAGAGCAAGCTGGTATCCTGGATAGTCAGAATGCATCTCTACATGTCAATTGTGGCACAGCGAAGGGATATTTCAGATCCGGATGTGGTAGCGGAATTCGCCGCCGAAATCGGGGACGAAACCTTCCTGAACTACCTTTACTGCATGACCGTAGCCGATATCAACGCCACCAATGACAATGAATGGAACAGCTACAAGGATTCCCTGTTCCGGACTCTTTACTTCTCTGCCCGGGATGCCATGAGAAAGGGCCTGGAAAATCCCCCGGATCTCAATCTCCACATCCGGGAAAACCAGAAGCGGGCTCTGGCTCCTCTGGTTAAAATCGGTCTTTCGCCCTCTTTGGTTCGTAAAATCTGGGCAAATTTCAAACCGGAATATTTCATAAGATACCAGCCGGAGCAGATTGCCTGGCACACCAGCAACATTATCGCCCACCGGAATGAAGCCCATGAGCCGCTCATTCTTTTTGCCCAGAATCAAAACACCAAATGCACCGATCTTTTTGTTTATACCAAAGATTCCGATGGCATCTTTGCCAGGGTCTGCGCCGTTTTAGGCAGCAAAAAGCTCAATATCATGGCCGCCACCATCTCCAACACCAATGAGAATTATGCTCTGGATACCTTCTCATTCACCCAGAATGACGGCGCTCCGCTTCCGGCGGATCGCATGAGCTCTCTCAGAAAAGCCCTTTCCGGAGCATTGCAATCAGCCGATTACAAAGCTCCGGAAATCACCGCTCATTCCGAACGTCTGGGACTTTTTCGGATCCCCACTCTGGTGACCTTCCTGAAAGACCGGGAACACGGTACCTCGGAACTGGAGATCTCCACTCTTGATATCCCCGGCATCCTGGCCAGAATAAGCAGCGTCTTCCAAAAGCACAGGCTTTCCTTGCATGCCGCAAGAATCACCACCACCGGGGAAAGAGCCGATGATTTCTTTTCTCTCACTAACAGCGACGGCAGTCTGCTCACAGAGGGGCAGAAAACCGCCATTCAGAAGGACATTACCGAAATTCTTGCTCACGGGAAGGAATAAACCAGTACTCCTTCCCCACCGCCCTTTTCCTGACCGTGCTGATATTGTTTTTCTTCCCCATGAGGGCCTTGAGGTTCTCAATTCTTATTGGCTTTATTATCATTAGTCTGTCACGAAAAAAGGGAGCCTGAGCCCCCTTTATCGTTATGTTACTTTGTCTGAATCAGATCAGGCGCCAAAGTTATCGAAGAGAATATTGTCATCCTCAACGCCGCACTTATGGAGCATATCCACTGCAGACTTGGTCATCATAGGAGGTCCGCACATGTAGAATTCACAGTCCTCAGGAGCCTTGTGATTCTTAAGATACTGTTCATAAAGCACGTTGGCGATAAACCCGGTAAGACCGGTCCAGTTATCCTCAGGAAGCGGATCGCTCAGGGCCAGATGCCAGGTGAAGTTAGGATGCTCCTTGGCCAGCTCGTCAAATTCATCCACATAGAAAGCCTCGCGGAGAGAACGGGCGCCGTACCAGAAGCTGATCTTGCGTTTGGAATCAAGTCTCTTAAGCTGATCAAAGATATGAGAACGCATCGGAGCCATACCAGCGCCGCCGCCGATGAATACCATCTCATTATCGGTTTCTCTGGCAAAGAACTCGCCAAACGGTCCGGAAATGGTGACCTTATCCCCCGGCTTCAAAGACCAGATATAGGAGGACATCTGTCCGGGAGGCAGGGTGAGATCGCGGAGCGGCGGAGTTGCAATACGCACGTTCAGCATAATCAGTCCCTTTTCACCGGGATAGGAGGCCATGGAATAAGCACGGGTGATGTGGGTATCTACCTTGGACACCAGATCCAGAAGATGGAACTTTTCCCAGTCGCCGCGGTACTCATCAGGGATATCAAAATCCTTGTAGTACACGGTATGGGGTTCTGCTTCGATCTGAATATAGCCGCCGGCGCGGAAAGGAACCTCTTCGCCCTCGGGAATAGCCAGACGCAGCTCCTTGATGAAGGTAGCCACATTGTCGTTGGACAGCACAGTGCACTGCCACTTGCGCACGCCAAGCACCGCAGCGGGAACTTCAATTTCCATGTCCTGACGCACGCCCACCTGACAGGCCAGACGCCAGTGATCGCGGATATCCCTCTTGGAGAGATGGCTGTACTCAATGGGAAGCACATCGCCGCCGCCATTCAGCACCTTAACCTTGCACTGGCCGCAGGCGCCGCCGCCGCCGCAGGCCGAAGGCACAAAAATGCCCTGGCTGGCAAGGGAGGTCAGGAGCTTGTCGCCGGCAGGAACCTTAATTGATTTCTCAGAATCATGATTGATTCCAATGGTAACGTCTCCGGAATTAACCATGATACGTTTGGCGATCAGAATAAGAACCACCAGTATCAGAATAATTCCGATGAAGAACGCTACGCCTAAAAGTATAGTTTCCATCGATGCTCCTTACAGCTGAATGCCTGAGAAGGACATGAAGCCCAATGCCATGAGTCCGGCGGTGATAAATACCAGACCCAGTCCGTTCAGCCCCTGAGGCGCATGAGCATATTTCAGCTTCTCGCGGATAGCGGCCAGAAGAACCACGGCAAGAGCCCATGAAAGACCAGAACCGACACCGTATACAACAGATTCGGTGAAATTATATTCACGCTGAACCATGAAGGACACACCGCCGAAAATAGCGCAGTTTACGGTAATCAGCGGCAGGAAGATACCCAGAGCCGAATACAGTGAAGGCACATATTTATCGAGGAACATTTCGAGAATCTGCACCAGGGCCGCAATTACACCGATATAGGTAATGTAGCCCAGGAAGGAGAGATCCAGTCCCTGCTGTATGGCATTAGGCTTCAGAACATAGGTATAAACAATGTTGTTGAGAGGCACAGCCAGAGTCTGCACCACCACTACAGCCACACCAAGTCCCATGGCAGTCTTTACCTTTTTGGAAACCGCAAGGAAAGTACACATGCCGAGGAAGAAGCTCAATGCAAGGTTTTCAACAAAAACCGATTTTATAAACAAACTAATGTAATGTTCTATCATGACGCATCCTTACGGCTGGTATCATAATCGTGCTTAGTCGGAGTCTTGAGCACCTGATTGGAAAGCCAGATAAAGAGTCCGATGAGGAAGAATGCACAAGGAGGCATCAGCATCAGACCGTTAGATTCATACCATCCGTCATTCTGAACCAGCGGAAGAATGGTAAGACCGAAGAAGGTTCCGGATCCGAAAACTTCACGCACGAAGCCCACAGCGCAAAGCACCAGAGCATACCCCAGGCCGTTGCCCAGACCGTCCATGAAGGAAAGAGCCGGAGGGAACTTCATTGCGAAGGCTTCCGCGCGTCCCATTACGATACAGTTGGTGATAATAAGACCCACATACACGGAAAGCTGCTTGGAAAGATCATAGGAGAAAGCTTTAAGCAGCTGATCAACTATGATTACCAGAGAAGCTATTACTGTCATCTGGGCAATAATACGCACACTGTTGGGAATCCATTTGCGTATTGAAGAAATGATCAGGTTGGAGAACGCAGTAACAACCATTACCGCGAGACCCATTACCAGAGCAGTCTTCATATTGGAAGTAACCGCCAGGGAGGAGCAGATACCCAGAATCTGGATCATGATAGGATTTTCATGAAGCAGCGGACGGGTAAAGGCTTCTCTGGCAGAAGGCATATCAGTCGCCATTATTTAATTCCTCCTTTCTTGATTCTCTGCAGATACGGACCGTATCCCATGGAATCAGTCCAGAATTTAACCGAATTGGTCACGCCGTTTGAGGTAAGAGTAGCTCCGGACAGCGCATCAACCTGATGATCGCCGGAAGCATTCTTCACCACGGCAAAAGCCGGAGCGCCGGAAGCATCGTAGAGCTTCTTTCCGATCCACTTCTGGGTAAATTTAGGATTTTCGATTTCCCCGCCGAGGCCCGGAGTTTCATTATGACTGTAGTACTTGACTCCCATAACGGTGTTGCCGTCGCCGGCAACTGCAAGATAACCGTACATAGTGCCCCAGAGTCCCTGACCGTAGAACGGCAGAATAACGCTCTTGTAGCCGCCGGAAACGGTGTTCTTCACCAGATATACCGGCATGTACTTGGCGCGGTTTCTGATCTTGGCCGTATCCTTGTCTGCTTCAATAGCCACTGAAGAATCAGGAAGCCTTGCTGCGGAAACAAAGTTATAGCCGTCAATCAAAGCCATGCCGTTCTTATCCTTGCCGGCAATTACAGCAGCCTTGTCATTGGGAACGTACTTGCCGTTGGCCAGGTTAACCAGACGAGCCTCGATATTCTCGGCGTAGGTCTTGGAGATATCGCCATTAATGCCAATGCCGGCAGCTTCAAGAATGCTGCGTTCGCGGTCATTCTGAATCTGCTTTGCCTGAAGCGGCTGGAGCGTGACAACAGCGATGCAGACCATAAAGGAGCATACCAGACAGAGGATGCCGATAACGGTAAACGTCCTTAAGGTTGAATCTTTATTAGCAGCCATTATTACCGACCTCCCTTAACGGCAGCAAGCTTGAGACGCTTGTTGATATTGCGCTGAGTAACAAAATAGTCAAACAGCGGAGCCCAGCAGTTGGCAAAGAGGATCGCCAGCATCACGCCTTCCGGATAAGCCGGATTCACTACGCGCACCAGCACCACCATGGCTCCGATAAGGAAGCCGTAGAGCCATTTGCCGGTCTTGGTAAATGCGGAGGATACCGGATCGGTAGCCATAAAGAAAATACCGAAGGCAAAACCGCCCAGCACCAGGTGCCATACCGGATTCAGGCCGAACATGGCATTGGTATTGGAACCGATGGCATTAAAGATGGAGGCAGTGATAACCACACCCAGAATACCGCTGAAAACCACTCTCCAGGAAGCAATTCCCATGCGGACGAGCACCATGCCGCCGATAAGAATAGCCAGAGTGGAGCCCTCGCCGATACAGCCGGGGATATTGCCCAGGAAAGCATCAAGCCAGGTTACGCCGGGATCGCCCAGCTGACCGGGAGTGCTGCCGTTGGCCAGGGCATAAAGCGGAGTTGCTCCGGAGAAACCGTCTACCGGCACCCATACCTTGTCGCCGGTGATTTCGCCGGGATAGGCAAAGAACAGGAAAGCGCGGCCGACCAGAGCCGGGTTCATGAAGTTTCTGCCGGTGCCGCCGAACACTTCCTTGCCGATAAGCACGCCGAAGGAAATGCCCAGAGCAGCCTGCCACAGCGGAATGGTGGGCGGAACAATAAGAGAGAACAGAATGGAGGTAGCAAAGAAGCCTTCGTTAACCTCATGTCCTCTGATGATGCAGAACAATACCTCCCAGAAGGCGCCTACCGCAAAAACCACCGCATAGATAGGCAGGAAGTATACCGCTCCTATGAGCATCTTGCTGTAAAGTCCGGCGTCCTCGGTAAGGGTTCCCCCCAGAAGCTGAACCAGAGCATAATGCCAGTTGGCGCTGAAAAGGCTGTAGCTCTGATGAGCCATGGTCACACCGTCAGCCACCTGTCCGAAAGCGGCAATGGTCTGAGCGCCGATGTTGTACCAGCCCCAGAACATGCACGGGAAAACAGCCAGGAAAACCATTATCATGATGCGCTTCAGGTCAACGCTGTCGCGAACATGAGTGGTGGTATTGTGGGTAACCACGCCCGGAGTGTAGAAGAAAGTGGAGGTGCCCTCGTAGAGAGGATAAAGCTTCTCAAGCTTTCCGCCCTTTTCAAAAAGCGGAGCCACCTTATTTAAAAGACTTAAAATCACCTTTTACCCCTCCTTCTCAATCTTATCAAGACATTTACGGAGCAAACGGCCATACTCAGTCTTGCCGGGATCCACATAAGTACAGAGAGCCAGATCCTCTTCGGCCAGCTCCATAGCACCCAAAAGCACTGCGGCATCAGTGTCGCCGATTTCAATGGAGCGCAGAAGCTGCGTGGCAATAATATCCAGAGGCATTACCCTCTCGTAATTGCTGATAGGCACCATGGCCCGGGATCCGCCATTTACCGCAGTATTGATGTCATACTGTCTCGGCTTGAAGAAGCTGCTCAGGTAAGCTCTGGTAACTGAATGCTTCCGGGCTCCGGGCATCAGCCATCCCAGGAATTCTCTCTTGTTGCCTTCCGGAATAACGCTGACCTGAAGATGGAAGCGCCCCAGATAATCAAAAGGCCCCTTGGCTTCGTTGCCGTTAAGAATGGAACCGGCGATCACGCGGAAATTGTCTCCGATGAACTCGTTGGCGCACAGCTCAGAAACGCAGGCACCCATGATGGTTCTTACCAGACGGGGATAGCGCACGCAAGGGCCGGCAACGCTGATAATTCTCTCATTGTAAATGTCGCCGGTGCGGAACAGCCGTCCGATGGCGATGACATCCTGATATCCGAGATGCCACATGACGTGATGCTCGGATGCCGGACGAATGAAATGAATATGAGTGCCGGGAAGTCCTGCAGGATGCTTGCCCACAAATACCTCTTCCTTGACCCTGGCAGCGCTGCATACCGGCAGGGAGGTCTCCCCCTTGCAGACATACACATTGCCGTCAGTGAGAGTGGTAAGAACCTCCAGACCGTCCTTAAAATCCTTCTCATGTGAAGAAATCACAATAGCGGGATCGCAGGCCAGCGGATTGGTATCAATGGCAGTTACAAAAATATGCTCGGGAACAGAGGCAACAGCGGGAGTCTTGTTGTAGGGACGGGTGCGGAAAGCAGTCCAGAGACCGGACTCCACGAGTTCATTCTGAACAACTACCCGGGAAAGAGCGGTTAAATCCTGATTAGGATATGCCTCAAATTTCTTGCTGCCTGTAACAGACTGATCCAGTTCGATAACGAGGGACTGAAATACTCTTTTGTCTCCGCGGTTAATGGCTGCCACCTTGCCGGATACGGGAGATGTGTACTTGACGCCAGGATTTTTCTTATCGGTAAAAAGAACCTGACCCTTTTCAACTACATCACCTTCCTCAACCAGCATTGAAGGTCTCAGTCCCGGAAAATCGCTTCCAACAAGGGCCACATGCTTTACAGGCTGCCCCACATTGATGGTCATTTCCGGTTTACCGCTGACAGGAATATCCAAGCCTTTCTTGATATTTATCATGGTTTTTCCAGAGATTAAAAATGCATGAGAAAGCAAAATGCCTTGATTCAAGGCACTACTATGAATCCCGCAAAACAGGCACGACAAAATCCGCATGCCAGGCTCGCGGTGTTAGGGAAAGTTTAGCATAAAGTGAGAGTTTTTGTTAGAAAGGGATATGTAACATGAGTAACAATCCTGAAAGATAGTGGCCGTAAATGAGCGTTTTCAGGAAGATGCTGCAGCGAGGCCAAAGACTGCCCTTGCAAAAACAAAGAGACGCTTTTTCATTTGTTTCGCCGTCCTCCGGAAAACCGGGGAAACAAGCGGAAAAGAACGATAATCGGCAATCCCGCAGACGGAAAAATCTTGTTCCGGAACAGATAATCCGAATATTGTTCTTGCCAAACTTCGTTTTAAAATTATATCTTATAAACGACTCGATTCTGTCAAAGCAGCAAAATCCGCCATTAGATTAGAATGAAGAGGAAATGCAAAATGGGAATCCCTGTGCCTGAGAAAGATTGCTTTAAGAAGCTTCCTTTGGGAAATTCCTCTTTCTCTGCTATCAGAAAAGCCGGACAGATATATGCGGACAAAACCGCCATGATAGCGGATCTGGCAGACAACGAGGATGCTCCGGTATTTCTGATGAGACCCCGCGGCTTCGGCAAGTCTCTTCTGGTTTCAGCCCTTGAGTCTTTGTTTTCCAAAGGACTCGCAGACTTTAAAGGCCTTGAAATTACCACCGGGGAAAACAGATGGAGAGATACCGCTTACAGGGTGGTACGCTTTGATCTTTCGGCCGTGGCAAATTCTTCCCCGGCATCTCTCAAAACGTATCTTAACAATAAGATGATAAGCGAGATTTACGGCAATAACCATTATCTTATTACTTCCGGCCAAAACGAAACCGGACAGCCGGGAGTTATTCTGTCGCATATCTGTGATGACCAGGCCATCCCGGACAAAAGCATAGTATTTCTTGTTGATGACTACGATGCCCGATAACCGGCCACCTCGGAAAATCTCAGGAGCTCAGTGAGATTTCGGATATCCTGTATTCCTTTTTTGCCGGGATTAAATTCGCAGAACGAATTTTACGCTTTGTTTTTATAGCCGGCATTACCAGAACAGGCCGGGAAGACCTGTTTTCATCACGCTGCAATGCATATGACATTTCTGCTGACGATGACTTTGGCATGCTGCTGGGGATAACCGAAGACGAACTCCGCAGGTACTTTGATCCCTGGATTAAAAATGCGGCAGCGGTTCTCGGCATGAGCATCCCCGATGTCTATGCGAAGATGAAGAGCGTCTATGGCGGCTTTCAGTTTTCCGTAGGGAATGAGGAGACTGTATATAATCCCAGATCCGTAATTTCTTTTCTCAGTAACCCCGAAAACGGCTTCCGGAATTACTGGCGCTCCGTAAGCGGCAACACTCCCGACGTTCTTCTGAAATATCTGCAAAAGGCTGACAATCGGGAGAGCCTAATCAGGCTCAGCGATTCCGTGAAGGATGAGAAAAACCGGGATAATATAGTTGCCTTTGATGAAATCATGGCAAAGGCCGAGCCCGGACAGATTCCTATGAAGATACTTCTCCTTGAGACCGGATACTTTACGCTAAGAAGCATTAATTTCCCTTACGGCAGAATTGCAGTGCCGAACGAAGAGGTTTCCGAATCCCTGAGCCGTCTTTCCCTGAAAGCGCAATCTTAAATCCGAGCCCGTTCGGGTAATAAGTTTCTTATGAGCACGGGGCCGCCCTCCCCTGCTGCTCCCTGCTTTCCTGTTATTCCCCGCTGTTCTCTTTGCTGTGGAACGGCGCAATATATATCAGCATCACCATTCCCGGTATTGCCAGGGCATAGCAGATAATAAAAAAGTTTTCCCAGCCGGCCCACTTAATAGCGTATCCGGTAAAAGCAACGCAAACTGTTCGCGGTATTGCCGAAAGCGCGGTAAAAAGAGCCAGCTGCGTAGCCACATAGGCGCGATTGGTTTCCCGGCACATATAAGCCACAAAGCAGGCTGTCCCCAGCCCGGCACCCAAAGCCTCGGCCCCCACTACCAAGGACAGCAGAAAGACACTGGGGAAAGCAAATTCCACGCTTCCGGAGTAAATTCCATGAGTGCCCAGCCAGTTCAAAATCCCCGGAATAAAATCAGGATGCTTCCAGACGTGGGCAATTAAGACATAGCCCAGAATAGTGACAATCTGCCCGATGCCAAACAGCCACAGAGCCTTGTTTATCCCGATTTTGAGCATCAGAATGCCGCCGACGATGCCGCCCAGAATCATGCTCCAGAGTCCGACAACCTTGTTTACCATGCCGATCTGGGTCTTGGTATAGCCCATGTCAATGTAGAAGGGAGTGGCCTGAGCCGTGGCCATGTTATCCCCGAATTTATAAAGGAAGATAAAGGCAATGACTCCCAAAGCTCCTAAGACGCCCTTTCTTCTGACAAATTCCGCAAAGGGCTGCACCACTGATTCCAGAAGCGTTCTGGGGAGGTGTTCCGTGGCCGGCTCCCGCACAACCAGGGAAGCAATGATCCCCGGAAGCATAAATAAAGCGGTCAGAGGAAAAACCAGCACCCAGGGAAGCGAATCACTGAGGATGAGGGAAAGTCCCCCGGGGATCATCCCGGCAATCCTGTAGGCGTTGATAAACATTGAGTTACCAAGGCCCAGCTCGTTGTCAGGCAGGATTTCCCGGCGGTAGGCATCCAAAGCCACATCCTGAGTTGCCGATGCCACAGCTATCAGGGTGCAGATAACAAGAACGACGGTATAGGACTTTACCGGGTCAAAGAACCCCAGAAGGGATATCAGAACGAGGAGAATTACCTGCGTAAGGAGCATCCAGCTCCGCCGCCGGCCTCTTCTCAGAATGTCATAGCGGTCAAGAAGAGGAGCCCAGAGAAATTTCCAGACGTATGGCACCCCGGCCACAGCGCTGAAGATCCCGATATCCTCGAGATCCACAGAACTGGAACGCAGCCAGGCACTGATAAGATTTATAAGAAGATAAAGCGGAAGTCCGGAACTGAATCCCAGAACAATGCATATCAGCATTCTCCGGGAAAAAATCTTTCCGATAACGGAGGATTCAGACAGCCATCCGCTTTCTTTGGCTAATTTATCTGGCATCTTTCAGAAAACTTGTCTTAACCGGCAACATAATGCAAAAACAGCATCAGTCTCTGAAATTAACAAACTGGAACGGCTGCCCCAGTTCAGCTTTTCTGACTTCGGCAATCACCAGCTGGAGATCATCCTTTTTCTTTCCGGTAACTCTGATCACCTCATCCATAATCTGCGTGGTTACCTTGAATTTGCCGTCCTTGATCATCTTGACGATCTTTTTAGCCATATCTTTGTCAATGCCGTCCTTGAGCTTGACGTCCTGGCTCCAGCGCTTTCCGGACTGCTCCGGAGTCTCAAAGGTCAGGGATGCGGTATCGATATTTCTCTTAGCGGCCTTGTTTCTGAGAATATCGTCCATCTGCTGGATCTGAAAATCTCCGTCAGCCTCCAGGCGGATCTTCTTGTCCTTTTCCACCAAGACAAAGGAGGCATCAACATTTCTGAAATCAAAACGCCCCATAAGCTCGCGGTTGGCGTTATCAACCGCATTCTGAACCTCATGCATGGGAACTTCTGAAACAATATCAAATGATGGCATATCATCACTCCATTAAAAATAATCACAATCACTGCGGCCTGGCAGGGAAACAATTTTTCGGAGGGCAGACCTCATATCCGGAAAAGCCCCGGCTCAGCCGGAATCCTATGAAACCTTCCGGTCGCTTCTGCTCCGGAAAATATTCCTGCCGGGATCTCCCATAAGATTTTTATCAAGGCTCTCGGCAAGATCGGCAACCGAACTCCCGTCCATGCCGTACTGGCGGTATATGGATTCCGGGCTGTCCTGCTCCACAAACTCGTCCGGTATGCCCAGACAGCGAATTACCGGATGCCGGCCGTTTTCCATAATAAAGGCAGCCACCGCTTCTCCGATGCCTCCGGAAATCACCCCGTCCTCCAGAGTGATAATAACCCGGTGGGTGTCTGCCATATTAAGAACCAGATCCTTGTCAAACGGCTTTATAAAACGCATGTTGACTACCGTGTAGGAAAGCTTTCTCTTAGCGAATTCAGCGGAGGTTTCCTGCACCAGAGGCCCCCAGCCCAGAACGCACACTTCGTGGCCCTGACGCAGAATCTCCGCCCGGCCTATGGGGATAAGAGACTTGTCATCAGGAGAAAAGCCTTCGGAAATACCGCAGCCCCGGGGGTATCTTACCGCTGCAGGGTGTCCCAGACTGTAAGCGGTATTCAGCATCAGCCAGAAATCCCGGAGGGTGGAAGGAGCCATAAAGGTAATGTTAGGGACGGCTTTCATGTAGCTGATATCAAACATGCCCTGATGGGTGGGCCCGTCTGCCCCCACAATGCCAGCGCGATCTATGGCAATCACTATAGGCAGATCCTGAATAGCCACATCATGAATTATCTGATCATAGGCGCGCTGCAGGAAGGTGGAATAAACGCAAACCACGGGACGAAGACCGCCGGCAGCAAGTCCGCTGGCCAAAAGCACCGCATGCTGCTCCGCAATGGCCACATCAAAGTACTGTCCCGGAAAACGGCTGGCGAATTCCGTCATGCCGGATCCTTCGCACATGGCCGGCGTTACCGCCCGGAGAGCCTTATCGGATGCGGCCGTTTTCATGAGCCAGTCTCCAAACACATGACTGTAACGGCGGCATACCACGGAATCGCTGTCATCGGAAATGCCCACCGGAGGATCAAATCGAGGCACCCCGTGATATTTGGTGGGATCCTCCTCCGCCGGCTGATAGCCCTTGCCTTTTTTGGTTACCACATGAAGTATCTGAGGCCCCTTGAGATCCTTCATATTTTTAAGCACCGGAATCAGGGCGGAGATGTCATGACCGTCAATGGGGCCGACATAATTGAACCCCAGCTCCTCAAACAGGGTGCCGGGAACCACCATACCCTTAAGATGCTCCTGAGCCTTGATGGCGAGATCCTTCACCAAAGGCAAATTCTCGAGAACGCTCTTCCCGCTGGAGAGGAGCCGGGAATAAATGGGACTGGAAAGCCACATGGCGAGATGCTTGGCCAGACTGCCCACGCTCTCGGAAATGCTCATCTCATTGTCATTGAGTACCAGAAGCATATCCGCTCCCAGATCTCCGGCATGATTCATAGCCTCAAAGGAAACGCCGCCGGTAAGAGCGCCGTCGCCGATAACCGCGCAGACCTTTTTGCCGTTATTTAAAGCCTTGTTGGCCAGAGCGAGCCCCAGAGCTTCGCTTATTGAAGTGCTGGCATGACCGGTGGAAAAGGTGTCATAGGGACTTTCCTGACGCCACAAGAAAGGATGGAGACCGTTCTTCTGCCGAATGCTGGACATCTGATCCCGTCTTCCGGTCAAAATCTTGTGAGGATATGCCTGATGTCCCACATCCCAGATAATCTGATCAAAGGGGGTGTTATACACATAATGGAGAGCAATGGTAAGCTCCACCACCCCGAGACCGGAGGCCAGGTGCCCGCTGGTGCGGCTCACGGTGTTAATAAGAAACTCCCGAAGCTCCTTTGCCAGAACGGGAAGCTTTTCCATAGGGAGCTTACGGAGATCCTCCGGCGTATCAACCTGAGAAAGGAGAGAACCCTGTATTTTACCTGAAGCTGCCATGTGCTCAGTGATCCCTTTCAACAATATAACGGGCAAACTGCTTCAAAAGATCCGTATCGCCGGGAACGTCATCCAAAGCTGCCACCGCCTTATCAGCCAAATCGGAAGCATACTTTTTGGCATTATCAAGCCCCATTAGTCTGGGATAGGTGCTCTTGTCTTCCTCGATATCCGAGCCCTGGGGTTTCCCGAGAGTTTCCGTATCGGAAATAATGTCCAGCACATCATCCCACACCTGAAAGGCCAGACCGATAGCCCGGGAATAGGCGACAAGAGCATGGCGAACCTTATCGGAAACATCCGGAACGCAGAGGGTGCCCAGAAGCACCGCGCTTTCAATCAGGGCTCCTGTTTTATGACGGTGCAGCTTTTCCAGTTCCTCCTGGCTGATAAGCCGGCCTTCCGAATCCAAATCGATTTCCTGACCGCCGCACATGCCCTGATAACCGGCTCCCAGGCTAAGAACCGCCAGCATTTCCACCTGATTTCGGAGAAGCTCATCCGGCATTTTGGCATGAGACAAAATTTCAAAGGCCTGAGACTGCAAGGCATCACCGGCAAGAATAGCCTGAGCCTCGCCGAACTTCACATGCACTGTAGGATGGCCCCGGCGGAGTTCATCATTGTCCATGGCCGGGAGATCATCATGAATAAGGGAGTAGGCATGAATGCACTCAATAGCCGCAGCCGGAGCGTCAGCCACCTTCAGATCGCCGCCCAGAAGTTCCGCAGTGGTGTATACCAGGAAGGGACGCACCCGCTTTCCGCCCAGAAGCACACCGTACGTCATGGCTTCACGCAATACCGGCGATACCTCAGGGAGATTCTTCATATAGTCACTGAGAAAGCTGTTAACGCGGCTCTGACAGGAAGACAAAGCATCATTAAGTGTCATCATTGTTTCTCTACCCTTATACTCTTGTTCTTTTTCTT
>DFFT01000131.1:0-34117 GCA_002372325.1 Succinivibrionaceae bacterium UBA3769 | reverse complement strand
TTATTGTTATTCAATCAGTGTTCCTGACTGTAATCGGATACCGGCGCTTCCGTAAGCGAGGCATTTACATCCTGTCTGGAAAGCTGTTCCACACGTCCCTCGGCATTTTTAAGAATACTGTGGCATTTTCTGATCAGGGCGGTACCCTCTTCAAATGAAGCAAGCTGCTTATCTAGCGGCAGCTTTTTGCTTTCCATCTCGGTTACAATGCTTTCAATCTGCGCCAGAAGCTCTTCAAAGCTTTTTTCTTCATTATCCATAATACATATCCCTGCCGGTTCAGAAAGAACAGCATGCCTGATGCCGGATCGTGTTCATCAAAGAAATTCGGGGGAGCGCAATTAGAACTCCATGCTCTTCACGAATAGAAGATTATATCACGATGGCGTATGATATCTGAAATTAGCTGTTATGACTCGGGATTATGAACAGGACTGTGCACAAAAACACCTTTAAGACTCTGAGATCTGTGAGATAAGACACCGTCAGGATTTGAAGCGGGAGTCAGAAAAACTGCTTAGACCCTCCATAAACAGATGACGGGGAACAGATTACGGAAACGCTGACTTAAGCTGAGACAACCAGCAGGGAATGAAATGACCCCGCCGCCATTTACACATAGGAATCTTCTCTGAAAAGGCACAGAGACTGGAACCTGGTAACCCTAAAGAAGAGGAACCGTTTATGAATGTTGCAATCATCGGAGCCGGAAGCATCGGACAGCTGCTATTTCATGACCTCAGTTTTTCTGATGACGTTAATCCGGTTTTTATCGATACCCGGCTGCCACCCGATACTCCGGGAACTTCATATGTTTTTGAATACTGCAAGGAAACTGAGCCTTCTGAAAAATCTCCTGAAACCTCTTCTGAAACAAGTTCTGACATCCATGCTGAAAAACCTGCAGTGAGAGAATCATATCAGGGCATGGTATTTCCGGGAGAAAAAGCCGCAGATCAGGATCTCATCATCATAACTGTTAAAGCCAATCAGTGCGGTAAGGTCTTGCATAGCCTGAAAGGCTATCTTCCTGAACATATTCCTGTGGTTCTCCTCATGAACGGCATGGGAATCTGGGAAGAAGCCCGGACAATACTGCCTAATCCCTTCTGGACAGGGGTTACCAGCCGGGGAGCGGTTCACAAGGGCCGGACTGTATATCCCCGGGGTAACGGAACCACCTATATCGGTTCTCCTGAGCGCCAAAAGCCGGTACCGGAAATAGAATTATTAGCGAGAACTATAGGAGCCGTCATATCTCCTCGCATAGAAGAAGAACAGATCCAAAAACTGCTGGTGAATGCCTGCATCAATCCTCTTACTGCTCTCCATCAATGCAAAAACCGGGAAATTGCTGCAGCCTACCAAAAAGAGGCACTAGAGATTTTTTCAGAAATTTACCCGGTACTTAAGGCTCAGGGGCTTACCGTCTCCGCTGATATTGCCTTTGATTTGGTTCTTTCGGTAGCTGAAAAAACCGGAGAGAACTATTCCTCCATGGAAGTGGATTTCAAAAAGAAACGGCCTTCTGAACTAGAGTATATTCTGGGATATATCCTGAAAACCGGTCAAAGGCTCCATACCCACCTTCCATTAACTGAGAAACTCTATGCTCTTCTGAAAAAGAAGGAGGCTTAATTTCAACATCACCATTGAATCAGCAGTTGAGAGTTCCCCTGACTTTCCCTGCCATTTGTCACATTACAGCTAGCGGAAACGCTTCCGGGGAATTCATCATCCTGCAAAATGAGTACAATCTGAACAGGATAACCCGCACATTTCCAAATCAATGAAAGGAAAACATATATGACAACTGCCCTTATCATCCTTGCTGACGGAGCCGAAGAACTGGAAACCATTTCCGTGTCAGACATTCTCTCCCGCGGCGGAGTTCAGGTAACTCTGGCCGCCCTTTCCGACAAAAACAGCACTGAAATTACCTGCGCCCACGGTACTGTAATAAAGGCTCCCTGCCTGCTTTCTGCCGTAAAGGATCAGGAATTCGATGCTGTAGTGGTTCCAGGCGGTTATCAGGGATCCCTTAACTGTCAGAAATCCGCACTCGTAAAAGAAATTCTTCAAAAACAGCAAAATTCCGGCAAGCTTATTGCCGCAATCTGTGCCGCTCCCGGACTGGTACTGGCCCATCAGGGCATTATCACTGATGAAGAGGCTACCGGATACCCCGGAACTACCAAGGGCATCAAAAATCTTAACGCTGCCGCCGGCGTGGTAACTGACAAGGAGCATCATCTTATTACCGCTCAGGGGCCTGCTTATGCCGCCGACTTCGGATCGGCGGTGCTTACGGCACTGAAGAGCGCTGATGTTACAAAAAAGGTAAGAGAAGGAATGCTGTTTAAGGATTAAGTGGCTCAGGT
This sequence comes from Succinivibrionaceae bacterium UBA3769, assembly GCA_002372325.1. Lineage (GTDB taxonomy): Bacteria > Pseudomonadota > Gammaproteobacteria > Enterobacterales > Succinivibrionaceae > Succinimonas. The sequence continues at coordinate 31,736 of DFFT01000131.1, read as the reverse complement.
GATCCTGAAACCGACTTCCTGCCATCACAAAGCCGGCCTGAAGGGCCGGCTTTCTCATTTCATGAAGCCTTCAGAAAGATAAAACCGCCTCTCAGGACTCGCTTCTGAGAGACACAGCGCAGGAGGCGCTGCCAGGCACAAAAACCTTTACATTCCTGTACCCCTTTTCCATCAGATGAGCAGCCTGAGTTCTGCTCATAACACCGTTTTTGCAATATAGGAGATAGGTTTTTGACTGATCCAAGGCCGGAAATCCTTCACCGACCTTAAAAAACGGCATTTCAATAACCGGAACGGACGCCTTCAAGGGATCGTCCCTGGCCTCATCCGGAGCTCTCACATCCAGAATAACGTCATCAGGTCCAGTTACCGGGGTTTCCGGTACCGTGCTTTCAGAAGACTTCTCATCCGGAATGTCCTTGATATCCATGACAGAAGCCTGGGAAACCGCCTGTTCCAGAACTCCGGGAGCGATCTTTGCCTCCTCGGCTTCCACCATATTAAGATCCGCCCGGATAGTAGGACGATCAGAAATCACACCGCAGTACTCGGGCATGCTTTCGGCAAAATGCGCAGTACCGATTTCCCGGCATTTATCGATAATATCCTGCTTGTCACTGACAATCAAAGGACGCAGTATCAGTGTTTTTACCGCCTCGTCAATGACACTGAGATTGGCTAATGTCTGACTTGAAACCTGTCCCACACTTTCTCCGGTTACCAGGGCAGAAATCCCGTACTTTGCCGCAATCATCTCCCCAGCCCGCATCATCATTCTTTTCAGGATTACCCCTCTCACGCTGTGGTCTGTTTTGGTAAGAATCTCCCCCACTACGCCAGCAAAGGGGACGGCAATAAACCTTACCCGATGGGAGGATCCGTAGCGATTCCAAAGGTAGTAGCTTTCTGCTTTAACCCCGGTCTCGTGCAAATCCCCGCCCATATTAAAGAAGAGATAATGCACCCGGGATCCTCTCTTAATGAACATATATGAGGATACACCAGAATCAAAACCCCCGGAAATAAGACTCAGCACATCATCCTGAGTGGAAAGCGGATACCCGCCAAGTCCCTTATAGTGTCCGGTCACCAAATAAATGTCATTGTTATCAATTTCAATTTCAACCTTGACTTCCGGGCTTTTTAAGTCCACGCCGCCGTTTTCAAAATTGTCGTTGAGCATGCCGCCCACATAACGCTCAACATCAATAGAGGTAAAGTCATGAGTGCCCCGGCGCTTAACCCGGACGCAGAAGGTCTTCCCCTTAAGCTGGCTGCCCCACACCTCTGCCGTTTTCTGGTAGATCTCATCAAGGGAGGAGAAAGCAAAGGGAGAAACTGCCAGCACCGTCTGAATTCCCGGTATTCTGGTAAGCAAGGCTGAAACGTTCTCATTAGAGACATCCCCCTGAGAAGAGGCCTCATCAACCCGCACAATCAGCTTATCCCATTCATTTCTGATCTTAACGGTTATGTTCTCCCTCCTGAGGACATTACGAATATTACTGTCCAGCACCTTTATCATCCGCTTTCTTACAGACTGGCTCTTAATGATAATTTCCGGAAAAACCTTAATGATATATTTCATAACAATCCTGCTTGCGCACTAACGTTGTGTTCTGTAATAAAAAACCGGGAAGCCCCGGTTTCATATGTTACGACTTAATACCTAACCACTCGGTCAATTAAACTTGCCGTCCGGATTACTCTTCGCCATCGTGATGACAGCAGTGATGATGCTCATGGTCTTCATCGTGTTCATGATCTTCTTCATGCTCATGGTGATGACAGCACTTATGCTCATGATCGTGCTCATGTTCTTCATCATCGTCATCATGATGATGGCAGCAGCAATGGTCATCAGCGCCGTCGTTATCGTCATCATGATCGTGGTGATGGTGGCAGCAGCAGTGATCATGATCATCATGCTCGCAGTGTCCGTTTACATGAACATGGCCATGACTGATTTCGGATTCAGTGGCCTCGCGAACTTCGAGCACATCAACATGAAACTGCAGGGTAAGACCGGCCAGAGGATGGTTGCCGTCAACCACCACGTCATCACCGGAAAGAGACTTAATGAATATAGGCTTCTGACCCGCATCGGTATCAGCAAGGAAGGAATCCCCCACATGGATTTCCATATCGCCGAACATGGATCTGTCCACAGTCTGAACCAGAGCGGGATCTCTGAGTCCGTAAGCCTTTTCCGGAGCCACAGTCACATCAACTCTGTCTCCGGCCTCATGTCCTATCAATGCTTCTTCAAGGCCGGAAATTATCGCCCCGTGGCCTATAAGCACCTGAAGAGTATCCTGATCATTGGTAGTATCAAGTACTCTGTTATCCTCATCTGTTACAATATAATCAATAGAAACAACAGAATTCTTCTGAACCTTCATAAAACTTCAAACTCCTTTAAGCAGCATCACCCTGCGATTATATCATGCACCGGTCAATTACTCTCCAAAAAATGGAATCCGGCAGTTTAGCCCGCTTTACGCTATAATGAACGCAAATTTTGATCTGTATCAGATAACGCTAACCAAGCCAGTTCATTTCATGCTTAACATCAACAACATCGAAATCATGCGGGGAACCAAGGTGCTGCTTTCCGAAGCCTCCGCATGTGTTTTCCCCAAACACCGCGCCGGTCTGGTGGGCCGAAACGGCTGCGGGAAATCAACCCTGTTTGCCCTCATCGCCGGGGAACTCCAGCCGGACAAGGGGGAAATCTCCGTGCCTAAGGACTGGACTATCGCCACAGTAGCTCAGGAAACCCCGGGACTTAACGAAACCGCCCTTAACTACGTCCTTGACGGCGACCGGCATTACCGGGATCTGGAAAATGAGATCCAAAAGGCCACCGAGGCCAATGACGGCATGCGTCTTGCCACATTACAGGAACAGTTTGAGGTGGCTGGAGGCTATACCATAAACTCCCGGGCCGGATCGCTCCTTCTTGGCCTCGGATTTTCAGCCGAAGATTTCTCAAGACCGGTAAAGGACTTCTCCGGCGGCTGGCGCATGCGTCTGAACCTTGCTCAAGCTCTCCTCTGCCCATCCGACCTCCTCCTTCTGGACGAACCCACAAACCATCTGGATCTGGACACGGTAATGTGGCTGGAGGACTGGCTCAAAGGCTATCAGGGAACCCTTATTATCATCTCCCATGACCGGGATTTTCTGGACAACATCTGCACTGAAATTATCCACATGGATAATAAGAAGCTAGTCACCTACGGCGGCAACTATTCACAGTTTGAAACTGAGCGGGCCCAGAAAATCGCTCTGGAAACCGCCATGTACGAAAAGCAGCAAAAAAAGCTTAAGCATATGCAAAGCTTTGTGGAAAAGTTCCGCTACAAAGCCACCAAGGCCAAACAGGCTCAAAGCCGCTTGAAAGCCATTGAAAAGATGGAAAAAATCGTGGTTGCTCAGGCAGATTCCCCGTTCTCATTCAGCTTTGCCCAAGGGGATACCCTCCCAGATACTCTGGTAAGAATGGAACATGTGGAAGCCGGTTACGGAAAAACTGTAATACTGAGCGATATCAAGCTCAATCTGCGTCCCGGCTCCCGCATCGGTCTTCTGGGAAGAAACGGCGTCGGAAAATCAACCTTCATAAAAACTCTGGCCGGTGAAATCCCGCCCCTTTCGGGAACTCTCAGCATATCCAAGGGCGTTCAAATAGGCTACTTCGCCCAGCATCAGCTGGACTATCTGGATACCGAGGGCACCCCGCTTTCTTTGTTAACCAGACTGGCTCCAGACAAAAAGGAGCTTGAACTCCGTTCATTTCTAGGCGGATTCGGTTTCAGCGGCGACAAAGCTCTGGAACAGGTTAAAAGCTTCTCCGGAGGTGAAAAATCCCGTCTGGCCCTGGCCCTCATTGTCTGGCAAAAGCCCAACCTGCTCCTTCTGGACGAGCCCACAAACCATCTGGATCTCCAAATGAGAGAGGCCATAGTCATTGCGCTTTCGGATTTTGAGGGAGCACTAATCGTAGTATCCCATGACCGCCATCTCCTCAGAACCACCACCGATGAGTTCTATCTGGCCAGCGAAGGCCGGGTGCAACCCTTTAACGGGGATCTTGACAGCTATCACCAGTATCTTATGGATCTGGATCGCCGGAAACATGAAGAACTCCTCCGGGAAAAGGAACAAAAAAGGCAGGAAAAGCCTCAGAACACCGGAACAAAATCCCGGGAACAAAAGAGACTGGAGGCAGAAAAGAGACAGAGTCTCCGTCCCCTGAAGCAGGAGGTAGCCCGGCTGGAAAATGAGATGACGCTCCTTAATTCCGAAAAGGATGAAATTGAACAAGCTCTTTCAGACAACAGCATATATGAGGACAGTCAGAAGGAGAATCTCAAGATCCTGCTGTTCCGGCAGGCTGAAAACCAAAAGAAACTGGAAGAAACGGAAATGGCCTGGCTTGAAAGGAGTCAGGAACTGGAAAACAAGCAAAAAGAACTGGAGTTATCCTGATGCTCAGCTATCGCCACGGCTTTCATGCCGGAAATCATGCAGATGTCCTGAAACATATAGTGCTCTGCCTCATCCTAAGAAGTCTCAAGAAGAAGGATAAGCCTTTCTGCTATATCGATACTCATTCCGGTGCCGGTGGCTATTCTCTGGAGAGCGATTTCAGCAATAAAACCGGCGAATACCACACCGGTATCGAAAAAGTTATAAACAACACCAAACTGAAGGAATTGGTTCCGGAATATTTTGAGGTGCTGGATAAACTGAATCATGATGAAAAAGCCCTCAGATATTACCCGGGATCACCTTATATCGCAGCATCGTTAATGCGGGAACAGGACAGTCTGGATCTTCTGGAGCTCCATCCCAGTGACTACGAGAATCTCAAGTACAATATGCATTTTGCCAGAAATGCCCATGTGCACCACCGCGATGCCAGAGAAGGACTTAATGCGCTCCTGCCTCCGAAAATCAAAAGAGGCCTTATTCTGATTGACCCTTCCTATGAATTAGAATCAGACTACTATGACACCATAAAAATGGTAAAAAACGCCTGGGCAAAATTCCCCACTGCTGTTTACGCCATATGGTATCCGATTCTGGGAAAGGCCATCGATGAAAGCTGGAACTTCACCAGAAGTCTTGGCAAAGTCGGAGCTCCCGGAACATTAAAGGCAGAGCTAACCGTTAAGGAAGCAGATCCTCTCCGGGGCATGCACGGTTCCGGAATGGTAATCCTGAATGCGCCGTGGGGACTTGATAAGGAACTAAAGGAAGTGCTGCCGGTGCTTACTGAGGGACTCAGACAAAATGAAAATGCCAAGTATACGATGAACTGGCTTACTGAACCGAAGTAAATCCTGCTTTTGACAGAAATGGCATAAGCGAAAAACAAAAAAGCCCGGAAAAACCGGGCCCATAAAGAACTGATTCAGGGAAACACTATCTCCAGCAGCTGCCGGGATCTGGATTTGTTACACTGAATCCAGAACCTCCGGGAACCGTACCAGAAAATTTTACCCCATTGCTGTCAATGCCAATAGTGTGACATGCAGCGACATCCCGATTCTGACTACCCTTGGTATTCAGCACCAAAACATACGTATTAGCCTTAATGTCTGTAGATGTGGAAGCTGCATAATAACTGCTCACATCACTGGACAGAGAACCGTCGAGAGCCGTGTTATCATTTCCCCCGAGGCAATTCAGATAGGTCTGGTTCATCGATCTGCAGTTCTCCATAATATTAGTTAGCTTTGCAAGCTCCTGCTTAGCATCGGCACGTCTTGCCTCCACTATATAATTACCGTAAGCAGGAACAGCCACTGCCGCAAGAACACCCACTATTACGATGGTAATCAAAAGCTCAATAAGAGTAAAACCTCTTTTAGAATTCATAAAGCACCTCTGCTGAAAAATCACTGAACACCCAGAATTCCAAAATTGGTCTGAACAATCGACTGAGAACTGCCGGCCTGCGGAGCCCCATTCTGAGCACCGCCGACATCCGATCCTCTGGATGTAATTCTATAAAACTGATAACCGATTTTAGCGGCGCTGCCTCCGGCAGAAGTAGGAGCAAAATCACGCTTTTCGATTCTTACAATTGTTTTGCCATTTTCGATACTAACGCAGTTTGCGCAAAGACCACCATTTGCAGTGCTCCACCCCTCATTGGTACGGTACCAAAATTCACCAGTGCTATAATCAAGGTATTTAACTGTGCCGTTAAACTCATCCATGGGTTTATCAACGCCGTTAAAAAGGGTAGCTTTCAAAGTGTTCATCACATTAGCATCAACAGTCTTTCCCTTAATGATCCATCCTGTGGTGGACGCCGTCTGATCCATTCTGGAAGCCTCTTTCAAATAGGTGGTCTTATTTTCATCATCAGCAACCTGATTCAGAAAAGATATCACCCGATTAACTCCGGAAATGGCCTGTAAATCGCTGACCACGTTTTCATATGAAAGATTGGCTGCCTTCTGAGATCTGAATGCAAGACCAGCCAAAGACACTGCAATAAGGCCGATAATAACAGTTATCATAAGAGCAACTATCAAGGCTACACCAGATTGTTTCCGCATATCTCTAATCTCCTCTTATAACTTGTTAATTATCTGAACATTGCCATTCACAACTCGGTGAACACGGTCTTCACCATCGTTAATATTGCTTGCCTTAGCAACAGCATCAGCAGGTACCTGATATTTAATCGTAGTGTCATCAGGGAACAGAACATACTCAGGTCTCTGCTTCACCATCTTTTGGCCAGAGGGAACCGAAAGAACCAAAGCATATCTTAAAAGATTTATTTCAGTCCAATTCGGCATATTAGAATCATCGCCGCTCACCGCAGAGTCTATGGCGGCATCGGCAATCCTATAGAAAGAGCTCTTTGCCCCCGCCTGACCAACTGCTCCGCCGACACTGGTACCCACCTGAATGCGCATATGCGAAACGTTGGGATCAATAACAGTAGTCTGAACATGACCAGGGTGGCTTATATCATTCTGCCTGCAGTTAAGTCCGGTACTTCTCACATAAAAAATGAGCTCCATCTCCTGATTATTCGCAACAGGCTGTCCTATGCAGTCAAAAACATAACCATCTGCCGCGTTTCCAACTCCGGAAGTCACGTTATCAGCCACAGATGAACCATAAAATCTAATTCTGAGCATATCAGATCCGTTAGCTTCTGCATTAGGATCCTGCTGAACCGCTACCACCTGATCAGTAACCCAATCCTCAAAAAGAGCATTATTTGTCTGTCTTTGCATAAAATGAGGATTTTGCATTACCCGAAGATAATTAACAAAGCCTGTCTGAAAAAGAAGAGCATTAAAGGTAACATCAATTCTGCGGGATGAGGATCCGGCAACAGCGCTCCCCTTGGAAAAACCAAAATTCACCACACTGGATGTCATAAGAGAATACAGTCCGCCGACAATTATGGAGGCAACCAAAATACTGACCATGAGCTCTATAAGGTTAAAGCCCTTGTTTCTGATTATCATAAACTCACCCCCACATTGTTACATACTATATTGTACTTTGCTCTGTTTTTTTGCATGGCTGCCGCTTGATCATCTGTGAGGGTACTGAAAGGACAAAAAGCTCCCTGGCTGAAATTCTCAACTTTGCTGACATCGTATTGGTCTTCCATAGCCTTCTTTGTTCTTCCCTGAGGAACCGGCTGATAAACCAAAGCAATTTGCGCGCCGTAGACGGTAAGGCCGTCAATGCCGCCAACTTTATTATTCCTTTTGAGCAGCACGGCAAAATCAATATTAAGAAGGTCATTTCTGTTACGGATATACTGATCACACAGTGTATCAAAAGTATTCTGAAAAGCCTGCGCAGGGTCTCCAGTACCGAAAATAGCATTACCGCTAATATTTGAGCAGGTAAGGGTTACCTGATTGGCTGCAGGCCAATTAAATGTGTCTATAGAAGCTCTGCTGCTTTCTATAAAGCGCACGTAGGCATTAAGAGCATCGCTGCTGGACTGCTTAGACGCCGTGGAACTCAAACTTCTGGAGCTGAAGGTTTGCAGGGCGGCAAATCCGAGCATGGCAATAGCCACCACCAGCATGGAAACCAAAAGCTCAATTAACGTAAAACCTTTGCATCTGATTTTCATACAATTCCTTCCTAATTATTATAACACGCAGCAGGAGGGTTTGCCTGACCGGAAAAATCCTGACTTTGAAGACTCATACTTCCCGTAGTTGTGAAGGTCATAAGCCTGCGGTAATAATCCTTGCCATTTCTGCCGCATACTGTTACTTCTATATGGCCAAAATAACCATTGTCTGTCAAGTCTATAAAGCGGTAATCAGCGGAAGCTGACCCTGACATGCCGTTAGGAAGAAAAATAATTGCATCGGCTCCGTCGACATCCACGGTACTCCGCTGAGATTCGGCAATCTCCCCCAGTACTTCATCATTATCAGTAAGGGCACCGTCCATATCAGTATCCACAAAATAAACTATCCCTTTCCACCGGTTTCCGGTGATTGCCCTCGGCATCATTAAAACCGGACGTCCCCGGGATACTGCCGCCTGTCTGGCCTGATCAAAGGCGCTTTCCACCGCAGCAGCAGTCGCATTCACATCATTGGAAACAGCCCAGTCCCGCATCATCGAGGTGGCAATAGTAGTAAGAATACCAATAAGAACTATCGTTATCAGAAGTTCCACCATGGTAAATCCGCGTGATCGCAAACGATAACAGGCAAATCCCCTCTGTTTGCGAGTATAAAGCATAACCTTCCCTGGTTCAGCCATAAAAAACTCCCCTAAATGCAACTCCGCACTGCTTAAAAACTGCATAACTGATGTATTCTATAAAAGAAAAAAAAACAATGTTACATCGGTATCTCTTATTTGAGATACAGATACAAAAAAATAAACATAAACTAACGTTTTGTTCACATTTCATGATGGTTTCCCGGCAAAATCGCCTAGGAATCCATCCTGAAAAATTACCCTGTCACCTGTTTTTAGAACTGTCATCGCAAGGCAGTTTCAAAAAGGAAACTCCAAAAAAAACAGGCTTCCGTTATTCCATCACACCGTCCATTACTCTGCCTTCGCACCATCTCCGCCGTCTTCAGCCAAAACGCACTTCTCATGATTGAAGTAAGGAGCTCCGTACATCTTCATCATGTAGGGACGCAGTTCCTCAGGTGCGCGGTTAATCCTTTCCATAAACTTAGACTTTTCCTCCGGACTTACCTTTTCATCATGTCCGGCCGCCACCAAAACAGAAGGAAACAGCTTATAGTGGCTGTAGATAAAGGTATCAATAGCCCGGGACAGCGATGAAGCATCAGCATAATCACCGGTAAGAGGCTTTCCTGCGCTTACATGAACCCGGCCCTTATACCCTTTAATGCCGCCCACAATACTGTCAATATCCTCAAATTCAGACTTGGTGTAATTGCCGGTCTGGGATTTCTCATAAAGCTCCCGGGCCTTCATCACATCACCGGGATCAAATTCATAGGAAATGGACACCGGGACTATGTTCAGGTTTTTTATATACTCCGGGAAGGACATGCCGAGTTTCTTACCATACATGTAGAACATTTTCAGGATGGCATCCTCTGTGGCATCATTGCCGTCCTTGGCCCTCCCCTCTCTCTGGGCAATCCAGACATTATGATTCTCCCGAATGGCAGCTCCGATGTAGGCGCTAAGCTCGGAAAAAGCCTTTATCTTGTCCTTGACGGAGGTCAGGGAACGCTTAACTATGAAGCTTTTGTTTAACTTCATAAGATCCGTGGCCACCGGCATTCTGAGGAGATTATCGCCGATGGCAATTTTTACGGTATCCAGATTGTTGTAATGACAGCACATGTCAATAAAAGCCGGATCCAGAGAAATGTCACGATGATTAGAGATAAAAAGATACCCTTTCTTCGGATCCAGTTTATCAAATCCCTCATAAGTAAAACCATCGGTAGAATTTTTAATGACGCCTTCCATGAACTGAGCTACGTATTCCTGACAGTCTCTGATAGTAGCAACTTTGGAAAACTTTTTTCTGATGACGTATCTGATAACCGGCTTAAGAGCCTGATGCATGAATTTCGGGAGAGACGGAAACATGTTTCTGGCAATCCCGCTCAGAAGGGAACTATCGTTAATTACTCTTTTAACCACCTCGGGAACCTCATCATCCCGGTAATGACGGATATCATCAAACATCGGATCATCGGTGGATATTTCCGCTGCCGGCCGGGAAGCCGAAGCAGCAGAGGTCTTTCCGGCAGATTCATTAGCCGGAGCTTTATTTGCGGGGGTTTCTGTTTCAGGATGTTCCTGGCTGGCGGTATTCATGACAAATCCTAACTGTAATCTTATTAATTTAATGTAACGGCTTCTGTGAAAACGGCTTCACAATAAAACGAGATGCGTCAGATTTTCCGGAGCCATTTTACACGACAACACTCTTATAACAGCATCCTCTAAAGTGATCAAGTTCACGATAAGTCAAAAAAATATGCGTCTGATCATACTCCTATAGTGACCTTTGTCTGTTTTTTCGTTATCATACACGAATCGTTATGGAGCACCGTTGTTCCGCAACCTTCCGCATCCGAGGAGAATTAATTACAGTACAATAAACCTTCGGATACTTTGTTAGCAGTAGTTAAGGGATTATTAGATAATGCTTATTGGTAAACCTCAATCAGATCCGACAAAGGACTGGTTTCTTTCTCATTGTCACATCCATAAGTATCCTGCCAAGAGTACTCTGATACATGCCGGTGAAAAGGCTGAAACACTCTACTACATTGTAAAGGGGTCTGTGGCTGTTCTCATCAAGGATGAGGATGGCAAGGAGATGATTCTTTCCTATCTCAATCAGGGTGATTTTATTGGCGAGCTCGGTTTGTTTGACGAAAGCGACAGCCCTATAAGATCCGCCTGGGTGAGAGCAAAGAATGCCTGCGAAATTGCTGAAATTTCCTACAAGAAATTCAAGCAGCTTATTCAGGTAAACCCTGAAATTCTGATGCGACTCAGCGCTCAGATGGCCAGACGGCTCACCACCACCAGCAGCAAGGTGGGAAATCTTGCATTCCTGGATGTGCAGGGACGCATTGCCAGCACCCTTATCAATCTGGCACACCAGCCTGATGCCATGACCCATCCGGATGGCATGCAGATTAAGATTACCAGACAGGAAATCGGCCAAATCGTTGGCTGTTCCCGCGAAACTGTCGGCCGCATTCTGAAAATGCTGGAAGAACAGAATATGATAAGCGCTCACGGCAAAACCATCGTGGTATTTAATACCCGCTGATTGTAATTTGCTGTCAGGGCTTAACCGGAGGGAGATGAAAGTCTCCCTTTTTTGTTGCCGGCATCAGAGGGTGAGGCACAATCCATACAGAAACCTGGGCAAAAACCTGCGCGCCTCACGCATGAAAAAGCCGCCCCCGAAGGAAACGGCCTTTTAATCAAATCATCGGTATGTCCTATACCTTTCTAATCAGGCAAACACCTTGGCAAGAGCCTTCTTGTATCTGGCAAAGCCTTCCTTTATGTCTTCATCAGGAATGTTAAGAGCAGGAACCGTTCTTATAACATTATGACCAGCGGTAAGAACAAAGAGTCCCTCCTCCAAACAGGCCTTAAAGATATCCTTTTGTTTGTCGCTCTTTTCCGGAGTAAGCTCAGCCCCGATAAGAAGTCCCATGCCGCGCACTTCCTTGAAGCAGTGGAATTCGTCATTAAGATCCCGATAAAGCTTACGGAAGAGCTCGGCTTTGTTTTTAACCCCGTCAAGGAATTCCTGATTATGAACCAGCTCAAACGACCGGCAGCCCACAGCAGTGGCCAGAGGATTTCCGCCGAAGGTGGTACCATGCACGCCCGGCTTGAAGGTTTCCGCAATCTTATCGGTAGTGAGCATGGCCCCGATAGCGATACCAGCTCCCAGCCCCTTGGCCGAGGTCAAAATATCAGGCACTACCCCGTAAGCCTCGTAGGCATACATATAACCGGTACGGCCAAAACCAGTCTGTACCTCATCATAGATAAGAAGAGCATGGTTTTCATCACAGAGTTTTCTGACAGCCTGAAGATATTCCCGGTCAGCAGGAACAATGCCGCCCTCCCCCTGAATAGGTTCCAGCATTACCGCACAGGTTCTTTCTGAAATTACTGCTTTAAGAGCTTCCAGATTGTTAAACTCCACATGAATAACCTCTCCCGGAAGCGGCCCGAAGCCAGTGCGGTACTTTTCCTGTCCGCCCACAGTTACATCAAACAGCGTGCGGCCATGGAAGGAATTCTCAAAGGAGATTATCTGATCCTTTTCCGGGCCGTAGTTATCATAGGCGTATCTTCTGGCAATCTTAAGGGCAGCTTCGTTTGCCTCGCCGCCGGAATTCGCAAAGAACACCTTATCGGCAAAGGTGTTTTCCACCAGATACCGGGCCAAACGAATGGCGGGCTCAGTGCACATATAGTTTGAAATATGCCACAGCTTATGAGCCTGTTCTTCCAAAGCCTTAACAATTTCAGGATGACAGTGCCCCATAACATTGACCGCTATACCGGCCGCAAAATCAATGTACTCCTTATTCGCATCATCCCAGAACCGCGACCCCTGGCCCTTAACCGGAATAAAAGGAGCCGGGTTATAAACATTCATTTCATAACGGTTGAAATCCGCTCTTGTAATATCGGACATATTTCTGTTGTCACCTATTTAAAATCACAGGACGCAAAGCTCAGGATCTGCCTGAACAGCCAAAAAACCCCCACATTATACCTGTATTCCGGATGACCGGGAGATGCCGGATCTTAAATTGTATAAAATACTCGCTCCGGGACAGCAGGCTCCCCGGATCTGCGAATATCGAAGGGGCTGAAAGAGAAAGAAAAGGAGAAAGATAAAAGAGCAGTTTGAAAGACGCCTGACAAAACCGCAGCGGGAGCATTATTTTATGATGTTATCCCCGCATTCGCGTTACCCCCTCTGTTATGCTCGCTATCCTGCGAACAATACTTCCCAAGCTCCTCTTTGAGACGTCTTTCATGCTCGCCGGGAATGCCGGCAAATCCTGCCAGCATAAGGTAAATTCCGGGAACCACAAAAACAGTAATCAGGGTAGCGGTACCCATGCCATAAAAGATCACCGCCCCCAGAGCCTGCCGGCTTTCATAACCTGACCCCTTGGCAAGAATCAAGGGCAAAGCGCCGATTATCGCAGTAAGAGATGTCATGAGAATGGGCTTAAGCCGCCGGAGAGAGGCCTTTTTCACCGCATAAAACACCGATTCTCCGTCCCTTCTCAGCTGATTGGCAAATTCCACAATCAGAATGCCGTTTTTGGTAACCATGCCGATAAGAAGCAAAAGACCGATTTCACTGTAGATATTAAGAGAAATGTTCATAATCCAAAGCCCCATAAGACCTCCGGAGAGTCCCAGGGGGATGGTCACCATTACTATGACAGGATACAGAAAGCTTTCAAACTGCGCTGCCAGCACCAGATAGGCCACCAGCACCGCCAGCCCTAAAACCACCGCGAGCTCATTCTCGCTTTCCCGGAAATGCCGGGATTCCCCGTTTAACGCCACGGACATGGAAGGCTCCAGATTATCAGAGCTCCATTTATCCATCCAGTCCAGAGCCTGTCCCAGACTGACACCGGATGCCGGATGCGCGCTGATGGTTATCGCCTTGTCCCGGTCAAAATGCGGCAGCTTCTTCGCCCGGGATTTCAGATCGAAGGATGCCACACTGCCCAGGGGAACCATTTCACCATTGGCAGCCCGAATATTAAGGGTGCTTATGGAATTGATATCCCGGAACTGATTTTCAGGAGCGCGAATGTAGACATCATATTCCTCGCCCTTGTCCACAAAGGTGGTGTGGCTGGTGCCTCCCAAAGAGGTCTGCAGAGCTTGGGAAATGTTAAGAAGAGGCACTCCCAGCACCGCAGCCTTGTCCACCTTAATGGTAACTTCCACTTCAGGAGTGTTTTCAGAATAATTGGTATCGGCATTTATCAGGATCCCGGCTTTTACCGCATCGGCTATCAGCTTGCGGGTAATCCGGTGAAGATCCCGGTAATCATTGCCCTTCACCACATACTTTACGGGACTTCCGGAGGTTCCCTTAAACCCCGGCTCATAGACATGAAGAGTGAGGCCGGGAACATCGGTGAGCTTATTCTTAATCTCCCGCATAAGTTCATGAGAATTTTTCTTTCTCTTATCCCAGGGGGCCAGCTGGATAACCACAAAACCGCTCTGATCAGTTCCCGCCCCCAGAGACGGAGAACTAAAGCTTACAGAAGAAACCTCCCCGGTTTCCAGATACGTCAAAAGAAATCTCTCAATCTCAGACATTTCCCTTTTCATACGATGAATGCTGGTGCCTTCGCCGCCGCCGGCATAGATGTAGATAACCCCGCGATCCTCCTTGGGCACAAACTGATGCGGCACGGCGTCATAGAACAGAAACACCGCAGAGACAATGACAGTCAAAATGGCCGGGTACAGCCACAGGCGGCGCAGAAAAAAGAGCAGCGTCTTTTCATAAAAAATGAGCAGCCATTTCATAATGAAATTAAAGAACCGTACCGGATTGTCGTTCTCTGCGTCGCTTTCTGTGCTTTTCTCTACACCATTCTCTGTGCCGATCTCTGCACCATTCCCTAAAACATGCTCTTTTTTACTGTCCTGACAAATCTTCTCTGCTTTCTCATCATTCTTCCCTGCTTTATTTCCTGTTCTGAGCGGTTTCAGAAAAATGCTGGAAAGAGCCGGGGACAGTGTCAGAGCAATTACCCCGGAAAAGAATACCGCGAGGGACATCATGACGGCAAATTCAATAAACATGGCTCCGGTAATGCCCTGCATAAATATCAGGGGGAGAAAGATCATGATGAGCACCAGCGTGGTGGCCACAATGGCAAAGCCCACCTCTTGGGCTCCCTTCCATGAAGCCGCCAGAACGCCCATACCTCTCATAATGTGATAGGAAATGTTTTCCACCATGACGATGGCATCGTCTACCACCAGACCTATAGCCAGAATCAGGCTTAAAAGAGTGATGAGATTAATGGAAAAGCCCGCAAAGTATGCCCCCGTAAATGCGGCTATAAGAGAGACCGGAACCGTCACTGCAGGGATCAGGGTAGTTCTCCAGGAACCGATAAATAAATAGAGCACCAGAATCACCAGAAGAGCGGTCAGGGCCAGAGTCTCATAAACCTCGGAAATAGAATTCCGAATGTAAACCGTAGAATCAAAATCCACTTCCAGCTCGGAGCCTTCGGGCACAAAACGCTTTAATTCCTGTACCTTTTTACGCACGCTGGCCGCCACGTCCAGAGGATTGGCCGTAGACATGGGGACTATGCCGATGCCGATACTGGACATGCCGTTACGGTGATAGACGCTTTCTTCATTTTTGGCCTGAATGCCCACCTCGGCTACATCCCGGAGTCTGATGGTGCCCTCTATGCCGTCGTGGCGAATGGGCAGGAGAGAAAAGGATTCGGCATCTACGTAAACCCGCTTGATCTCCACCGGAAAATACATGTCATCATTTCTGATTTCACCGCTGGGAAGTTCAATGTTTTCATGGCCGATGGCAGAAATTATGTCTTCCACGGAAACTCCCAATGCGGTCATCCGGGCGGGAAGAAGACGAATGTACATCACCTTTTCCAGAGCTCCCACCGTGGTAACCTGGGAAACCCCGTCAAGCATGCTGATATTGCGCACCACAAACCGTTCGGCATAGTCAGAGAGCTCAATGCGGTTCATTACCTTGCTGGAGAGATTGAGCCAGAGCACCACCTCGCCTTCGCCGCTGTCCCGGGCTACCACGGGTTCATCTATTCCGGAGGGCAGCTTCTTCCGGGCCCGGGACACGGCATCTCTGACATCTGAAACTGCAGACAGCATAGAAGCATGTTCGTTAAACTCGATGCCGATCCAAGTCTTGCCGTTTCGGCTTATGGAAGATATTTTTACCACCCCGGAAAGCGTGGAGAGTTCGTCTTCGACAATTTTGGTGACTCTGCTTTCCATAACCTCTGGTGAGGCTCCGGTATAGGTTATGGATATGGAAACCAAAGGACGGGAAACATCAGGAAGCTCCCTTATGGGAAGCCTTAGAAAGCAGATAAGACCGAAAATGGTAATAAGGATACTGAGCACCAGAGCAAAAACCGGTCTTCTTATGGATATTTCACTCAGGATCACAGAACTGCATCTCCTGTCCGGTTCTTTTTGCGCAGTGGCACATCATCAGAAAGCTCTTCCAGTGTTTTTTCATCGGAAAGCACCCGGACACGATCTCCATCAGAGAGCTTTTCGATACCTTCCGAGACTACCTGCATGCCGGGTCTTATGCCATCAAGAACAGCGGCAAAGGATCCGGTCACCGGCCCCAGAACGATGCGGCGCCGGGATACCGTGCCGTCCTTGTTCAGGATAAAGACATAGCGATCATCGCCCTGGTACCATATTGATTTGAGAGGGATAACCGCATATCTCCCGCCAAAAAGGCTGAGCTCGATTTCCATCATCATGCCATCAAGAAGCCGGACATTGTCATTTTTGAAAAATACCCGGATCTTGATAGCCAGAGTGTCGCTTTTAACATGAGTGTCGATCTCCCGCACCACCCCGTTAAACTTTTCATTCGGCCAGGCTTCGGCGGTGCCTGTCACCTTCTGTCCCGGAACCAGCTGCGACATAAGCAGTTCCGGAATATTAAAATCCACATAAACCTCAGAGAGGTCATCAAGCTGCAAAAGCACATTTCCGGGCTTAACCAGTTCTCCCGGAGTAAGACGGTGCATGCTTAAAACACCGCTGAAGGGCGCGTAGATCTTTCTTTCCTCAAGAGCGGCCTTTCTGGCTTCCACCACCGCCTTCTGCTGCTCGGTTTCCGCCCGGAGCTGCTCCATGGAATCAAGACTGACCACCCCTTTGCTGTTAAGCTTCTGCATCATGGAAAGCCGTCTTAACTGATTGTCAAGCCGGACAGTCTCCTCCCGAAGCTTGGCTTCCTCCATGCCATGATCGAGCTCAATAAGAAGCTGCCCTTTTTTAACAGCCTGAGCCGAAGCCACATGGACTTTAGAAATGCGGGCGGTAACCTCGGGGGTGATTTCCACGGATTTGCTGGCAAAAACGCGGCCTACCAAGGGGAATACGAGACCGCTTTTCTGATCCTTAACCGGCACCACCCGAACGCTTTTTTCCAAGGCGGCGGGACTTGCAGACTGCGGAGCCCCCCGATGCAGTATCCCGGAGGTATAGCAGTACCAGGAAATGCCCGCAGCAATCAGAAAAAGAAGAACAGCCAGCGCTTTTTTCATAGCTCAGTCAGGAAGCACAAACCCTACAGCACTGTATGCTTTTCTGAGAGTTTCATTGGCCTTGGCATGAGCCTTTTCCGCGCCGATCTTAAAGATGGAACGCAGATAAGCCTCGTCCTCGCGATATTCGCGATACTTTGCCTGGATGGGTTTCAGGAATGATACCACTGCCTCGGCGACCTCAGTCTTGAGGTGGCCGTACATCTTCCCTTCAAAATGAGTCACCAGTTCCTCAACAGGGGTATCGGTAACAGCGCTCATAAGATCCAGAAGATTAGAGACTCCGGGCTTGTTTTCCCAGTCATAGCGTACCACCGGCGGGTTGTCAGAATCGGTAACAGCCTTCTTCAGCTTTTTGGCCACTGAGTCCGGATCCTCAAGAAGAGTAATGACATTGTTGCGGTTATCATCAGATTTGGACATCTTCTTAAGGGGATCCTGAAGACTCATAACCCGGGCGCCAGACTTGGGCACATATCCCTGAGGCAGCGTAAAAATATCGCCGTAAAGCTGGTTGAAGCGATAGGCGATATCCCGGGTAAGCTCCAGATGCTGCAGCTGATCCTCTCCCACTGGCACCAGATCCGCCTGATACAGAAGAATATCCGCCGCCATCAGCACCGGATAATCAAAGAGTCCGGCAGTAACATTGTTCTCATAGCGCTTTGACTTATCCTTAAACTGCGTCATTCTGGTAAGCTCGCCCATCTGGGTATAGCAGTTAAGCACCCAGGCAAGCTGCGCATGGTCAGGAACCTGTGACTGCAAAAAGAGAGTGCTCTTTTCCGGAGTGATGCCCACGGCAAGATAAATGGACAAGGTGTTATATATGGCATCATGAAGCTTCTTGGGATCCTGACGCACGGTAATGGCATGGGCATCCACCACACTGAATGTGCAGTCATACTCGTCCTGCATTTTTACCCACTGTCTGAGAGCGCCGATATAATTTCCAATGGAAAGCTCCCCTGAAGGCTGAGCGCCGCTAAAAACTTTTTTCTTCATGAATTCAGTCCTTAATCTAAACCGCTGATTAATACCTTAATCGCTGCAAAATCATCAAAAACATAATCCGGGCCGGAATCCTGAACCGGCTTCCCCCGGTTATAGCCATAAGTAAGGGCAATACTGGTCATGCCGGAACGCCGGGCACCCAAAATATCATTAGAGGAATCCCCTACCATCACGCACTCCTCAGGCTCCGCATGCATCATTGCGCAGGCATAAAGGAAGGGCTCCGGATCCGGCTTTTTATTATCCAGCACATCTCCGCCCAACGTAAAAACGAAGTACTCAAGGAGTCCGGCCTTTTCCAGAACCGGTCTCACAAAAACATCGGGCTTATTGGAAAGAACTCCCAGACTGATGCCGGAATTCTTAAGATATGAGAGGGTTTCAGGCACTCCGGGATAAATGCTTTCCTTGCAGTCGCAGCACGAGGCATAGGTGATATTGAATCCCTCGCGGGCCCTTTTAAGAAGATCCTTATCCACATTGGCAAGATCCGGATCCATGGTTCTGGTAACTGCCCGGGCCAGAAGCATCATGGCGCCGTTTCCCACAAAGGATCTGGTCATCTCCTGAGTAATCTCCGGGAGACCGACACTTTGAAGAGCTCCCAGAACGGCCAGATGCAATGAAGGAACGGTATCGGCAAGAGTGCCGTCCAAATCAAAAAGCATGGCCCGGGGCCTGCGGGTAAGAATCATATTAACGGGAAAGTTCCTGACGCATGGCAGAAATCACCTCTGTATAGGAATCACTGCCAAAAATAGCAGAGCCGGCCACAAACATATTGGCTCCAGCATCAGCAATCTCCCGAATATTGGAGACCTTTACTCCGCCATCCACTTCAATGGTAAAGTCCTCCGGAACCATAGCACGAAGACTCTTAATCTTTTCAAGCATGGCCGGAATAAACTTCTGCCCCCCGAAACCGGGATTCACTGACATAACGCACACCATATCCAGCTTATCCCAGACATAATCAAGCCAGGAAAGAGAAGTTGCCGGATTAAGAGCCAGGCCCGCCTTAATGCCAAAGCTGCGAATAAGAGAGAGGGAACGGTCAACATGCTTAGTAGCTTCCGGGTGGAAGGTAATGCTGTTGGCACCAGCCCGGGCAAAGCTCTCAATAAGTTCATCCACCGGAGACACCATGAGATGCACATCAACGGGAGCAGTAATGCCGTACTTTCGGAGAGCGGTCAAAATCGCAGGGCCAAAGGTCAGATTAGGAACGTAATGGTTATCCATGACATCAAAATGAATAACATCAGCTCCAGCCTCCAGTACCGAGCGAACATCATCTCCCAGCCGGGCCAGATCCGCAGACAGAATTGAAGGAGCAATTAAATACTTCATATATACCTCAGCGCTTCCCAAAGACGCATTAATGAGATGTTTCCTTATTGACCTGCGAAACCTGCTTAGACCAGGGCTTGTTAGCTCTGATATCAGCAGGGAACCTGCTCTTGGCAGCCTCGGCCTCGGATCTGCTGGCAAAGTCCCCGTATACCAAAATATAGTCATTGCGTTCCGGACGGAAGAGTATCCAGCCGGACTTAAGACGTTTTCTGAGCTTTTCAACTCCGGCCTTGTTGGAAGCTATAAGCTGCAAGGTGTAATGGTTTCCGGGCAGCGTGGAAAAATCCACATCCGGTGATTTTGGCATAGGAAGAGAATGCTTGTCATCCTTCTTGCTGTCAGTCTTTTTAGCTGCATTGTCAGTTTTTTTAGCGGCATCATCGGACTTGGCAGTCTTCCCGGAATCCTTATCCTTGCCGCCGTTCAGCACCACCGGAGCATTGCCGGAATCCTTCGGAGAGGTCATATCAGGAGCTTTATTGGCTGCATCGCTCTCTTTCTTCTGAGCGTTATCAGTCTTAGACGCCGCAGGCTTCTTTCCGGAATTATCCTTGTTATTCGTTTCCTTTTTACCTGAAGACGCCGGCTGGTCTTTCTTGCTTACTGAAGCGCCAGCGTTATCAGGGGTGGTATTCTTTACCTCAGTCTTGTCCGCCGGAGTGTTATTTGCGGCAATCAGAGTACCATCAACAGTATTATCATTTTGCTGGGCCAGCAGTGAATCATTATCCTTTTCAGTGCCCGATGACATACCGGAAGACAAATCTCCCTCTGCCTCGCGCTCGGCAGTGCTGATGGTATTCTCGGTAATAACCAAAGCTTTATCACCGGTGTTATCATCATCGGTAATAAGCACTATGGATTCCGTGCCCTCATCGGAGCTTCCGGAGGCAGTCTGTCCGTTGTAATCTTCCTGAATAATGACCGGGGTGCCTTCGTCTCCTGCAGGGTTAATAACCACCACCGGATTGAGATCAGTTCTTTGATGATTGAGTTCCGGACCAAGCTTAGCGGAATCCTGGGAATCGGCCTTCGGAATAATGAATTCGTCAGTTTCCTTAAGAGCGACGTTAACCTTGGGATCTGTATTATCAGCGCTTCTCGTGGCATAAACACCAGCTCCAACGGCCAAAAGCACCAGAGCGGCACCTGCGATAATGAAATCCATTTTACGGCTGGGCTTCTTTCCGGAAGCCTGAGAGGCCTTTCCTTCCTGAGTATTAGCAACAGGATTAAGTCCCTTGGACACCGCCTCCACTATCTTTCTGATTTCTCCGGGATTGGTACCGCAACAATAGATATCGTAGAACCCCTTAAGTTCCTTATCTGACAAGGCAGGCATGCCGTAAAAACGTCTGTAATAGGTTATCAGGGTCAGAGATTCCGGCAATGTCAGCGGCTGTATTTCCATTTCCACTGGCTGAAGGCCTTCCTTCTTGACCTTACGGGCTTCGGAATCTGACCAGGCCTGCGAGGAGGTAAGAATTACCGAAAACACTCCCTGGGATGCATAGGTGCGGTAAACCTGAACAATGTCATCAAAAAATTCCTGAGGCGCCTTATCAATGTCATCGATAACGATAAGAACCCTTTTAGGCCCGAAACCCATTCGCTGAACCGTGCCCAGAAGATGATCCTCTGCATTAAACACAATATTGCCGGAGAGCTGCTTCAGGAGAAGCTCACGCAGCTTTTCCACAGAAAGCTTTTCCTGACAGGGAACAAAGACGCAGACAAAGGAGTCCTCATCCATGGATGAAATTAGCTGCTCGCTGAATACGGTCTTTCCGCTTTCAAAGGCTCCCGTAACAAAGACCAGCGGTGTCCCCACAGTAATCTGATATTTAACTCTCTCCACCAGAGAATTCTGACTTGTAAGTCTGGGCAGTTGTTCTAAAGCCATTTTAGTACCTGATTAAGTTATTTTTTGAACAGTTTCCGACCGTTTGCATATTATAAAGTGAAAGCACCCCATGTGCATAAAACTCAGCAAAAATTACCCCACGGCTTCCAAGGCTTCCGCATCTGTAACATCACGGTAAAGAGAAACATGCCCAAGAGAGTCCGGAATGATGTAGTTAATGTGCCCCTGGCGATTCTTTTTATCGTGAATCATAAGCTTCAGAAAGGCTTCCCCGGGCATAGATTCCGGCCGGGAAACCGGGAGACGGTTTTTAGCAATAAGAGCCCGAATTCTCTCAAAATCCGCAGCGGAAATGTTTCCTCTCTTGAGCGCCAGACGAGCTGCCATCACCATGCCGGCAGCCACTCCTTCACCATGCAGCCAGACGCCATAGCCCATAAAGGTTTCAATGGCATGACCGAAGGTATGACCCAAATTCAGGATAGCCCGGAGTCCGCCCTCGGTTTCATCCTGGTGCACCACCTCGGCTTTAATTTCACAGCAGCGGTAAACCACGTGAGACAGAGTTTCCAGATCCTGAGCCCAGATCTTGTCTGAATTATCTTCAAGGTATTGAAAAAATTCCGGATCCCAGATAATGCCATACTTAATAACCTCGGCCATGCCAGCGGCAATTTCACGTTCCGGAAGGGTTTTGAGAGTATTTAAATCAATAATTACGGCTTTAGGCTGGTAAAAGGCGCCAATCATATTTTTACCAAGAGGATGATTGACCGCAGTCTTGCCGCCCACTGATGAATCCACATAAGAAAGGAGTGTGGTGGGCACCTGGATAAAATCAATGCCGCGCTGGTAACACGCTGCCGCAAAACCAGACATATCACCAATGACGCCGCCCCCCAGAGCAAAGATCGTGGAATCCCGGCCGGCGGAGTTTTCCAGAAGAAAGGTCAGAATATCGTTGAAATGCTGAAGATCCTTATACTGTTCGCCATCTGGCAAAATACAGGATAATGCATCTACGCCTATTGATTTCAAGGCGTTTTTAAGAGGTTCCAGATACCACTTTTGCACAGTTTCATTAGTAACAATTACCACTTTGCCTCTTTTCACCAGACAATCCTGCCACAATTCAGGAGAAGCAAGAGCTCCGTCTGCAATAAAAATGGGATAGCTGCGCTCACCTAAATCAACGATCAACTTTTTCAACATTTACTTCCTCACCGATGACGGATTACTGCAAAACCTGCGAAAATCTTCTGCGATACGCGGAGCCAGAGAACGAGGATCGTTCTCGTCAGTGCTGACCACAATATCGGCAATTTCCAAATAAAGAGGCTCTCTTTCCTGAAGAAGCTTTTCCAGAACCTGCCGGGGATCGGGCTGTTTGAGAAGAGGCCTTTTGTGATCAAAACGGGTTCTTTCATACTGCTTCGATACCGAGGTTTTAAGATAAACAACGGTACCGCGCTCACGAAGATAAACTCTGTTTATATCTGTTTTAACAGCACCGCCGCCAGTAGCAAGAATAATACCCTCACGACGGGAAAGATCATTGATAACATCGCTTTCGCGTTTCCGAAAACCGCTCTCCCCTTCAACATCAAAGATCCATGAGATATCAGCTCCGGTTCTGTTGATAATCTCCTGATCCGAATCCAAAAACTGGAGGTGCAGTATTTCAGAAAGAAGACGGCCGATGGTGGTTTTGCCGGCTCCCATGGGCCCCACTAAAAAAATATTTCTGCGCTTCGACATAACAACAACATCAAGTTACCATAAAACAGGGGAATTATAACGTATTTTGAGCAGGCATAAAAAAAGGCCTCCAAAATGGAGACCTTTACGCTGAAATGAAAACTCTTACCGGCCTACAGCGCCTTCAATGATGTGCGGGGTAATAAATACCAGAACTTCACGACGTGTGTTGGAGTTGGAAACAGACTTAAAGAGCCAGCCAACTACCGGGATATCGCCCAGGAATGGAATCTGGTTCTTAATGCGTTTAATTTCCTGCTGGAAAATACCGCCCAAAACCAAGGTTTCGCCGTTACCAACGAGCACAGAAGTAGTAACCTTTCTCTTGTTGATACTGATAGCACTGCCAGTTACAGTGGTAACAGTACTGCCCAAGGTATCGTTGGTAATCTCCAGATCCAAGAAAATACTGTCATCCGGGGTAATCTGAGGAGTTACCGTAAGAGAAAGCACCGCATCAGTCCATTCAACAGTGGTAGCACCGCTGGATGCCGCAGTCAGGGAAGGAATCTGATAACCCTGCTCGATCTTAGCTTCCTTCTGGTTGGTAGTGGTAACCCGAGGAGATGCGATGGTTTCCGTGCGGTTTTCAGACTCAAGAGCTGCCAAGGTCAGACCAAGCTCGAAATTCTTGCCCAGTCTGCCTATACTGATAAGACCGCCGTTATCTTCTGCGTTAGTATTCTGGGTATTTGTAGTAATATTTCCACTCCACTTGCCATCTTCATGTCCGGACTGAATAATATTATTGCTCGCAATATTCCAGTGAACGCCGAGATCCTCAGACACAGAATCGTCTACAGCAACGATACGAGCTTCAACCATAACCTGCTGAATCGGAGTATCAAGCTTTTCGATAAGACGCTTAACATTGGCAATGGAAGCTTCAGTATCCTTGATAATCAGGGTATTGGTTCTTTCATCAACGGTGGCAGTACCGCGTACAGAAAGAAGACTGTCAGAAGCTTCTGCGCCGTTGCCACCGCCCTGACCATAATTACTGTTCCCCTGTTCAGCAGCAATGGAGTTAGCACCGTCGTTAGTCTTAAGGAGTTTCACAATATCAGAGGCCTTGGCATAGTTAATCTGAATGAACTCAGTAACCAAAGGCTCCTTAGCACTCTTCTTTTCCTGCTCTTCGAGCTGCTTCTGCTCATAGGAGGAAAGCTCTTCCTGCTGACCAATGAGGAGGATGTTACCATCTACTCTCTTATCAAGTCCCTTAACACGCAGAATGGTATCAAGAGCCTGATCCCAGGGAACATTATCAAAGTTAACAGTGATATTGCCGCTTACCGAGTCATTCATCACCAAATTGATTTTAACTTCCTCAGCAAGAATCTTGAGAGCATTTCTTACCGGAATGTCCTGGAAAGACAGAGAAAGATTCTTACCAAGGTAGCGAGGAGCATCGGTAACCTTCACAACAGGCTTCTTCTTAGCTACCGTAATAACGATAGCTTCACCGTTCTGGACATGCTTGGCTTCAAATTCAGCAGTCTGGAGAGCAATGTCAAGAACAGCTCCATCGGCACCTTCAGAAACATCAATGTTCTTAAGAACCGTACCGTAATCATTTACATCCATTACGGCAAGAAGGTTGGGATCAACTGCTGAACCATGGAACTTGGCAAGAAGATGACTGCCCTTGGGGATAAGCTCAAGAGCCGCATTCTTGTTATCAAGGCTTACCAGAACCAAGCCCTCGCCGGCTGCGCCCTTCTTAAAGTTAATGCCATTAATGCGGTTAATTCCCGCAGCAACAGTCTTTTTGGACTTAAGAACGCTGGGATCGGCGTAACCCTGCTTAGCTGCGGTAGCCCGGGGATCCTGACCAAGAGTCACGTAAAGTGAATTACCCTGCTGGGAAACCTCATAAGGAACCAAGGACTCCAAATCCACAGCAACATTAAGGTCGCCGCCGCTCTGCTTTACGTTAACATTCTTTACAGACTTGGACTTAACCTTAAAGTCATTCTTAAGCAATGCTGACTCTGCATCGCTAAGATTGAGCACCAGCTGCTCCGGATCATACTGGAGCCGATCCTGATAGCCGCCCACGGGACCATCGAACTGAAACTCAATCCGGGTCTGAGTAGCCAGACTGTTATCTACCTTAATGTTTTCAAGCTTGGTGGCTGCCTCAGCAGGCAATACAACACCGGCAAAGGATGCCAGCATCACACAAAGCCCTAATTTTTTCTTCTGAAAATTCATAATTATGTTTCCTGCCTGCTAATTATTCCGCTTCAATCAAATCAATACGGGATGATTTCTTATCCCAGCATCCGTTACCGTCAGAGATAAACTCCTCAACCTCTACCGAATCCGGCGCAACGCGGATTACCTTACCGAAATTGAGTCCCATATGCATTCCGGGAACAACACGGACAACAATACCATCTGCGGTCTGAATCAAAGCTCTGAGCTTATTATCCATCATGATGGTACCGCGCATAAAGAGATTATCAAGAGAGTACTGCTCAAGCTCTTCCATAGGACGTTCTCTGTCCGGCTGTTCACAGCTAACAGGCTTAGCTGAAGCTGGCTGAGAAATCTCAGGCTTGGGAAGAACAAACGGCATACGATCAGTTTTGGGCTCGAACTTCATGGCAACAAAAGCGGTCACCTGAGGAAGAGGCTCAATCTGGGAAGGCGCCTGCTTACGCTTGGTATCGCAAAACTCCTTTACGGAATCGGTATAACCAGATTCACATGCGGTGAGCAGCAAAACAGATGCCAACGCTGCGGACAACAAGGTTAATTTCTTCATTATTTATTCGCCTCCCTCCGCTGCCGGCGCTGCTGGTTCTGCTTAGCCTGAGTTTCATTGTAACGGAAAGTTTTTGCTATAAGCTTCATATCCAAAAGCTCAGTATCCACAACCTTGCCACCCTTGTCCTTAAGATCGACTCTTGAAAGATCAAACTTATCGATGGTAACAATTCGCGGAAGAGCAGCAGTGTCTGCGGCAAAACTGCCCAGCTGTTCATAGGTACCGGTAACATGGATGTTCATCGGGAGTTCAGTATAAATCTCCTTTTGAACCTCGGGTTCCCACTTTATGCTGGCAAGAGTCAGGCCGTTATCCTGCGCAATAAAGGAAATGTCATCAAGAAGATTGGCAACCTCATTACTGTTAGGAAGCTGCCTTAACTGAGCATCAAGCAAGCTTTCCAATTCAACAATTTGCTCCTTGTAAGCTTCAAGATTGGCAGCCTGAGCTGCTTTGTCTTCAAATTCTGCGCGAAGCCGAGTCTCTTCTCTGATCTCGCTGTCAAGCTTGTCCTGCATTTCTTCGCCCTGAAACCACCAAGCTCCATAGCAAATTGCGCCAACTAACAAACAGCCTGATGCAAGCCTTAAAATCAGAGGCCAAGTCTCAATCTGGTTAATATTAAAATCACTTCCGGCCATTACTTGGTACCTCCCTTGTTACCAGCATTAAGGGCATCAGTGCTGTCAACTACCTTAAAGCTCATAACAAAATTGTAAAGGCCGTCAGGAAGGGTAGGAAGCTTACGCTGTCCGTTCTGCATTTCAGCCTTAGTCTCAGTAATGTTACTCTGACCTAACCACTTACTGTTGTCAATGTTACGAAGCATAGATGAAACACGAGGGTTGGACTCAGCCATGCCCTTTACCTGAGCGGTTCTCTGATCAAACTTCATGGAATCAAGATAAACGCCAGAAGCAACCAAGGTGGGCAAATCAGAGAACAGATGCACTGCAATATTTCTGTTCTGCTGCAGGGTTTCAATAGCCTTCATACGATCAATGAGTTCCTGACGGCGCTCTTTCAATTTAGCTATTTCGGCAATCTGCTGATCAAGCTGAGCAATTTGCTCCTTGAACTCCTTATTTCTGCCCTGCTGCGTGTTAATCTCGAAGGACAGCCAGAGATAACCCAAAACAACGATTGATACACCGACTAATATGAACGCAACAAGAATTTTTATAAAGGCATCTTTACTTTTCTTCTTCAGCTGCTGACGCCACGGGAGGAGGTTTATATTGGACATTCTTCAAAACTCCTTAATGCTAAACCCAGCGCGGTCATATACTTGCACCCCATCTGGTTAGTATCGCTCTTGAGATTAGGGAATTTCTTAAAGATATCCGGACACTTAACATCCATTCTCAAAAGCGAGCTCATCTGGTCAACAAAACCTTCAACCAGGCAGCCGCCGCCGGTAAGGACAACTGCAGACACATCACGGTGAGATGATGAACTGCTGAAAAGCTGTACATTACGCTTAATATTCTGCGCCAGCTGAATCATGAACGGGTTAATGATTTCGTTCTTGGCATCGCCGGGCATCCTGTTGGTTACCTTGGCTTTTTCGGCATCCTCATAAGCCATGCCGGTAGCCTGACATAGATTCTGAGTCAGGGTATCACCGCCAAAGCTCTGAAGACGCTGATAGATAACTTCACCATGATACATTACACCAAAGGTAAGAGTTACCGCTCCAACGTCAACAAGCGCCACAGGCTTTTCGTTATAAGCCTCTTCAAAACCTGGGATAGTGGCCTTAACAGCTCTGGCAAGGGCATGAATACCGATATCCACAACCTTAACCGTTCTGCCGACGCCCTCAAACACCGCCTGACGGGATTCAACGCTTTCGGTTTTGGCGCCGCTCAGAAGAACATCACTCTTAGTGGCATCAACAAGATTAGGCCCAAGAATTTCGTAATCCAGACTGATTTCATCAAGAGGGAACGGAATAAGCTGTTCAGCTTCCTGCTCCACGAAGGTACTCAGTTCTGAATCCTTGAAATTCGCGTCAGCCTGAATAATCTTTGAGATTACACTAGACCCCGAAACAGAAGTAGCCACATACCTAGGGCCGCCAGAAACGTGCTTGACTAATGTCTTCACAGCAGTTGTTACCTTCTCAATGTCATTGATCTGGTAATCAACTATCGCCCCCTTCGGAGTAGGGACTTCTGCTACGGCAGTAATCTTGAAGTCTTTGGACTTGCCTGAGATTGCAACTGCTTTGATACTTTGGCTTCCAAAATCCACCCCGAGAAGCGGATAAAGTACGCCTTTGCTTTTCATTCCAGCCATATTTGCATCCGTGCTGATTAAAGTTTTACTCGTTCCCATATCATAACTTTTTATGACTTCCGATATCTAAAAAAAAGAAATATTCCTTTTGCCGATTTTGAGCTAGGTAACAAATTAAGCTATAATTCCAGAAATTCTTAACTGACTCAGTGACATACAAATGATTTTTATCTGGATGCGCAGAATCATATGGTTCTGCATACTGCTAGGCAGCCTGCTAACTGCCGCCGGCTGCTTTTATTACTATCACACCCAAAGCGCTCTTCCCGATGTTAATGAGCTCAGGGATGTTTCCTTTGAAACGCCCCTCCTCATATATACAAAGGACAGGAAGCTTATCGGCGAATTCGGTCAGCATCGCAGAATGCCACTTTCCATTCACCAGATTCCGGAAAGACTGAAGAATGCTTTTTTAGCAATAGAGGATGCGCGCTTTTATGACCACGTGGGAATCGACCCCATTGGCATTGTACGCGCTGCTTATGCCGGTCTGTCCACCGGAAAAAAGGTTCAGGGCGCCAGTACCATCACTCAGCAGGTAGCCAGAAACTTCTTCTTATCCAATGAAAAAACCTTCTCCAGAAAAATCAAGGAGATCTTCCTGTCCTGGAAGATCGAGCAGACTCTGACCAAGGATGAAATACTGGAGCTTTATCTTAACAAGATCGCTCTCGGACATCATTCCTACGGCGTAGCAGCCGCCGCTTATGTCTATTTCGGCAAAACCGTGGATGAGCTTACTCTGGGAGAAATGGCAATAATTGCGGGACTCCCCAAGGCACCTTCTAACCTTAACCCCATCTCCCATCCGGAAAACGCCAGAAAGAGAAGACATCTGGTGCTGAACAGAATGCTTCAGCTCAATATGATAACCCCGGAGGAATATCAGAACGCCGATAATGAACCCGTGTCCGCCTACTACCACAAGGCCAAGCTGGAAGCAAATGCTCCTTATGTGGCAGAGTCCATCAGACTGAAGATGGAGGCCACCTACGGCGAGGGCGTATACACCGAAGGCTACAAGGTTTATGCCTCCATAGACTCCGAAATGCAGCATGTGGCCAACCGGGCAGTATATGACGGCCTAAACGCCTATGATATGCGCCACGGCTACCGGAAGCCGGAAAACATCCTGCAATCTCAAAAAATTGACCTTAATGATGAAGAATCCCTGAAGACTGTTCTCAAAAACTATAAAACCTTTGAGTACATTACCCCGGCCATAGCCGTATCTGCTGACAGCAAAACAAGCTCAGTTAATGTCTATGTAAAGGACAAGGGGATCGGATCCATTTCCTTTGACCATATGAAATGGGCCAAGACCACCAGAAACGAAGTACCTTCCGGGAATTTTCCGGCAAAAGTCGCCCAGTTTATAAAGCCGGGAGATCTGGTTTATGTAGAGCACACAAAGGACAATCAATATAAGCTGAGACAGATCCCCGCTGTACAAGGCGCTCTCATCTCCCTTGACTCCCACACCGGGGCCATTAAGGCCATGGTGGGCGGCTACAGTTTTATGCAGAACTCCTTTAACAGAGTGGAACAGGCAAAACGGCAGGCCGGGTCAAACATCAAGCCCTTCCTGTATTCCGCAGCGCTGGCAGACAGATTTACTCTGGCTTCCCTGATGCTGGACGAAAGAATTTCCATCTGGAATCCCTGGAGCAAAAACAGCTGGTCTCCCAAGAATTCGCCTAACGTATATGAGGGACTCATCCCCATCAGAGAGGCTCTGACAAAATCAAAGAATGTGGTTTCCGTCCGTCTTATCAGAGCTCTGGGGGTTAATAAATTCGTAACGCACTTCTCCAAGTTCGGCTTCACTGTCAAAAAGTACCAGAAGAACGACTCCATCGCTCTGGGCGCCTTTGAGGTTTCCCCCCTGGAGCTGGTAACCGGTTATGCCACCTTCTCCAACGGCGGCTATAAAATCGAACCTTACCTCATTGAGACGGTTACTCTGGGAGATGCGGAACAGGTTATTTACAAAGCAAAACCTTATGACGCCTGCAACGACTGTCCGAATGCCGTGGTTAATTCCATTAAACCGGAGCTGGTACCCGAAGAAGCAGAGCTTCTGGTTAAAGGACACCACGCAGAACAAATCATCACCCATGGCAATGCTTTCCTTATTGCCAGCACGCTCCACAGCGTTATCTGGGGCGGATCCGGCCCCCGGGGCAGGTATAACGGCACCGGAACCAGGGCCCGGGTAATGAAGAGGGATGATATTGCCGGAAAGACCGGTACCACCAACGAAAGCCGCGATGCCTGGTTTTCCGGATTCAACGGAAATACCGTCACCACGGTATGGGTAGGTTTCGACAATTATGCAAAAAGTCTGGGACGGGGAGAATCCGGCGGTAAATCCGCTCTTCCTATCTGGATTGAATTTATGAACTATGCTCTCAAGGGAACTCCGGAAACCCCGGTGGAGCCTGGAGAAGACATTGTTACCAGTTCTGTTGCCGGTTATAAGGAATTCTTTATCAAGACTCCGCGCATTTCCGCAAACACCTATGTTACTGAAGAAGAGGACTTTAAGGTTGATAATGACGGGCGGAGCAATTCCGGTTCATCATCATCTTCCTCTTCATCCTCTCAGGGAAGCTTCGGAGGTGATGGCGGTCTTGATGACATAATGTAGAGAAACGCCTGAATACAAGCCGGGTAACTTTGCTGATAACAACAGTGAAAAACCGGATAAATTCAAAATTCAAAGGGCTGCGTCTTATGACACAGCCCTTTCCTTTTTGTCATCTCTGAGGCACCAGGTTACGAAAAACGCCGTCCCGGCCGCATTGACACCTTGTTACCTTAACCGCTAATTGCTCTCTTCGGAATTCTTTTTGTGCTCGATATAATCGGTCATAGCCTCAACATTAAGCGGCTCCGCAAAATAGAAACCCTGAATATCGGCAATTCCTGACTGCCTCAGATAGTCAAGCTCAATACCGGTTTCCACCCCTTCGGCAATCAGCGAAAGCTTAAAGGTTTTAGCCAGACTGATGATGGCATCCACGATCTGCTGCTTTTCCTGAGACTTGGAAATGTTGCTGATAAAACACTTATCAATTTTGATGCAGTCCAAGGGGAAGGTCTTAAGATTGGTGATGTTAATGAGTCCGGTGCCGAAATCATCAACGCTGATCTTTACCCCCATCTCGCGAAGATGGCCAAAGTCCTTAAGAATTCTGACATCAGCATGGGACAGCACGGTCTCCCGAAGCTCCAGCTCCAAAAATTTCGGCGGATAGTTAAGCTCCTCAAGAAGGTTGACAATTTTGGTCAGAAAATCCGGCTTTGA
>DFFT01000104.1 GCA_002372325.1 Succinivibrionaceae bacterium UBA3769 | reverse complement strand
GAAATCGCCAGCGCCGGAAACGAAGAGGATCCCTTCCTCATAGAGGCTCTCCGCATTTTCCGGAGCGGGAGTCTCAGTATCTTTGCCTCCCTGGCTCTGGGAAATCCTCCGGAAATTACCGCTGTTCTTCGGGATCTTAAGGAAAACATGGACGAGGAATATCTTGCCAAAGCTCCCCGGTGTCTTCAGGGCTTTTATCTCGGATACCGCCTTTCCGGATACCTCAAATTCCGTCTGGGAGACTATGTTTTTGAGGGAATGCCGGACTTTGACACCAAGATGACCGCTCTCGAAAACGAGGACCGGGCTCAGTATCTCCGTCTTATCAAGACCTGGAGCCATGTGCTGGTGATCATGCAAAGGATTGTGCCCGCCGAGACGCAAAAGGGCATTCTGGAAAAGCGCATCACCGATCTTTCCACTGCGGTATTCGGGGATTATGAGTATCAGTTTAAAAACAGCGCCGAATTTATGTCCTTTCTGAGAGAACTGGAGGACGGCAAGCGCTACGCCGAGCTTAAAAGCCTTCGTTCCCGGTACGGCTGGCCCCTCAGGCAGCTGGACAAGGATCTCTGGAAATCAGATGCCTCCGAGGAGCTTACCGCCGCGGTCTCCAGAATTCCTCTTCTGGACAGAATCCTGAGTTTTCCGGGAGAGTTTATCAAAAGCTTTTCCCATAAGCCGGAGGCCTGCTCTATCACCGCCGGAGGCATAACCTATCATGTTCCCGTTCCGGGATCCTTCATTACCTTCGGCCGCTGGCAGCAGGGTTCCCGTGAGGAAAGCTCTCCCATTGAATGGCTGGTGCTGGATAAATCCGAAACGGAGCTTCTGGCGGTGAGCCGCTTCGCTCTGGACGTCATCCCGTATCATGACGAAATGGCGGATATCACCTGGACAGACTGCGATCTCCGCCGCTGGCTGAACAGCGATTTTCTGAACGGGGCCTTTACCCCGGAAGAGCGGGAATCCATCGCTGTTTCCTGGCTTCCCAATGCCAGCAATCCCGAGTCCAATGCCAGCGGAGGACATAAGACCCGGGATCGCATATTCTGTCTCAGCCTGCAGGAAGCCGGAAAATATTTCAGAAGCGACGCTGACCGGGTATGCTCCCCCACGCCGCACACTCTGAGCCGGGGCGCTTTTGCCGGAGAAAACAGACAGCACTGCCTCTGGTGGCTGAGATCCCCGGGCTTTCACAGCAATAATGCCGCGCTGGTTCATCGCAGCGGAACTCTTCTGGTATACGGTTTCCCTGTTAACGACAGGGAAATCGCGGTAAGACCGGCGTTCAGGCTGAAGCTCAGCAGAGGCTGACCCGGGAACTGCCTGACATTGACAAGGAAGTATCATAACTCCGCATAAAAGACATAAAGCCGCGGAGCTTTTTACGTTCTTCAGCTGTTTTCTGAAAATTCCCGTATTGCCGCCTCCCGTTCCTTTAAATTCGGACATGACGCAAACTTTCCGCATGAAAACGCTGTCATTAATGCCGCCCCCGTTTACAATGGCTTAGATATACTGTTTTTCCCTCCGGAATTATTCAGCCTGCCAATATGCATGCCGCCCGGCGGCATTAACTTGCAGTTCCACAGACAGACATGGCGCAGATCAGCGCAAGGGGGCTACAATGCTGCACATACTCCGCAGAGATCCCGGCAGAAAGAGGAAGGTGCTGATAGTTGAAGATTCGGAAATCAACATCCACTATCTGACCGTTATTGTCGGCAGAGAATACGATGTAATCTGCGCCGCCAACGGACAGGAGGCTTTGGACGCGCTCAGAATGCAGCCCGGAAACGTTTCCCTGATTCTGCTGGATCTTATTATGCCGGTAATGGACGGCTACGAGTTCATGAATGAATTCCATGCTCATCCTGAAGAATACGGCATAGCTCCGGTGATCGTGCTTACCGCCGATCGGGAGGCCGAAGTGGAATCTCTCCGCCGCGGAGCCGCTGATTTCATTCCCAAGCCCCTGGACTATCCCGAAGTAATTCTGGCGCGCATTGAGCGTTCCATCGCTCTGGAAGAAGACAGCCGCCTTGTTCGCAACAATGAAAGAGATCCCCTGACCCTTCTTTATTCCCGGAACTTCTTCATGGAGTATGTCCGGCAGTTCGATCTTACTGATCCCGAAGTCCCTATGGATGCGGCAGTGATTGTGCTGAACCGCTTTTATATGCTTATGGATATCTACGGCCGGCAGTTTATCAGAAAGGTGCTGAAAGCCATCTCCGACGAACTTCACCGCATTCTGCCCGAAACCGGCGGTCTGGCCTGCCGCAGCGATCCGGGATGTTTTCTGATGTATCTCCCGCACCGGGAAGACTATGACGATATTTGCAGCAGGCTCGCGGCAATTATCCGGGATGTTACCGGAAATACCCGCGTCAACATCCATATGGGCATTTACCAGAATGTTCTGAAGAGTCTGGACGCGGAGCAGCGTTATGAAAGGGCTTCTTTGCTCTGCTATGACAACAAGAATTCCTACAAGACCTCCTGCTATTACTACAGCGATGAAGTCCACGACAAGGAAATCTTCAACGAACGTCTCATTATGATGATGGACACCGCTATCCGGGAGAAGCAGTTCGTGGTTTACTATCAGCCCAAGTACGTTATCCAGGGCAAGCGCCCGAAACTTCACAGCGCCGAGGCTCTGGTACGCTGGGTGCACCCGGACATGGGCCTGATAAGCCCCGGGATCTTCATTCCGCTTTTTGAGGAGAACGGCCTCGTGTACCGGCTGGATCGCTACGTCTGGTCCGAAGCGGCTCGGCAGGTGCGGCTGTGGCATGACAAATTCCAGAAAAAGATTCCGGTGTCGGTTAACGTTTCCCGCACTGATATCTATGCTCCGGAACTGGAGAATGAGCTTTCTGATCTGCTGACTCTGCACAGTCTGGATTACGATGACCTCCTCCTGGAAATTACCGAATCCGCCTACACCGATGACTCGGCGCAGATCATCGAAACCGCCAAAAAGCTCCGGGACAAAGGCTTTAAAATCGAGATGGACGATTTCGGCACCGGGTATTCCTCCCTGAGCATGCTGACCTCGCTGCCCATCGATGCTCTGAAGCTGGATATGTCCTTTGTCCGGAAAATGCTGGACAGTCCCCGGGAGCTCAAGCTTATCAGACTGATTCTGGACATTGCCCGCTTCCTGAACATTCCCGCCATTGCCGAAGGAGTGGAAAAGGAGGAGCAGTGCAATCTGCTTAAGGAAATGGGCTGCGACCTTATTC
This sequence comes from Succinivibrionaceae bacterium UBA3769, assembly GCA_002372325.1. Lineage (GTDB taxonomy): Bacteria > Pseudomonadota > Gammaproteobacteria > Enterobacterales > Succinivibrionaceae > Succinimonas. The sequence continues at coordinate 1,885 of DFFT01000104.1, read as the reverse complement.
AGGGGTATTACTTTTCCAAACCGGTGCCCCCGGAGGATTTTGAAAAGCTGATCCAAAAGGAACTGGAAGCCGCCTGACATTCAGGATCCGGAAAAAGTTTCGCCAAACTCCCAAAATCACGTGCCCGTAACGGTATCAGATTCTTTTTAGGGATAAAATCACTTCATACACCTTTCAGAAGTTTTGAGAATTGTCCTGCTGTCTTCAGCCGGACAAAGCGGAGGAGCCATGAGCATTAGTACCAAACCCAAACTTTATGTAGACGGCAGAGCCCGGCCCGATGCCGGCGGAGCGGGGTATATTGTGGAAGCCCACAGTCCCGAGGGAACCGTGTTTATTGTGCATTACGGCAAGCTTCCGGAATATCTTGACGCCTCCAACACTCCCGAGGATGCCAGAACGCCTAAGCAGATTGAGATTCTCAAGGGCGTTTCCGCTGATGAACCGGCTATCTTCATCGAAGACAAATCCACGGGCAATCTGCTGGGGCCGGAGGATTTTCGCATGATGGAGGGGGTTCTCGTCAGAAACGTGGACGATTTCGATCCCTTTATTGAAGGCGAGTCCGACTGGTTCAAAAGACAGGACATTCACAGCGTGGAGCAGTACTGTCAGTACATGGAGGATCATTCCGAGGACAACCTCCGAGTATCCCTCACCGAGGCTGCCGTAAACTTCATCGACGATCAGATAAGACAGGCCTGGTCATCCCAGTCCTCCGGTTCTGAATTCGACTTCAGCTGCGCCGTAGCTCCCGATGATGAGGAGGAAGAAAAGAAGGACGCTGCTGCTGAGGAAGAAGACGCCGCTCCTAAGGATCCCGAGCCCCAGTTCGTGTTCGGCTTTGACGATGACGATGAGGAGATTCAGCGTCTCCGCGCAGCCATGCGGCAGAAGAAGACCGAGAGAGAAACTGTAGGCGAGGATCCCAACTTCAAGTATCACGAGAACGATCTTCCCAAGCTTCCGCCTATGGATATCTGATATCGGGGCTGCAAGCATATTCCTGCTGGAATTTCAGCGGTTAAGAAATGAAACAGAAGGGCTCCCTGGGGAGCCTTTTAATTTGGGGATCTCCCAGCAGCCATGGATGACCGCCTGTCGCGTGCGATACGCCAGCAATCATTGATTACCTGAACCGGAATCTTGCAGTCCAACCGGGCATTCAGGAAGCATTCCGGTTAAACCTGAGTTCCTATTCGGAAACGGGCTCATCTGTTTTTTTGATCACCAGACATCCCTTGCCGTAAAAGGCAATGCCGTACTTTATGATGTCCTGATAACCGCTGGCCCGGTAACGATATGCATACTTATTCTTCTCAATCTGTTCAAGAGCTTCCTGGCACATGTTTCTAATAGCTTTGGGAGTTCCGGTCTTGCATTTCTTAAACTCCAGGATGACCGCCTTGCCCTCAAAGGTTTTGCTGAGAATGATATCTGAAAACCCGTTGCCGGAGTCCTCCGGGGACTCCATCTCAATGGTGTTTATCCGGTTTTTTCCTTGTCCGGCGGCGATACCCAGCACGGAGGTCAAGAATCCGTGATAGTAACCATCATCGCTGGCGTCCCGGATGCTGACAAAGCTCATAAGCATGTCGGTTATGATGTACTGAACCTGCTCGGCATCCCCGGAAAACAGGGCGTTAAGCATTTCCAGGGCCCGGCCGATCCACTCCGGATTTTCCTTGCTGAAAATCCCCCTCGCCTTTTCAAAGAAGATCTGCAAAACCTCTTTGTTCGGGATTTTAATGACGGTTTTGCTTACAATGTCGCTGTCATCATATGCGGAATTGCCATCTGCGGTCTTTTCGGTTCCGGCAATTTCAGCATCCTTGGCCTCGGTGAAATACCCGGTATGAAGCATCAGAGTGGCAAAGGTATCAAA
>DFFT01000038.1:15153-37696 GCA_002372325.1 Succinivibrionaceae bacterium UBA3769 | reverse complement strand
TTTCGAGCCAAGTCAAAAACACGGGTATTTCAAGTCACAGAACACAATGGGTTCTCGCAATAAACCTGATAATAGCTCCCGACTCTCTCAATAAGGATGTTGTGGCCAAAAAGTCGCATTCAAAATATGGTGAAAATGTCACAAAGGCTTTGTATTGCACTTTTCCAAAAATACTGCCGGAAAGATTGCCCCGTCGGAAAAGATTGTTATTACGAAAGCCAACGGTTCTGTTCTTCATGCATAAGAACCTCCAATGCTGAAAGTGAATTAGCACATTACATCTTTTATTTCATTTTAGCATTTTATCTTGAAATAAGAAACGTTTCCAGAATATCTTATTTCAAGTTACAGAGTGCAACATCTACCGCAATAGTCCTCAATTTCTTTGCACACCAAAATCCAAGCCAAATAGTAGCAATGCGTAATGGAATAAGCGGGATGGGCGGGAACAAGAACAGTATGCGAGCGATGGGAAGTTTTTGAAGCAACGAACGGTCTTAAAATTAAAGGATTCAGGACTTTGCAGCTCACGACTTTGAGAGAAGTTCAGAAAAGGCTTCAATAAGAAGCCTCTGTCAGAAGTTTTTGCTGATTAAAAACCGGCTTCCCTGATTTCCGCGGCAATCATCTCCAAAGCCTTCAGGGGATCCGGACTTCTGGTAATGGGTCTTCCGATAACGAGATAATCGGAACCGCCTCTGAGGGCATCCCCCGGGGTAACAATGCGCACCTGATCATTGGCTGCGGCCCAGGCGGGTCTGATGCCCGGGGTTACGATGCAAAACTCTCCGGGAACCGAGCTTCTGATGAGGGCGGCTTCCCGGGCGCTGGAAACCACACCGTCAAGACCGGAGTCCCGGGCCAGCCGGGCCAGCCTTTGCACCTGGTTTTCCACGCTGTCTGAAATCCCCACTCCGGCAAGCTGCTCCGCATCCATGCTGGTGAGCACGGTAACGGCTATGAGCTTCGGACGGTCGCTCCCGAATTCCCGAAGAGCCTGTGCCGCAGCGGTCATCATTTTGGCGCCGCCCATGGCATGCACATTAACCATCCAAACCCCCAGGTCAGCAGCTCCGGCCACGGCCCGGGCCACCGTATTGGGAATGTCATGAAACTTGAGATCCAGAAAAATCTCAAAGCCCTGCCCCTGATAGCGTCTTACCATCTCCGGGCCGAAACGGGTAAACATTTCCTTCCCGATTTTAAGACGGGCCATGGCGGGATCCAGAGCGGCCACCAGAGCATCCGCCTCCTTCTCGGCCGCAAAATCAAGGGCTACTATTATCCGGGGATCTGCTTCCGGTTTGGCATGAAGTGCTTCAGTCATATGGAATCCTTAAAAATCCGAATCAGGCAGGGGGCAGAGAACCCTGCGATAGGTCAATGGAAGCGTTTGGCAGCATGGTTTCCCACTTGTGGCAGCTGGGACATTTCCAGAACAGCATCTGGGACTTGAAGCCGCAGTGCCGGCAGACAAAACGGCTGGCATTAATCTGATGAGCGTCGATAAGACTCTTAAAAACCTGGAGCTTCTGCTGGCTTTGAGAATCCAGAGTATCAAGCCTGAAATCCATCAGTAGCGAAAACATTCTGATACTGGAATTCTTCTTCAGGTATCTTATGATGAATTCCTCGGCATCATCCACGCTTCTGACCGCCGCCAAAAGCTCGGCCATGCGAAGAGCCACAGATTCCGAACCGGAAATCTGAAGCCATCTTTCCAGCACCTCAAGCTCTCCCTGGCTGCCGTTCTCCTCCGGGAAGCACTTCCCCAGAAGCTTCACGCACAGACTGATCATCCGGGAATCGGCTTCGGCAATGGCATCCATGGCCTGCATAGCTTCCGGGAAATGCTTCTTTTCGATATTGATTTTGGCAATGTTGAGATAAGCCCGGACACAGGTTTTATTAACCTGCGCGGCTTTTTTGAAATACTCCAGAGCCTGATCTTCCTGCTTTACTGAAAACGCGTCATTCCCGAGCTCGCAAAGATATTCCGCTTCCTTGATGCGGATATTGGCGGACTCCCGGAATATGCTGCGGAAGCACTTGATGGTCTCCAGAGCCTTCTGCCATTCCTTTTCCTGATCGTAGATCTTTACCAGAAGCTCGCAGGCCCGGGCCTTTTCCGCATCGTAGCTGATAAGCTCCCGGAGAATTTCCTCGGCCTTGTCCAAAAGCCCGGACTGAATGAAATCCCGGGCCAGCTCCAGAAGCGCCAGGGATCTTTCATTGGAGGACAGCCCCTCCATGGTCATGATGCTGTTATGAAAATTTATGGCCCGCTCCATTTCGCCTCTTTCGCGGTAGAGGTTGCCCAGAGCCAGGTTTTCTTCAAAGCTGTGATTGGACTGACTGTCGTAAAAGCTGATAAGCTCGTCCGCGGCCTTTTTGCGGTCGTGATTGAAAAAGTAGTTAAGTCCCCGGGTGAGGTTTCTGATATTTCCGGAGCTTCTGTTCTCATCGCTTTTCTGCGCGGCATGATAGCCCATGTACCAGCCGTAAAAGGCGGCTACCGGCAGAAGAAGGAACAGTAACTCAATCATGGTAAAACAGCGTCTCCAGACCGTGCTCAGCCGGCGGAAATTACCTTCAGATCCCCGGAGTATTCGGGCTCGGGAGCGGGATCAGGAACAGCGTCCTTTGCGGGAGACAGCAGCCCCTGAACCTCGGGAATGCCGTTCTTTTCCATGTGGCGGATCCGGCGCCGGAGATTTCTGATGCGCACCCACTGAATAAAGACGATATAGGCCCAGATAAAGCTGAAGAACACCGCTCCCGCCAGAAAGGAAAAACCCATCAGAGCTGAAATCGTTATTTCCGTCTTTCCGGCCAGAAGATTGAGCATCACGCTGCTGTCATTGGCCATGCCCAGAGCCAGAGCCAAAAGAGCCACTGCCAGCAGCACCAGAAAATAACAGTACTTGAAGATTTTACGAATCATAACCGCCCTTCCGGAGGAGCCCCGCCCGCCGCGGGTCTTCCCGATTATAAAAAAAACAAATCCGGACACCGGATGACGCCATCCTGTTCCGGTAATTTCTGATGACTCCGGATCCTTCCGGAAAACATAACCTTAGCTCCCGCCATTATAGCAGGAAACCTCAGGCCCCGGCCGTCCGGGACACGAGAACCTTGAGAATCAGCTTTTTCACCGTGCCGGGAGCCCCGGATGCGCAGAGAGGCTTGTGCGCCTCGCCGGGATAAAATACCGCAAAATCCCCCGGTTTAAGATCCAGATAAGAGAGCGGAGTTTTCCGGGCCAGAAAGCCGATGTCCTTTTCTTCGGAATAAGGCACGGCCTCGGCATCGGCTTCCGGAACAGAGCCCAGTCGCACCGCTTCCGGACGGAAGCCGATTCTTTCCCGTCCCTCAAGAATCACATGCACATCAAGATAGCGGAGGTGGTACTCGGCCATCCGGTCATCCTGGGGCTCGGTCTCGTTGGTATCAAAGTTTGCAAAAACCCGGCTATCGGGTTCCAGATCCAGCCTCCCATCAGGAAGCCGCTCCGCCATGGCCTTTCGGATATATCCGGCATATTCGCCCAGCAGTTTTTCAGAAAACTCATCCCCGAGATGACCTGTAATCATGTCGCCGCTCCTTCAAATTATCTCTGAGCAAATTTTACTATGTTTGCCCCCGCTGGAAAAGATTTTCCGGAAGGAGCGGCCCCCCCGGAGTCCGTTCTGAAGGCCGGACATCCCCCTCCGATAATCCGGAGATGCCGGCGGGACTTCGGCCTTCCTCACAGCCCCTTCCGGATCTTGGATACTTGCCGGGATAATTAGGGTACAATACCGCGGGAGAAAAGGCTTTCGGCTTGCTGTATGAAGTTCAGATGATGTCCGAGGGCCCGGTGATTAATTAATACATTTTCGGAACACTAACATGAGAGTAAAACCGCTGGTCAGTAATTTCATTCCGCCGGAAATCAAGCATGACTCCGCCGGCATGGATATCTATTTTCAGGAGGATACGGAGCTTCGCGCCGGCTGCGACAATGTGGTCAGGCTGGGCTTTGCCGCCGAGGTGCCCCATGGCTTCGTCGCCCTGCTGCTGCCCCGGAGCAGCGCCGGAATAAAGGGCATCGGCCTCAGAAATACAGTCGGCGTCATTGACAGCGACTACCGGGGGGAATGGATCGCCCACATCAGCGTGGACGAGCTGGACAGCAATACCAGAGACACCGTGCTGAGCTACCGGAGAGGAGAACGCGCCATTCAGGCCATCATTGTTCCGGTGCGCTATGAAACCATTGAGCTCTCAGACGAGCTTTCAGACACGGATCGCGGTCAGGGCGGCTTCGGCAGCACCGGAAAATAACATTGTTACTATTCACAGCCCCTAAAAGTACCTAAATTGACCCCACCGACATTTCCTCATAGAGGGGGCGCGTCATCCCTATCGACTGCTCGGTAAGCAGGCGATGATCCGGATGGCGTTTCAGTGCTATGCTTTTTGTGATTGTCTGACTGTTGTTAGGATTTGTTCATGGGGAGCCTCTTTCTGGAACCGGGTTAACTTTATCCTGGTTACCGGTTCCCGGAGGCGGGGTGGCAGTTTGCAGATCCTTGACTGAAGGTTTTGCAGCCGTTGATTCTTTTGCCGCAGGAGTCTCATCTGTCGATTCCCTGGTTTCAGATTTCGGAGTCGTTGCTTTCTGGCCGCAGACTTCGGAGTAATCGCTTCCTTGGTTGCAGGCTTTGGAGCTGTTGCTTCCTTGGATTCAGACTTTGAAGCCGTTGCTTCCTTGGTCTCAGGCTTCGGAGCTGTTGCTTCCTTAGTCTCAGACTTCGCAGTAACTGATTCCTTTGACGCAGGTTTCTCAGATGAAGAGGAAACCTCTGCCGAAGAGGAAACCTCTGCCGAAGTCCCGGCGGCATTCCGTGCCATGCCTGCCGCATTGCGTAATTCGGGATACTCCAGATGCTCATAGACCCCAGCTCTTCGAGGGTGTATGGCTTTCCTGCAAACACTGCTTCAATGGCTTTGCAGCAGTTGATTCCGTTTTTTTCGCAGGTGGCGAGGTATGTCATTGCATCGGCATGATTCTGAGCATTTTCAGTGGAATCGAACTGTCCGCTGACCTTCATGCGGGCCTTTTCCATCCGGAATGCCCGCTCCGAGCAGTTGTTGGTGACAGGGATTCTGAAGTCAGTCATCCAGGCAAAGCAGGCCTCCCGGTATTTCGGATTTTTAAATCTGTTTATGATGAGCATTTGAAGAACCAGACCTATAGGCGGGTTTATCGTTTTGCTTTCATTTCCAAGCTCTCGCTGACGCTTTTCATGTTTTTCAATAAGTCCGGACACAATGGCATCCTGTTCTGTCAGGGTTTTGTCCAGAAAGGCGTCAAACTCCTTTGTATGCCGCATATAAGAAGGTGCCCCTGGTGCTCCAGATCGTTATCGGTCTTGTCATCGGCACTCTTCTGGCTCTGTTCTGTCCGGAACAGACGTCTTTTATAAAAGGCTTCGGAGATCTGTTTGTAAAGGCTCTTAAAAGCGTGGCGCCGCTTCTGGTGCTGGTACTGGTAACCTCAGCCATCGCCGAGCATCAAAAGGAAGGATCCAGCCAGCTCTGGAAGCTCATGATCATCTATTTCGTCTCCACGTTCCTGGCTGCGGTAACCGCGGCGGGAGCCTCCTTCCTGTTCCCGGTCTCGGTAACCCTGACCGGAACCGCCAACGAAGGAGCCGCTTTTGCAGGCAGCATTTCCGCGGTGCTTTACAACATCGTGATAAACGCGGTTGACAATCCGGTAAACGCCCTCATCAATGCCAACTATATCTCCATTCTGGTCTGGACTGCCGCTCTGGGCTATATGTTCCGGAACGCCAAAGAATCCATCAAAGCCGTGCTGGAGGATCTGGCCTCAGTGGTAACAGCCATTGTCCGCATCGTTATCCGTCTGGCTCCTCTGGGCGTCATGGGACTGGTATATAACTCCATTGTCTCTCAGGGCGGCATCGACGGGCTCCTGGGCTATGCCTCGCTCATTTATGTGCTAGTCGCCGTTATGGCCGTTTCCGCCCTGGTGATAACCCCGGCCATTGTCTTCGTCATCACCCGCAAAAACCCCTTCCCGCTGGTTTTCAAATGTCTTGCCGAGAGCGCCTACTACGCCTTCTTCACCCGAAGCTCCGCTGCCAACATCCCGGTAAACATGGCGCTCTGCGATCGCATGAAGGTTCCCAGAAGCATGAGCTCCATTTCCATCCCTCTGGGCGCCACCGTTAACATGGCCGGAGCCGCCATCACTATCAGCGTGCTCACTTTATCGGCTGTGGCTTCTCTTAATGGCGGAGTTTTGAACATTGACATCTGGACGGCTATTCTTCTTTGCTTTATGGCCTCCCTCTGCGCCTGCGGAGCCGGCGGCATCGCCGGAGGAGCACTGATGCAGATCCCCCTGGCCTGCTCGCTTTTCTGGATCGGAAATGACGTCGCCATGAAGATGGTGGCCGTGGGCATGATTATCGGAGTGATTCAGGACTCCTGCGAAACCGCTCTTAACAGCTCCTCTGACGCTCTCCTTACCATAGCCCTTAGTCAGAAGAATCTGCCCCCTGAAGGCGCCGGTGATGCAGCCTCGTAAGAGCCGGCCCAGATTCATACCGGCAGTTTGCCGGAACAGCAAACGGGATTTAGGATCCCGTTTTTTTATTGCCGCAAGAGAACTCTCAGACGTACTCCAAGACAGCGGTTCACAGGAATAATTCCGGGCTCTCACATTCCGAATGTCCGACGGGCTTTGCTGATGATAAAGCGACTGAACGGAGCTTAAATCAGTGTTATCTCAGCATCAGATTCAGCTCTTCCCGGGGATTCCGGTTACCTCGGAAAGAGAACAAATGAAGTTCAGGGAAGACAGACAGCGGTGTGAACAGAAGATGGATAGAAACATTGATTATGGAGGATCGTGATAGAGATTTCTGAGACAAAAAAACACCGGAACCATTAAATTCCGGTGCTTCTTTATAGCTCTGAGCTACGCTGCAAATGCTGTCAATGCCGGGGGCAATGACAGGTCATCAGCATTACTCGCCCTTAGCCAGCTTGAATGCTTCCTGCATGGCATTGGTGCTGTTTCTGGAAGCTTCCTTGTTAGAAGCCTTGATGTCGTCGAAGGTCTTCTTCTCTTCGGCGCGAGCCTTGGCGCGTACGGAAAGAGAAAGCTTGTGCTCACGACGATCGATGCCCAGGAATACAGCCTCAACTGCATCGCCGACATTGAATACGGTGGTGGCGTCTTCTACGTTATCGGTAGAAGCGTCAGCAGCGCGGATGTAGCCTTCAACGTCATCGGTAAGAGCTACTACAGCGCCCTCAGGAGTTACGGACTTGATGGTACCGTTAACTACGGAGGAACCCTTCTTCAGGTTGTCAGCGTAAGCGGAGAACGGCTCTTCTTCGAGCTGACGAATGCCGAGAGATACGCGCTCGCGATCAGCTTCGATGCTGGTAATAACGGCGGTAACTTCCTTGCCCTTCATTTCCTTGTAGCTCAGCAGGGTCTTCTCGCCCTCGGAGCTGGAAATGTCCTTGAGGTGAACGAGACCGTCAATGCCGCCCTCGAGACCAACGAACATGCCGAACTCGGTAACGCTCTTGATAATGCCGGTGATCTTCTCGCCAACCTTATGCTGCTCGCTGAAGATCTTCCAGGGATTCGGCTTGCACTGCTTGAGGCCGAGAGAAATGCGGCGCTTGTCCGGATCGATATCCAGAACCTTGACCTTCACCTTCTCGCCAATGGAAACGAACTTGGAAGGATGAACGTTCTTGTTGGTCCAATCCATCTCGGAAACGTGAACGAGACCTTCAACGCCTTCTTCAATCTCAACAAAGCAGCCGTAATCAGCCAGATTGGTAACAGTGCCTTCGATTTCGGTGTTTGCAGGATAACGCTCAGCGATGTTAGCCCAGGGATCAGGTCCGAGCTGCTTGAGGCCGAGAGATACGCGGCTTCTTTCCTTGTCGAACTTGAGAACCTTAACCTGGATTTCCTGACCGACGGAAACAACTTCGCCAGGATGCTTAACGCGCTTCCAGGCCATATCGGTAATGTGCAGGAGACCGTCAATGCCGCCGAGGTCAACAAAGGCGCCGTAATCGGTAAGATTCTTAACAACGCCGGTAATAACCTGACCTTCTTCCAGCTGACCGAGAATGGTCTGACGATCAGCGTTGTGCTCGGTTTCAATAACAGCGCGGCGGGAAACAACTACATTGTTGCGCTTCTGATCAAGCTTGATAACCTTGAATTCCAGAGGCTTGTTCTCGATATCGCTGGTGTCGCGTACCGGGCGAACGTCAACCAGAGAGCCCGGCAGGAATGCGCGGATTCCGTCAACGGATACAGTAAAGCCACCCTTGACCTTGCCATCAATAACGCCCACAACGACTTCGTTGTTCTTGAGGGCTTCTTCAAGCTTGCTCCAGGATTCAACACGCTTAGCTTCGTCACGTGAAACAACAGTAGAACCGTCGTCATCAGCGATGCTCTTGAGAACTACATCAACTTCATCGCCCGGCTGAACGGTAACATTGCCTTCAGCGTCAGTGAAGGAAGCAACAGGAACGATGGACTCGGACTTGGAATGGGTATCAATGATTACAGACTTGTCATCAACAGATACAACAACACCCTTAACTACTGTGTTAAGTTTGGTGCTCTCACTTTTTTCAAAAAGCTCAGCAAAAGATTCTGACATAATAATTACTTAAAAAATAATGAAAAAAAAAGCCGCCAGGCATCATGCCAGGAGGAGTTAAAGACAAACTGCAGCCTTCCCTGGCCGCAACATTCTCCGACGCAATCCCGGGGGATCGCTGTTCAAAGTTTGAGCATTATATCAGTTTTTTAATAAAACAACAGTCCCGGCGCAAAAAAAAATCCGGGATTTTTTCCGGGGGCGATCCCGGCGGGAATGAAAAGGCTTGCCGGCTTTTTTCGGAGCCTGTTTTCGCCTGCGGAAGCCGCATCCCCGGATCCGTCATACCCTCAGAAAAGCTGCGCCAGAGTCAGGGTAACCGCCAGGGTCAGGTTAATTACGCTGGCAGCGATGGAGGTCTTCTTAAGACAGGGATCCAGAGTAACGCCGCTGTTCTGTTCTGAGGTCACAAAGGCGGTGACCTTAAAGAAGGGGATTATCACCGGCAGAAGCAGGAGAGCCCACCAGGAATTAATTATCACGCCGGCCGCAAAAAAAAGGAGCACTGCCGCATTGCAGAGGCACCAGTGATACACCCGGCCGCCGGAAAGCCCCAGACGCACCACCACGGAATTCTTGCCGCCCTTGATGTCGCTTTCATAATCACGGAGATTGTTTACATTAAGCACCATAATGGCCATAAATCCGGCGGAGCAGCCGGTGATAATCCCAAGAGCGCTGACATCATGGGCGATCATGTATTCGGCCCCCATGACGGACACCAGCCCGAAAAATATAAACACCGAAAGATCCCCCAGCCCCATATAGCTGTAGGCAATGCCGATGGTGTAGGTTACCGCCGCCGCCACGGCCAGAGCCCCCAGAAGGCAGAAGCCCAGAAGAGCCGCCGGACTCTCCATGAAGGCCAGGAGGAGAGCGATGCTGCCCGTTCCCAGAGACAGAACGCCGGCTGCCAAAATACCCCGGAGAAGCTCCTTCCGGGTCATGCCGCCCTGCTGGAGCACGCTGATGCGCCCTGCCCGCTCCTTGTTGTCAACGCCGGAAACGCTGTCCCCGTAGTCGTTGGCAAAATTGGACAGGATCTGAAGGAGCACCGCTGTTAACAAGATAAAAAAAGCAAGAATGCCGGTTTTCCAGGGGGAAACAGCGGTTTCCGGGGATTCCAGGCACCCCAGCACCACGCCCAGAAGCACTGCGGAAAGGGACAGGGGCAGCGTTCTTAACCGCATGGCCTCCAGCCATTTTTCAAGGACGGAACCGGTATACCCTGCCGCCGCGGTGCCGGCAGGATCGCCGCCCGCGGCATTTTCGCTGGCGCTTATGCTGCTCTTTACGCTCTCATCCCTGCTGCCGTTATTGCCGGCGCTGCTCTCGCTCATTTCCGGTCTCTCCTTCTTTATTCATCTTTCCTTAGCTGCTTCATCATCTTCTCTGCATCATCATTGATTTCTATCCTTCTGATGCTCCGCTTAGCTCCGATACTGCGCCATAAGGCGGTCGATTTCCTGGGTGACTCTCTTTTCCGATACCGGATAGAGAGTGCCCAGACTCTGGGCGAAGAGGGACACCCGGAGCTCCTCTAGCATGTATTTCACCAGATGCACCTCCCGGGGCAGCGTCTTTCCGGCAAACATCCCCAGCAGGGATTCATACCGTTCCTCCGCGGCCTGACACTTCAGCATCAGCATGCGATCCCGAGCCGGATCCCGGGGCAGTCTTTCTATTCTCTTCAGCATGCCATCAAGATAGCGGGTAAGCTCCGGATAGTACTTCATGGTGGCAGAGGTGGCAAAGCCCTTGCAGATAAGGCGGTTAAGCTCTCCTCCGATGTCGCTGAAGGCGTAGGCGGTCTGAAGATCCATGCGGCCCCGGAGATGCTTTCTGACCTCGTTGGAGCGGAGGAGGATCTTTTCAGCCTGTTCCGCCAGGAGGAGCACCCGATCGTAAATGGAGGATTTCGCCTCCTCCACAATGCGATCAAAGGAGGCCTGCTCCCGGGAGATGCCCCCCAGAGATTCCATAATGTCATCCAGAGCCAGGGATTCCAGATCGGATATCAGAGTCTGCACGCTCCCCACGGCATTAAAGTACATGGCCAGCTTGGCCCGGTTGGGCAGCTTGGTTTCCAGATAACGCAGGGGGCTCGGGATGGAAAGCATGATAAGACGCTTTTCCCCCTGCCACATCTCGCGATCCGCCTCCTCCCGGGAACCGTAAAGCTCCAGGGTTACGCCGTCTCCGGCATCGTGCAGAGCCGGATAGGCTACTACCTCAAGACTGCCGGTTCTCCGGGTTTCGGTTTCGGGAATGGCGCCGAAGGTCCAGGAAGCGGATTTGGCTTTTCGGGGAGCGTTTTTCAGGACCTCGGCCAGGGTGTTTTTCACATCCTCCTTAAGCTGATGCTTCAGGATGCCCAGATCCCGCCCTTCGGCGATAAGCCGCCCCTTGGCGTTCACAATCCGGAAATAAAAGCTGAGGTGCCGGGGGAGATTCTCCAGGGCAAAATCATCCCTTTTTATGACCGTGCCGGCCATTTTGGTCATTTTCGCCGTCAGAGCATCCCAAAAGTAGCCGTCAGCGGGACTCAGACTTTCATTAAGGGCTTTGGCATGATCCGGGGCCGGCACAAAGGAACGCCGCAGCGCCTTAGGGAGAGAACGGATAAGCTCAGTGAATAACTCAAGGCGCAATCCCGGAATCAGCCACAGAAAAATATCCTCGGGGATCTGGTTAAGCACGGTGATGGGAATAACTGCGGTTACGCCGTCATTCTCTTTGGTAGGGTCAAAGTTGTAGGTAAGAGGGATTCTGAAATTCCCGGTTTCCAGATGATCCGGGTACAGATCCGCGCTGATCATGGAGGTATCACGCTTCTTCAGCATTTCCAGATCGTAGTTCAGGAATTTGGGATCCGTCTTTTCCTTGCCCTGCCACCATTTCTCAAAGGTACGGGCATCGGCGATATCCTCCGGGATTCTCTCGTCGTAGAAGGCGAACAAAGTCTCCTCGCTTACCAGAATGTCGCGGTGGCGGGACTTTTCCTCCAGATCCTCCACCTTTTCCACCAGATCCAGATTGTGCCGGAAGAACGCCGCCCGGGTGAAGAATTCGCCGTTCACCAGCCCTTCCCGGATCATAAGCTCCCGGCAAAGGACAGGATCGTGCCGGGTATAGTTCACCGTGCGATCCGCGAATAAGGTAAGCCCCAGAAAGGTGCCCTTCTCATGAGCCATCACAGCTCCGTTCTTCTTGCTCCAGTACTCATCGCTCCAGGAATAGCGCACCAGATGGGGAGCCAGCTTTTCCAGCCACAGGGGATCGATAGCCGCCACGGTACGGGCATAAACCTTGGAGGTTTCCGCGATTTCCGCCGCCATCACCCAGACCGGGGGCTTTTTGACAATGCCGGATCCCGGGAAAATAAAGAATTTGGTGCCCCGGGCGCCCTGATACTCGTAGCCTTCGGAGGATTTCATGCCGATCTGCCCCAGGATGCCGGAAAGGAGGGAGATGTGAAGTTCCTCGTAGGTGGCGGGCTCCGTGTTTTCCTTAAAGCCCAGTTCTTCGGAGCACTCCCGGAGCTGGGAGAGGATGTCAAACCATTCCCGCATTCTCAGGAAGGAGAGGAATTCCTTCTTCATGGTTTTCTTCATCTGGGAAGCGGTCTCCTCCTCCCGGATTTTCTGAAGATAGTCATAAAGCTTCAGGACGGACACAAAATCAGATTTTTCATCATTAAAGCGGGCATGACTGGTATCCGAGGCCTGACGGAGGTTCAGAGGCCGCTCTCTCACGTCTCTTGCGGAAAGCGCCGCTGTGATTATCAGAGTTTCCCGGAGAGCTCCCCTCTTTGCGGCTTCCGCGAGCATACGGGAAAACCGGGGATCACAGGGGAACCTTGCCATAGTCTTCCCCACAGCGGTAAGACGGATAGTTCCGGAGGCATCCTTTTCGATAGCTCCCAGCTGCTCCAGAAGATTAATGCCGTCAGTAATCAGGCGGTTTTCCGGGGGATCGATAAAGGGGAAGCCCCCGATATCGCTGATCCGGAGGGACAGCATTTTAAGAATTACCTGCGCCAGGTTGGTTCTCTGGATCTCCGGCGGCGTGAATTCCGGCCGGGACAGAAAATCCTCCTCGCTGTAGAGTCTAATGCAGATACCGGCGGAAAGACGGCCGGAACGGCCCTTGCGCTGATTGGCGGAGGCCTGAGAGATTCTGGTGATGGGAAGCCGCTGCACCTTGGTACGGGGGCTGTAGAAGCTGATGCGGGCAGTGCCGGGGTCGATAACGTAGCGGATACCGGGAACGGTAACCGAGGTTTCGGCTACATTGGTGGCGAGAACAATTCTTCTGAGGCCGTGCTCCTGAAACACCCGGTTCTGCTCGGTATTGCTGAGACGGGCATACAGAGGCAGGATCTCAGTGCCCTTAAGATTGCATTTCCCCAGAAAGGAAGCCATGTCGGCGATGTCCTTTTCGCCGTTCAGGAACACCAGAATATCACCCATAGGGTCTTCCTGGGTGAGTTCATCCACAGCTCTCAGCACGGCATGCTGAAGATCGTCATCGTCAATTTCCGGTTCGTCGCCGTCCTCCGGGGTCTCATTAAGGGGCTCGTATCTTACCTCCACCGGATAGGTGCGGCCGGCAATGAGCTTTATGGGGGCATTGTCAAAGTGGCGGGAAAACTTTTCCACATCAATAGTGGCCGAGGTGATGATAAGGCGGAGATCTTTTCTTTTTTTCAGGAGATCATGCAGGAAGCCCAGAATAAAGTCGATGTTGAGGCTGCGCTCATGGGCTTCGTCCACAATGAGAACTTCGTATTCGTTCAGCCAGCGATCGTTTTCCAGCTCCGAAAGCAGGATACCGTCAGTCATGAGCTTGATAATGGTGTTGTCTGCCGTGCGATCCCCGAAGCGCACCTTGTAGCCCACGGTGGTGCCCAGGGGAACTCCCAGCTCCTTTGAAATGCGATCGGCTACAGTGCGGGCGGCCAGTCTCCGGGGCTGGGTATGCCCGATCATTCCCCTTCTCCCCAGACCGGCCTCAAGACAGATTTTAGGAAGCTGGGTGGTTTTGCCGGAACCGGTATCGCCGGCGATAACCACCACCTGATGCTTTCTGATAAGTTCGGCAATCTCTTCATGATGCTGACTTACCGGAAGGCTTTCCGGGTAGGAGACTTCAGGTATGGTTGCAGCCCGGGTCTTGGCCTTTTCGATAGCGGCTGCCGTTTCCAGTGCCAGCGCCTCAACCTTGGTTTCATCCGGGGTTCGTACCGGCTTTTCCCGGGTGCCGAATACTCCTCTGGCTTTACGGAGGATGCGGGTACTGTCCGAGATCAAAGCTTTCTTGAGAGCGTCCCGGAGAGAATTGTAGGTAATCTTAACGTCCATATTCACCATCTTTCCGGGGGATCTGAGCCCGGAAACTCATTAATTAGTGTTAGCGATTCAAATAATGTCAGCGATATTCAGCCGCGTGATTATACCAAAAGGAAGGGGCATGAAGGACATAGGAGAGAAAAGGTTTTGCGGATTAAGGCGTGAACAAGGTGCGGACAAGTCTGGAACAGTAGCTCATGGGAATCGTGGTGGCAGTATCTTGATTCTTTGTTTGCAAACGTCTGTATCGTGAGCAGGAAAGATCTGAGAGAGGTAATTTTCGAGGAGCAGAAAAAAGGATGCAAAGCGTTATGGGAATAAATGGGCAAGGCATTCCTGCTAGTGATTTTGAAAACATATTCAAAAATGTGATACAGTCGCTATTATTTCTGTTAAAAAAGTGATAATAAAATTATTCATGAGTCTGGTGCAAACTATCAAAACATGGCATTTGATGAAAAAACGAATGGTTAGAATAAAGGCCTCGCACCTTTGATTTTTTGTTCTGAACCAATTTTTTGCACTGCACTCATGTATTATTCATCTTAAAATTCACAATTAATAAAAATGAATAAAGTAAAGCAATCGTTAATTTACAGACAGGGAGGATTATGTTATAAATAATTATCAGTATTAGAAGTTATCACTAACAATGCGGATCAGGTAGTTTATTGGACATTATGTTGTATGTTCTGCAATGCCTGTTATTTCAATTAATTATAAGGTCAAAATTACTATGATTAAGTCATTAACATTTCGTGAAGGATGCAGCGCTTATTATGAAGGTTTTATAATATCACTTCGCTCCGTTAAGAATGTACTGTGGCGCGGTTTGGTGTCATATATATTCATATTTCTTTTGCTTGGTTGCATGGTAGGCCTGACATCAGCCTGTTATGATTATTATTATGACATTCCTGAAGGCCTTAAGATATTTGAAGGTTTGGTAATATTCATTACGATAATGCTTTTCTTTGTGGGTGTTATTGACATTGCCTGCAGAGTTGTTAATAATGAAAAGATTACCATGCTTGACTTTTTAAAAATATACATACGATATAAATTGTGGTTAAAATCTTTTGCGGTTATTGCTCTGCCCTTCGTTGTTTGGATTATTGCATCTTTGTTGTTTTGGGGCAGTGTAAGCCTTGTTTCAGCGATAAAAATTAAACATGCAATACCTTTTTTTATTGCTGAAGGGGTTTTAAGCTTATTAATGTTCGGTGTTCTTCTGTCATACTACTACATTATTGTCGGAACCATCTATTCGCTATATCTAATTTCTCCTAACGGTCAAAATCTGACAGTACTTGATGCTGCAAAACAAAGTTTTACAGGAGTATTAAAAAACATTCGTGCTGTTTTATCTTTCGTTTGCTGCACGGTAGTAAGTATCTTACTACTCTTTATTGCGGCATCCTTACTGGCTGGTTTTCCTTTTGGCATTGTGGGGATTTTGTCTTCTTATTACCATAGCTCTGGCTATGATGACTTTGGATATGGATTCAGAATCGATAAAGCATTATCGGCTGCAGAGGCATGGTGTGCCATAATTGTTTCAATCGCATATTTTATCTTCTGCTGGACGTCCTTGGTATTCTTCTGCATCACAGGAAAAAAGATTTTTATAAATGAGCACGGAGCAAGTAGTCAGTCTTTGACAAAATCATAAATTATTAATATTATTTAGCATATAATCATAAACAAACTATTTAATAATACTTACCGGCTTTACAATTCTGCTGTAATACAACAACAGAATAGCACGTTATAGTAATATGAGTTTCGTATTATGATTACTGCCATAAAATCATGTTACAACACTAATAATGTAGTTTTCCCTTTTTTGAGGCAGAGTCTATATTTGCCGGTACAGAGCATATTGTCTAAAATGCTGTTAGTATTGCACTTCTGGGCTCTGTTAATTCCATGATTCCGAATTCTCTGACCAAACTTTGTCAAAAGCCGGTATAACTATAGGATTTTATGGCAATGAAAACATTTGCATATTTCTTCAGCAAAGAGGCATCTGCCAAAAATTGTTAGTAGATGTGACATTTCGTTATGCCATTTGAGTGAATACTCTCTTGGAGCATTGTATCCATCATTTCCAAGTTTTAAGATATTCCTTAATCATGAACGCGCAGAAATAAGGAAAGGTGATAATTCCCCCCGCCTTTCCTACATTAAAATCTCCCAGCTTTATACCATGATGGATATCGCAGTAATTCTCGCTTCTGATAAGCGTTGCCAAAGACTTTGATCTTTTGTCGTTGGACTTAACCTCCACCGGAATAAGCTCATTTTGCGTTCTCACAAAAAAATCCTCCTCCAGAGTGGAATTCTCCTTCTTGTAGTAAAAGATCCCCAGCCCCTGCTTTACAAAAGCTTCCGCCACAAAGTTTTCATAAAGAGCTCCTTTGTAAACCCCAAGATTTCTGTTCGCCCTTAAGTCCTCCTGAGATTCATCATCCAGAGCCGCTACCAGAAGCCCGGTATCGGGATAATAGAGCTTAAATCGGGACATGTCCTCGTTTCCCTTAAGGGGCAGTTCCGGGAAATTCAGACAATGGCAGGCCACCACCACCCCGGCATCAATAAGCCATTCAATGCATCCGGTATACTCGCGGGATCGAGCATTTTTACTCACCACATTAAACTGAAACTTTTTGTTCTCCCGTGCCAGCTGAGAAGGAATAGAGCGGTAAACGCTCACAATCTTGGTCTGATCCAGTCCTTCCGCATACTTCCGGATATCCTCCTCGTAGTCGAGACAGATCTGCCGCTGGATCTCCAGAGATCCGGAGAAATTTCCTGACTCGATGTACCTCCTGTCAACCTCCGGCATGCCTCCCAAAACGCAGTAATCCAGAAAAAGGCTTTTCCACACCGTGATTTCGGTTGGGGAGAACGGCCTCAGATCAACCATGTGCTCAAGTATTTCCCGGATTTGCTCCTCCCTGTAGCCCTTTGCCCACAGAAACTCTTCAAAATCCAGGGAACGCATTTCATAATCAGTTTTATTGCCGACGCTGTTACTGTGGATCTTCCGGTAATTGATCCCCAGAAGAGAACCGCTGCAAATCACATCATATCTGCCATCCGCTCTGAAGGACTTCAGCGTGGTGGCAATATCCGGATTGTCCTGAACCTCGTCGAATATGATGATGGTTTCTCCGGGAATAAACGCCTTCCCGGGGTCAATGAAGCTGATATTCTTCACTACAGAAGCCACGTCATAGCCATCCCGAGTGATCGCAAGATACTTCCTTTCCAGAGCAAAATTGATGCTTACCACCGATCGATAGTTCTTCCGGGCAAATTGCATAATGGTCTCGGTTTTGCCTACCTGCCGAGCTCCTTTGATAACCAGAGGCTTATGCTCGGGATCGTTTTTCCACTGCTTAAGATAATCATCAGCCTTTCTTCTGAGATACATGATCCTGTCCTCCCTTACGCTGATCCGCCTTAATGCTCAAATCAGTCTGTCCTTGCCTGCTTCTCCGGCACTTCTCCGGCAAGGCTCCATCTGCAAAAAAATCCGAAACTCCCGCACACTCTTGTCCGGGCAAACTCTTTACGGAAAGTCGCAACTGCATTAATTTGACCGCACACCAACAACGTATTAACCGTGCCATCCGCTCTGCTAGTCACTCTGCATTCGGCCTGCCATTCCCGCCATAATCAACGCCCCGGCTTACCCGGTCACTATCTTCCTGTTTAACACTTTCATGAGCGAACCTATGACTTCTAATCACATTATATGAGCGAATTTTGTCATAATCCACCCCTTTTATTATGTTTTATCATAAAAACTCACACATTTCATGAGGGATCTTTTCAGCATTTCACACATTATATTCCTCCCCCCGCAGCATTCCCCCTGCCGTTCCCCGCTCTCTGTTCTCCCCCGGCACTCCGGCCCCGTTCATCACACATCCCTCCGCCATGAATGGAAATTCACCCTGAAACAGGGATCGATAATTCAGCTTATCTCCTAGCCATCTCTTTTGGTTTGCTCCGCAATTGTTTTATTTGGCAGCGCTGCCGGTTTTGGCTTCCCATCCTAAAAAAATCAGAACTCCGGTAATTATCACAAAGGGGGCATCTGTGCTAAACTTTCCCAAGTTAACATTTTTGCAGGAATTCCTGATACCAAACCTTCCTGCGCTTTTGCATCCGGCCGTCTAATTACAGTCACCGCAAGTTCGGCCGGAACATAGTTTCCGACAGGTTATCATGATCAAGATTGTCGCAGTTGTAATATTTGTAACCATTATTCTGGGAATAAAGTACCTTATCTGGCACTTCATGACACTCAACGAAAGATACTTCAGAAAAGAAACTACCTCATCACCTGAGGAACTGAAACAGCTCTACCTTATGGGAGTATTCCAGCTGGCCGGATACGTAGGGGGAGCTGCCAGCTCTGACGGCACCGAAATCAGCCGCGTCGTCACAGAATTCATCAGAAGACTCACCCAAAACGGCGAAAACACCGATCTTTGTCTCAATGCCTATAATACCGGCCGTAATCCGAGATATCAGGTCACCACCGGCATCAGGTTCATTCGCACCCACGAGAAACATTCCGGAAAGAGAACCAATCTGGACATCCTGATGACGTTCATTATCACCGTGGCTCTGTGCGATGGCGTCCTCACAAATATGCAGAGGAGCCGGCTTCATGAAATTGCCGCACTGCTCAGCTACCCGCCAAAAAAATTCGCCGCCCTGATGGAGGAATGCCAGATAATGAAGGAATGGCAGAATTTCCGGGACAGCTCCTTCGGCGGTTTTTCCGGTTCCTATGGCGGCTATTCCGACACCGGGAGTTCCGGCGGCGAAAGCTACTACGGGAACAGCGGCTATGACAGAAGCCGTTACGACGGCGGCTACAATCAGGGAAGCGGTCAGAACTCCTGGAACAGCTCCGGTCAGGGATCCTGGAATGATTCCGGAAGCTCGTGGAATCAGGATAATGCCTCCGGCCAGTCCTGGCAGGAGGATAAGTCTCTGCAGAAGGCCTTTGCCATTCTGGGAGTGCCGGCAACTGCTTCTGACAGCCAAATCAAAAAGGCCTATCACCGGCTTATCAGAAAGTACCACCCTGACATGATCAAAGCCCGGGGACTTCCCGAGGAAATGGAGAAGGTTTATGCCGACAAGGCTCAGGAAATCAATGATGCCTATACGATAATCACCCGGGCCAGAGGATAGCAATCCCGGACGATTTTCCCGGCATTTCAGAAGAGAGTCTCTGAACCGGAGACGCACTGGGACACGGATTAAGGCGTATCGGCGGCTGATTCCGCAGATTTATCACGCTTTCCTGCTTGTCCCGCCCCATTTTACGGGGAGATAAGAGTTTACTGAACAAAGGATGCTGACATGTTCTATTTACTTACGTTCATTCCATTCATCGTTGTTGTCGCCGTCATAGTTATTTTGGTGAGAAACACCCGCAGAAATCTGGAAGCCAGCGGTCAGGGGCCGGTGTCCGGAGAGTTTTTCAGGCAAAACGATCTTGAAACCTGCAATCTCTACCTCGGGGGAATTTTTCAGCTGGCCGGCTATATCGGAAGGAGCACCCGGCTGGAGAATCCCTACCGGAACGCCATCGTGCAGGAATATGTCCGCCAGCTCGCCCCGACGCCGGAAAGCATGAAGCTCTGCGAAAACTCCTTCTATGCCGGATTTGAAAAGGATTTTATCCCGAACAAGGCCACGGAGCTTCTTAATATCTATGCCCAGGCCTCCGGCAAAAATCCGGATGTCCGCTACATCATGACCTTTCTGGTGAATCTTTCCCTCTGCAGCGGGAACCTCTCCCCCGTGGAGGAAAAGCACCTTAACGAGATCGGAAAGCTCCTGAAGTTTTCTCAGCGGGATCTCAGGAAAATGATTGAGGAATGCCGCCGCGCCGAATCCTGGAAAAGCTTTGCCAAAAAGGACAAGTAACCTGATTCAGAGGCCGGATTCAGAGGGATTTCGCAGGTAAGGTTCCTTAGCCCGGCTCCGGGGCATCCTCCCGGAATTCGCGCATTCTCAAACAAAATTCAAATTTCAACACGCAATTCCGGGCCGGTGCTTTCTTCTTCTGCTATACTCGCGGGATGTAGCAATACTATCATTCCTTGTCATCAAATAAAGTAATTACCGGCTATCGTGGTTTCCTAACATGGTCTCGTCCCGCTATTTTGTCATCGCCATCATCTTTTT
This sequence comes from Succinivibrionaceae bacterium UBA3769, assembly GCA_002372325.1. Taxonomy (GTDB): domain Bacteria; phylum Pseudomonadota; class Gammaproteobacteria; order Enterobacterales; family Succinivibrionaceae; genus Succinimonas. The sequence goes on along the minus strand of DFFT01000038.1, from coordinate 17,403 downwards.
TGTCGTATGGTACGCAATCCAGAAGATTTTCGAAATTTATACCCATGGAGGCATCGGAAGAACCTCCGTAGACGGCACGGTCTCCCACTTAAGCGACAAGGAAATTCACAATCTCTATTTGAGCGGGGTTTTCCAGCTGGCCGGCTATATCGGAAGAAGCACCAGCAGCGAAAACCCTTACCGCAACGCCATCGTTCAGGAGTATATCCGACAGCTTTCCACCTCTCCGGAAAGCGCCGAGCTCTGTCAGACCGCATTTTTTGCCGGCTTTGCCCGGGACTACAGCCCCCAGAACGCTGTCAGACTGCTGGAAAGATACACCCGGTTTTCCGGAAAGAAGCCCAATATCAAGTACCTCATGAATTTTGTGGTCACTATTGCCCTCTGCGACGGGGTCATTTCCTCCATTGAAGATCAAAGACTTAACGAGCTCTGCAAGCTCCTGAAGTTCTCCCCTCGAGAGCTCCGGAGAATGATCGATGAATGCCGCAGGATGCAGTCCTGGAAAAACTTCGCCCCGGACGATGAATTTGCCTACCGCGGCGCCTTCAACGATCACTGGAAGGAGCAAAGAGCCGAAGGCTGGAATCGGCAGCAGTACGAGGAACAGAAAAGACGCGAGGAGGAAGAAAAGCGGCGTAAGGAGGAGGAAAGAAGAGCCGAAAGAGAAGCCAACCGCCAAATGGATGTACTGGATGCCTATCAGGTGCTGGGGGTGCCGGCATCTGCTTCTGACCGGGAAATCAAAAAGGCCTTCCACCGTCTTATCAGAAAATATCACCCCGATCTGGCTCAAGCCCGGGGACTTCCCGAGGAAATGGCCCAGGTCTACGCAGATCGGGCGCAGACAATTAACCAGGCCTACGAAACCATTTGCCGGGACAGAGCGGCCTGATTACTCCGCCTTAATCTGACACCCTGAGCATTTCTCGCTTCTCAGAACATAAAATCCTCCGGCAGGGACAGCGCCGCAGGTACCATGGTGGCATCATTGTAGGGGTGCCAGCTTGTTTCTATAATAGCGTCTCTGAGCTCTTTGGCCTTTTCCGGCTGACAGGCCACCCCTTCGCCCTTTTCATACATATCTGCCAGAAGCGCGGTAGCGGGCACATTGCCCACTTCAGAAGCCTTGTCAAGATAGTGAAAGCCCCGGGGAAGATCCGCGGTTACGCCGTAGCCGGAATGCAGCATCCAGCCGGCAAGATACATGGCATCGTTAAGATTTCTGTCCGCAGCCCTTTCAAAGTACGGGAAGGCCTTCACGTAATCGCTCTTGACGCCGATGCCGTAAAGATAAGCCCGGCCCAGATTCAAAAGTCCCTCCCGGAGATCCTTTTTGGCGGCCTTTTCATAAAAACGGAAAGCCATTTCCGGATTTTTATCCGCGCCCACGCCGTTTTCATACAAAAAGCCGAGATTGTTGTATGCGGCAGCATAGCCGTGCGAGGCCGACTTCTCAAACCATCTGAAAGCCCGTTCCGGATCTCTGTCCACCCCGGCGCCGTTGTAGGTGATCAGGCCCATAAGGTTTTCCGAAAAGGCGTCTCCATTTTCCGCAGCCTCCCGGATAAGCTCGAGGCCCTCCCTGCTGTTCAGGTAAACACCGCCCAGCCCCTGATGCTGAAAAAATCCCTTAAGAGCCAGAGCCCGGGGATAATCCTTCTTTACGGCATCCTCAAGATAGGCCAGGGCCTTATCGCGATCTTGGGCAATAGACCGATCCGTGCCTACCCGATAGAGCTGAGACATGTAGAAAAGGCCCTGAGGATTTCCCCTTTGAGCCGCCTTTTCAAAGGAGTACACGATATAGCTGAACATCTCGCCGTTCACCTGATTGCCGGCGTCATACCGCAAAATAAAGTTATTGGCGATACGGGCCCAGGCATCTCCGGAGTCCTGCTCATAGGCGGCATGGCACTCCTTCTCAAGAGAAGTGAGCTTTATGCATTCAGAAAGATTCATGCTGATATCGGTGCCGGCGGCGTCGGCAGCGGACGCGCCATTAGGAAACGCTCCGGCAAGGAAAACCAGAGCCGTTAATCCCGCAGCCTTGCGGCTTTTAATATTTATCATTTATGAGGTACCTTGAAACAGGGCAGCCCGGGAGAAACCGCGCTGCCGAGGGTAACTGAAAACGTGCTTTCCGTCACATTATAACAGACAACCCCGGCGACAGTTACACTTTTGCACTCAAATTCGTGAACAAACGCCCTTGGCGGGCTCCGCTATTCTCCGCCTTCGGCGGGCTCC
>DFFT01000038.1:0-15084 GCA_002372325.1 Succinivibrionaceae bacterium UBA3769 | reverse complement strand
TCTCCGCCTTCGGCGGGCTCCTCTAACGGAATATCCCTTCTCCCGGTAAAGAGTTCATGGTAATGCCCCGGAACCACGGTATCATACCCCTTCCCAAAAAACTGCGGCCGGTAGAAAAGAACCTTGTAGGGGAAGATCTCATGATAGGAATGCCGCTCATAGCGATCCATAAGAGCCCGGGCCATTTCGCTGTCCCGGGGCACGCCGCAGCCGTTTTCATAAAGAGAGGACAGCACCCGTTCCGCCGGATAATACTGATGATCCACCGCCAGGGAAGACCAGATGAAGGCATCATGGCAGCTCTTCGGGATGAACTTGCCGTCGGCAAAGCTCTTACCTAAGAGATACATGGAAACTGCCGAACCCTGCTCCGCCCCCTTTTTAAGCCAGTCCATGGCTTCCTGGATCTGCTTGCCGGAGCCTCCTCCGGATTTCTCAAGATAGATTCGGGCAATGCCCGCGGCGGCATCAGGCTCTCCGTCGTTGAAGGCCTTGATGAAAAGCTCGACGTTTTCCTGGTTTTTCACGGGATCCGCGGTGCCCTCCACCCGGACATTCCGGATGCCGCGGTTAAGCAGAGCAGCCGGATCTCCGGCCTTGATGGCCTTGTCGAAATACTGATCCGAAAGCTTTATGTCCCGTTCCGTGCCCACGCCCTCGCCGTACATGACGCCGATGGCATTGTCCGCTCCGGAAATGCCGGCCTGACTGCTGAGCTTGAAAAGCCGGAGAGCTTCCCCGGGATCAAAGTAAGGGGCATTTGACACCAGCTTGATCCATCCCAGAGCATAAGCCGCGGCGGGATCCCCCATTTCCACGGCCCGGGTATACCAGGAAATAGACTCCTTAAGGGAATTCACCACCCCGGTGCCGCTGAGATGGCAGTAGCCGATGAAGCTGATGGCGGGAGTAAAGCCCTTTTCCGCGGCCCGGCGGGCCCAGGAATATGACACCAGGAAGTCCTGCTTGATATCTCCGTCCCCTGACATATAAAGGAGCGCCAGATAGTACTGAGCCTCCGGCACCCCGTTGAGAGCGGCCATATGGAGCAGTCTCACCGCTTCGTCATGTTTTTCTCCCACGTTATGGAGGTAATAGAGAGCCAGTTCGGTTTCCGCCAGAGAATCGTGATTTCTGATGGCCAGTCCATAGGCGGTGACGCCCCGGAAATAGCGAACACGCTCCGTGGTGTCGCTGAGGTATAAAGCGCCGATTTTTCTTAAAGCATCGTTATCGAAGTGATAGAGACCGCGGGTGCAGAGATCAGCCGGAATCCCGTCGGAAATACACTCGTCTCTGGTAAAAACTCCGGAAAGCATATCCTGAACAGCCCCGGCTCCGGAGGATGCCAGCAAGGCAGCAAACAAAAATACCCGTGATAATCCGGTCATCTCTTAACGCCATCCCGAAAACTCTGCAAAAAAACACGGCAGAAAGCCAGAACCAAAGTCTGAACCCGAGCCGCTTCTGGAATTACTCTGATGAGTGATTATAACCGCAGCGCCGAGATATCCGCGGGAAATATCTTCCATATTCTTAGCAGGACGTTATCATGGTAACACCTTAAGGAGAAAAACGGCGCAAAAACGTGACCGGTTCTGCTGTTTCCGGGGCTCGCGCGGAAGCTTTTCAGAAGCTTTGACGCAGCCTTGCTGACATTCCTGATGTCAAAAAATCTAAAAATTTTGCTCTTGATAATTTCAGGATTTAACCTAAACTAACAGCAGGGCTTTTTCTTTGGTTTACCTTTTTCTCCAATGCCGTCATGGATACACTCAATTATTCCATTCTGATTATCGGGCTGCTCCTGTCCGTGAGCATTTTTGCCAGCAGAATTTCCTCCATCATGGGACTGCCGGTGCTGCTGCTGTTTCTTGGGGTGGGGATGCTCTGCGGCTCGGAAGGAATCTTTCTGAAAATAGCCTTTGACAACTATAACCTTTCCTTCATGGTGGCCAATATCGCTCTCGCGGTAATCCTGTTTTCCGGAGGCTGTCAGACCTCGCTGAACACCTTCAGAAACGTGGCTGTCCAGTCAATTATTCTTTCCACAGTAGGCGTGCTCATCACCTCCGCCATTGTGGGCGGGGCGGCCTATTATCTTTTCAAGCTCCCCTTCTACCAGTGCATGCTGGTGGGAGCCATTGTAGGATCCACCGACGCCGGCGCTGTGTTCAGCCTGCTGGGCGGCAACGGCGTTACCCTGAAAACCAAGGTCGAGTCCCCGCTGCAGATCGAATCCGCCACCAATGACCCCATGGCCATCTTTCTGACCATGACACTGATCAATCTCATTCAGGCGGAAAACGCCGGTTCCGCCGTCTCCATTGCCGATGCCTCCATGCTCTTCGTGAAGCAGTTTGCCTTCGGCACCGGCTTCGGCATTATATTCGGACTTCTGGCGCGCTATCTTATCAGCATCATCAACATTCCCTCCGGGCTTTACACCCTGCTGGTAATCGGCATTGCCTTCACCGGCTTTGCCATCACCGCCAGTCTGGACGGATCCGGCTTCCTGGCCATCTTCATCATCGGCATGTGCCTGGGCAACCGCAAAAACCGCCTGGTGAATTTCATTCTTCCGGTGCTGGACGGCCTCACCTGGCTTTCCCAGATCGCCCTCTTCCTTATTCTGGGACTTCTGGTCACCCCCAGCAGTCTCCTGCCGTATCTGGGCACCGGCATCATTATTGCTCTGGTGCTGACCTTCATCGCCCGGCCGGTGGCGGTCTTCCTCTGTCTGAAGCCCTTCTTCACCTACAGCACCGCGGATCTGACCTTTATTTCCTGGGTGGGACTCCGGGGCTCCGTGCCCATCGTGCTGGCCATCTACCCGATTATGTTTGATGTGCCGTACGGCGAGATGTACTTCAACGTGGCCTTTGTGATTGTGATCTTCTCCCTGCTGGTGCAGGGGGCGTCCATTCTCCCCATGGCCAAAATCTTCCGGGTGTATGCCCCCAGCCTGGCCGCTCCCATCAGCAAGGGAGATATCGGCATTTCCATCGATGACGACTATCAGATCTTCACCTATGAGATTCAGCACAGCAAATTCCAGGACATCCCCCTCCGGGAAATCAAGTTCCCCAGCAAAACCCAGGTGGCAGCGGTTTTCAAGAAGGGGCTGATGGTAAAGCCCAGCGGCAGCACCACCCTCAAAAAGGGAGATGTGGTGTCCGTTATCGGGCATAACGAGGACGAGGAATTCCTGAACTTCATTTTTAACGGCAATGCCAATGTCCGCAAGACCCCGCACTTCTACCGCGGCGATATCATTCTGGACGGCAAGCTGAAAATGACCGAGGTGGCCCGGGACTACAACCTGGTCATCACCAGTCTGGAAAAGCCCCTTACCCTTAATGAGTTTCTGTCCTACCAGCTGGGGGGCTTCCCGATGGCGGGAGACCGGTTCACCCTGATCGACATCCGGCTGTACGTGCAGGAAACCCAGGAGGACAAGATCACCAAAATCGGCTACGAAAAGCTCGATTCAATCTGAAGCGGCCGGCATGTTCCTTCATCACAATACCCGGATAATACCGGATCCGGCAAATTTAAGGTACAATAACGCCGCGCACACAGGAATGACTCCCGCGGGATGCGGCATGCTCTCAGCCGGTTTCGGTTTCCCGGCAGCAAAATCATGAGAAACCGCTTTTGAGCTCCGGAAGAGCTCTTAGAGAGAGAGCCGCCTTAACTGACTGAATTTATACGAGTAACAGAACAACATGACCCGAATCAAGAACCTCCCCAAAATCGGCCATCATTACGGCAAGGCCGCTCCGAAGCTGCTGGCAGCGGCGATACTGGCCGCTCTTCTGGGAATCGGCGGCTACAGCATGTTTTCCGGAGGATCCGGAAAGGATCAGAACGGTTCCATTGCGGATGAGGTGAATACTCCCGAGGATGCAGCAGCCGCTCTTTACTCCAGCATTCTTTCCGAAGACTACAGCCATAACGTCAGACTGGTAGCCAAGCTGCGCAATCTGGATTTTGAGAAGCAGAACGAGCTGCCGGCTTCAGCCATGACCGAAGATGACCGCAACCGTCCGGTGAACATCGCACCGTATCTTTCCGAGGTGGCGCTGCAGGAGGTGGAGAAGCGCATCCGCAGCTACGAGGAGCATCTGGTGAACCGCCAGTCCACAGCCAACTACAAATTCTATGTGGACAGTCTGGCCAGCATCTTCACCTTCTATCATTCTCTGGATCCGGACATTTCGGATATGGAGCGCACCATTGCCGCCTATCAGGCCTTTGACAAGAACATTGACTATACCATCAATGACATCCGCTCGCTCTACGGCGCGGTAAACGCCCTCCGAGTCTGCCGCTTTCTTATCGGGGAAGGAAATTACAGCCGGCTCTCCCCCTTTGACATGAGAGACTTTATCACTCTCGAGGTAAACAAGCTGATCCAGAAGCTTCCGGTGGATCCTGAGGAACGGGTGCGGAGCATCAGCGAATATAATGTCGAAGACTTTGCCATTCTGACCCCGGAAAAGCTCCATGAGGTGCAGAAGCTTAATCTCTCCCTGCCGTCGGTAATCAACTACATCTCCCTGATTGACGGCATTAAGCCTGATCAGAGAACCCGCAACTATAACTCCATCCGGGAAAACTACAGCAAAACCCTGACTCAGAGCCAGAGCTTCCTGGATCGGGCCCGGGTGTTCTACGAATGCCGGCTTAACACCGCCGCCCCCTTTACGGTAACCGCCAAGGGCACCGGCAAGATCTTCAAGGACGTGGCCCTCTCCGGAAAGCTGCAGCTTAATGCGGTGGAAATGAAAATCGCCACCCCGGTGGCCTCCTGCGAAAACATGGACACCATTTACGTGCTGGTGCCGGAAATAAACGATTATCAGGAGCTTCTGAACCGGGGCATCAACAAAATGGGGGACAGCGACCGAACCATGTTTAAAACGGATCTGGCCCTCTTAGCCGGCATTTACGCCGGACAGAAGGAGATCCCCCTCTCAATTAACGCCTCCGAGGTAGCCGCCGTGGAAAACCCGCTGGAGCAGAACCCGCGGCAGGGACGCTTTGTGGGCACTCAGGAATCGGGCCCGCTTTTTAATGTCAACCTTAATTCCATGAACCTCCTGGAAACTCTGGAAATCAGCCCGGAATCCACGCAGATGTTCCGCCAGGGCGGTCAGGCCGGCGAGTCCTACCGCCGCTCCCGTCAGATGCTGCGCCTCCTGCAGGAGTTTGTGCGCACCGAGGATTCCATGTCCAGCCTGGACTTCGAAAGACTCAATCAGGATCCCTTCCACTATCTCTACGAGCGCTCCCGGGAGTTCTATGCTGACAGCATGGAGCAGCAGGAAAAGGATCTCAATGCCGCGTCCGTAAACGTGGCTGACACCTTGCTGGCCGCTTCCGCAGCGGAAAACGAAAGCGCCCCTCAGGGATCTCCGGACTATAACGGTCTTAATGCGGACGCCTCTCATACTCTGGTTATCAGCGAGGTGGAAACCCCGGAGCCGGCCCCGGAAAAGCCCGCAGCTCCTCCGGAACCGGAAAAGCCGGCTCCGGCAGATCCGGAGAGCGCGCCGGTTACCGCCGAGCAGGTTCCCGAGCCTGAAAAGCCCGCATCGCCCCCGGCAGCGCCGGAGTCTCCGGTGCAGGAATCCCCGGTCGTGGCCGTCATGACGGAAGAGGACAAACCTCAGGAAGCGGCTCCGGAAAAGCCCCTCCTTACCCCCAGGGAGCTCCGGGACGCCAAAACGGAAGTTCTTAAAAGCGAAATCGCCCGCAACAATCAGGACGCCGTCTATGAGCTCGCCATCCGCAATATCAACGGCATCAAGGGAGTTAAGAAGAACCTCAAGGAAGGCGAGGCCCTTCTGGAAAAATCCGCCGCAAGCGGAAACCGGGATGCCGCCTATATGCTGGGCTCCATCTATCTTAACAAGCCTAAGAAAACCGCCCAGGACACTGAAAAGGGCATCGCGCTCATTATCGCCGCTGCCGATAAGGGACATGCCGATGCTCTGAACGACGCCGGTCATTTCTATTACGAAGGGAAGCATGTGCCCCGGGACTATCAGAAGGCTCTTGATTACCTCCTCCGGGCCTCCGGACATGAACACAAGGATGCGGACTATCTTCTGGCTCTGATGTACCGGGACGGCCACGGCGTGCCCCGTGATCTGGACAGCGAAATCTCCTATCTCACCCGGGCAGCCAAGGGCCGCTACGGCATTCCGAAAGCCTCCTACGACCTGGCGGAAATCTATGCCTCGGATCTGGATCCCAGAAAAAAGGATGAAAAGAAGGCCCGGGAATACTACATTGATGCCGCCCGCAAGAACGTAAAGGAAGCTTTCCGGCCGGCCGGCATCGCTCTGCTGAAGCAGAATCCTTCCAGCTTCGAGGGGGCCAAGTATCTTTCCGGCTCCCTGGTCAAAAATGATCCGGAGGCCGAAGCGCTCCTGATGAACTACTATATCAAGACCAATGATACCCGGGAACTCCTCAAGTACATTGCCAAGGCTCCGAAAAACGTGCAGGAGCAGCATCCTCTGGAGATGGGCATCATGTACGATCAGGGCATCAACGTCAAAAAGGATTATGCTCAGGCGGAAAAGTACTATCGCATGGCCATCAAGGACGGCAAAAGCGCCGCCTTCTGCCATCTCGGGGACATGTTCCGGGAGGGCCGGGGCGTGCAGAAGGACATGAGAGCCGCCGTGGGACAGTACACTCAGGGCTCCATGAAAAACGAGCCCTCCTGCATGAAGCAGCTGGCCTATATCAAGCTTACGGAGCCCCGCTACACCAACGCCAACGAGGCCTATGCCCTGCTGGACAAGGCCGTGCACTCGGATCGTTCTGACAAGAAAGCCGCCCAGTACCTTGGCGCCATGAAGGTCTACGGCGAGGGCACTCCCAAGGACGAATCAGAAGGGATCCGCCTTCTCCGGAACTCCGGACTCAAGCCGGCCCAGTTCCTCAGCAATCTTGTCTCCGGCGACCGGAACCTGAAAAATTGCAGCTCCCCGGTGCAGGCCGGCGTTTACGGCATTAAGAGCTGGGACAAAAGCTGGCTGGCCGCCGCCAGCATGAAGGATCCTCTGTTCCTCAAGTATTACCTGGACGCCGGCGGCACTTTGGATCTGGAAAAGCTTGAGGCTGACGCCGCCCGGGCCTGCAAAGGAGATTCCCTCCTTTACGCCGGCAAGGGCTCCCCTGCCGAAACCTCCGAGAAGGCCGATGACCAGTTCAATACCGCTATGAAGTACTACCGCGCAAAAAACTACGCCCAGGCGCTGTCATTTTTGGAAAAGGCCGCCGCTCAGGGACATCTCCGGGCTCTTAACAATCTCGGGGTATTCCAGCTCTTCGGCATCGGCACCGGCAAGAACGGCGCTCAGGCATTTAGCACCCTGATGAAGGCAGCCAGCAAGGGAGACATCAAGGCCTCCATGCTGAGTTCCGCCATCCGCATGTACGGTATCGAGGGCGGGCCCCGGGATCCCGGCAAATCCATCGCCTTCCTGACCGACATGGCAGATCGGGGCAACAGCATGGCCGCCGAACATCTGGTAGCTCTCTACACCATGGGACTGGGGGTAGGCAAGCATGACGGACTGGCCTTCCTAAACTTTATGAAGCTGGGACGCTGAACCATGTCCATGATCATCACCGTTGCCATCGTCTGCTGCAACGGCGGTCAGAAATTCAGCGACTGTCTGCACTGTCTGACCTCCCAGAGGGTGATCAGCGCCGACCGGATCCGGGTCTACGATCTGGGATCCGAGGACGGATCGCAGCAGACCGCCCAGACCTACGGCTGCAAGGTAATCCCCCTGGCCCGGAGAGCCTTTGTCAACGAAACGGCTCTCATGCGTCATGTTATCTATGATAATCTGGATTCCGACATTCTGATCTCTCTGGCTCCGGATGCGGAAATCGATCCCTCCGGCATCTGCGAGCTCTTCCGGTACTTTCTGAAATATCCGGATCTGGCGGTGGTCACCGGCCGGCAGGTTCCCGCGCCGAATGCCGGTCACCTCACCCGCTACACCCATAATTTCCTGTACCCCTTCACCAGAAAGGACATTCCGGCCTGGCACCTCCAGCGGGTATTCAGCAGCTTTGCCATGGTAGCCTGGCGCACCCGTTATCTGGCCATCCCCGGAGTGGTGCCCGGATCCAGCGTTTATGCCTTTGCCGATATTTACATCGCCGCCCGTCTGGCCTCCAAGGGATACCGCACCCTTTACAATCCCATGGCCATCTGTCTTACGGGAACCACTGTCACTCCGGGAGGAGTTTTTCGGACCGGCTACCATTTGTTCTGGTTTTTGCGGCACCAGTCCTGGCTCCGGCATCGCTGGAATCTTCGGATCCGTGATGCGCGGGCGTTTTTCAAGGGTTTTTCCGATTACCTTTCCAGCTATTCCTCCATCCCCCTGATGTTCCTCTGGGCCTGGCTGCTTTATTTAATCACCCTGCTGGCCGCATTGCTCTGCAACATCCGCTGTTACTTCTCCGAACGGCAGAAAAGAAAAACCGGCAAGGGGTTTATCAGAAGACTTTTCGCAAGCAGCGGACGAACTTCGGAATAAAACCTCGGATTCCCCTGCCGGACAGGATATTTTTCTCAGAATATGACATTTGCCCGCGGCTCCGTCTTAAAAAATTGACATCCGCCATATGTCAGATCTTGTGCTAATAGGCTCACTGAATTTAAAATACCCCCTGACTAACTGTATCTTTTCCGGCCAAGGCCGGATATTTCAACAGCAATAAAGGTTATTGTATATGCGTCTCTGGAAAATCGCCGTGCCGCTGGCAACCATACTGGCTTTTGGAGCGGTTATCGGCTTCATTATGGTTAAGAATAAAATGACCCAGGAATATCTGGCCAACATGAAGCCGCCGGTAAATCCGGTATCCGTCATGAAGGTTGCCAAAGCGCCCTGGCAGGAAACCATCAGCGCCATCGGCTTTATTGAACCGAATCAGGGCATTGACGTATCGTCAGAAGTTTCCGGCAGCATTACCGGACTTTACTTTGATTCCGGCGATACCGTGCAAAAGGATCAGATTCTGGTGCAGGTGAACGATTCCGTGGAAAGAGCCAACTACGAGGCCGCCCGGGCAAAAGCCGAAGCGGCACAGAAGAAATTCGTCCGCTATTCCGCCCTGATCAATAAGGGCAACATTTCCCAGCAGGAGCTGGACAATGCCAAGGCCGACTATGAAGCTGCCATGGCTGATGCCCACTCCATCAAGGCGATGATTGACAAGCTGCAGATCCGGGCGCCGTTTACCGGAAAACTCGGTATCCGCAATGTCTATGTGGGTCAGTACGTGCAGCCGGGGTTCAAGATCGCTCATCTGGAAGACAACTCCATGGTCAAGGTGCGTTTTGCGGTATCCCAGAACGATGTGGACAAAATCAAACTGGGAGAAAAGGTGATTCTTGCCGTGGATACCTTCCCCGGAGAAGTTTTTGAAGGCGAAATATCCGCTATGGAAGTAGTGATGAACTACGAAGCCGGCGTGCTTCAGGTTCAGGGAACCATTCCCAATCCTCAGTCCAAGCTGGTTACCGGCATGTATGCCAAAGTCACTGTGCAGCTTCCTTCAGAAGCCGAACAAATCGCTGTCCCTAAAAATGCCGTGGCCTTCAATCTGTACGGCACCTCTGTATACCGGGTCAAGACCGGGCAGGACGGCCAGCTGATTTCTGAACTGGTCAATGTCACCACCGGAAATGAAAACGGCGAAAAAATCGTAATCACCTCCGGACTCAATCCCGGAGACGAGATCGTCACCGAAGGTCAGGTAAGGCTCTCCAACGGCAGCTTTATCAAGATCACCAACCAGTACGGACTGGATCGTCCGGCTCAGGTTCCGGAGCTCTGACAGCATGTTTACAGATATCTTTATTAAAAGGCCGGTGCTGGCAATCTGCATCAGTCTCCTTATCACCCTGCTCGGACTTCAGGCCCTGAAAAGCATGGCGGTCAGGCAGTATCCTGACATGACCAACACCGTCATTACCGTAACCACCAGCTATTACGGCGCCGGAGCAGATCTTATTCAGGGCTTTATCACCGCTCCTATTGAGCAGGCGGTAGCCCAGGCCGACAACATCGACTACATGACCTCCAGCTCCAAGATGGGAACTTCGACCATTACCGTCAACATGAAGCTGAACACAGATCCTAACGGCGCTCTGGCGGATATTCTGTCCCGGGTGAACTCCGTGAAATCCCTGCTGCCGGCCGATGCCCTGGATCCCTCCATTACCCTGTCCACCGGGTCTACCACTTCAGTACTCTATATCTCCTTTTCCAGCAATGAAATGGCGGGGCCTCAGATCACGGACTATCTTAACCGCGTGGTCATTCCGCAGCTGTTTACCGTAAACGGCGTGGCCAAGGTAACCCTTTACGGCGGCAATGAGTATGCTCTGAGAATCTGGCTGGATCCTCTCAAGCTGGCAGCGCACAGCATGACCGCCGCCGACGTGGTCGGGATTCTTCAGGCTAACAATTTCCAGACCTCATCAGGACAGATTAATAACCTCTTCACCCTGATGAATACCAACACCAATACCCAGGTATCCAATGCCGAGGAACTTTCCGAGCTCATCATCTCCTCAAAGGAAGGCACGGTGGTCAGACTCCGGGATGTAGCCAAGGTATCAATGGCTGCCAACCATGACACCTTCAGAGCCATAGCCAACGGTCAGAAAGGCGTGGTTGCCGCCATTGACGCCACTCCTACCGCAAACCCGCTGGACATTGCCGCGGATGTGAAAAAAATGATGCCGACTCTGGAAAAGGGATTGCCTCCTTCCATGAAAATGGACATCATCTACGACAGTACCATTTCCATTGAGGAATCAATACACGAAGTAATCCACACCATTGTCGAAGCAGCTATTATCGTGCTGGTGGTTATTACCCTGTTTATGGGCTCCTTCCGGGCTGTGGTAATCCCGATTATCACCATCCCGCTCTCCATGATCGGCGTAATCATGCTGATGAGCGTCTGCGGCTTCTCCATCAACCTCATGACCCTGCTGGCCATGGTGCTGGCCATCGGCCTGGTGGTGGACGATGCCATCGTAGTGGTGGAAAACGTAGACCGGCATATCAAGAACGGACTTAATCCGTTCCGCGCCGCCATTATCGGAACCCGGGAAATAGCTATTCCGGTTATTTCCATGACCATTACCCTGGGCGCAGTTTATTCTCCTATCGCTCTTATGGGCGGCATTACCGGATCCCTGTTCACGGAATTTGCTCTGACACTGGCCGGTTCCGTGCTGATATCTGGCATTATCGCCCTCACCCTGTCCCCGATGATGTGCTCCAAAATGCTGAAGGCCGAAGAAAAGCCCGGTAAATTTGAAAGCATCGTAAACAAGGTTCTGGACGGTCTTACCGGCATTTACACCAAAATGCTGAGCGCGGTGCTGGCTACCAGAACTCCTATAGTTATCACCGCTCTGGTAATTATGGCTTCCATGCCGTACCTGTTCATGAATACCGCCTCCGAAATGGCGCCGTATGAAGACACCGGGGCATTCATGATGATGGGCATGGGCCCCAATAACGCCAACCTGGACTATCTGGAGGACGGCATTAAGAAGCTTACCGCAGAGGCCGCCAAGGATCCCGCAGTTTCCAGCACCCTGGGCATGATCGGCGTTCCGGCTTCCAACCAGGGCATGGCCATTCTGGTGCTTAAGGAATTCACCCAGCGCGACAAGCAGGCCGACGTGGTTGAACGGGTATCTCCGAATCTTACTCAGAACCCCAATATCAATGCCACCGTGTTCCAGATGCCGCCGCTGCCGGGAAGCTCCAGCGGTCTTCCGGTACAGTTCGTGATCATGACGCCGAATTCCTTCGAAGAGCTTTTTGATGTGGCTGAAAATGTCATGGAAAAAGCCAGAAAGAGCGGACTGTTTATCTACTCGGACAGCGATCTGAAATATGATTCTCCTACCCTTTATATCGATGTGGATCGCAAAAAGGCCGGCGCCTACGGCATTACCATGAGCGATATCGGACAAACCCTGTCCACCATGATCGCCGACGGCTATGTCAACCGCGTGGCCATTGACGGCCGTTCCTATGAGGTTATTCCTCAGACCGAACGCATTGACCGCATGAATCCGGATTCCCTTAGCAAGTACTTCGTCAGAAATCCGGAAGGGAAAATGGTCTTTTTAAGCTCTCTTTTGAAGGTCAAGGTCAAAACAGAGCCGGCCACCCTGTCAAAGATGTCCCAGCAGAACGCCGCCACCCTGAGCTTTGCGCTGAATCCGGGAGTCACCATGGGCGATGCCGTCAGCTTCTTTGAGACGGTGGTAGTCCCTTCCCTGCCTGCCGGATATTCCCATGACTACAAGGGAGAATCCCGCCAGTTCACCACAGAAGGAAGCTCGCTGGCTTCCACCTTCCTCCTGGCGATATTCATCATCTTCCTGGTTCTGGCCTGTCAGTTTGAAAGCTGGCGCGATCCGTGCGTAATTCTGATCGCTGTACCGCTGGCGATTTCCGGCGCCCTGCTCTTCCTGGCAGTAGGCATGGCCACCCTGAATATCTACACCGAAGTGGGACTTATTACCCTGGTAGGACTGATATCCAAGCACGGCATTCTGATCTGCGAGGTAAGCCGCGAAGAGCAGCTTAAGAACGGACTCTCCAAGCTTGAAGCTGTAAAGAAGGCCGCTTCAGTAAGACTGCGTCCGATTCTGATGACCACCGCCGCCATGGTGGCCGGTCTGGTACCCCTGCTTACCGCCAGCGGGGCCGGCGCGGAAAGCCGCTTCTCCATCGGCCTGGTAATCGTGGCCGGACTTTCCATCGGCACCGTGTTCACCCTCTTCGTGCTGCCGGTGATTTACAGCTTCGTTGGTGAAAACCATAAGCCGCTTCCGGAATTCGTGGAAGAGGAAGACCTGAAGAAGCCGGAAGCTGAGAAGATGGCACAGGAGGCAGAGGCAGATAATCAGTCTGATAACTCTGCTCCCCAGCCTGCCTGAAGGCTAGCCTGAACTTAGAGGAGCGCCGGGATCCCAGGGGAGACCGGCGCTTTTTTTGGGGGGATATGTTTTACCCGATGAACAGGGGAATGAAATGATGCCTCCGCAGATCCGCCGAGGGTATAAATCAGCCAGCACCTGCAAGCGGGAGGCTCAGGAAACGCAGCGGGCCGCGCCGCAACTATCGCATCTCCGCTGCGAGGCTGATCCCGGATTAGAGATTAGTTATTCTAAACTGACATTACAGAAACAGAAGAAATCCGGAGAAGACAGCTTCAGCAGAGACTTGAGATGCTGGCGAAAAAAGCCGAAAAGGCCAGAAAGGAGCGCAAAACCGAGAAGGATCGCTACGGCGGCAGCGGAGGCGGCGTTGCCGCTGACGCCGCAATGGATCCCGAAGAGCGGGTCGCGCATGATATTGCTCTGCTGGAGCGGTATCTGAAATGGGAGGACACCATTGTCAAAGGCTGCCCGCAGATCATCGGCTTTCTGGAGAAAAACAGCCAGCTTACAGAGAAGGAAGTTACTTTCTACAGCGGCGTGCTTCAGGAGGCCCTTCAGGCTCAGAATTGCATGAAGCATTTGTCCGATTGGGATCTGGAACATCTGAGCCTGCCCGGCAGCTGGGAGGGAGTGCCCTGGCTGGGATATGCCGACAAAATGCGGGGACTGTTCGATTCAAAGCCTCTTCACATCTTCAGGAAGGAGCTCAAAACAAAGCTGAACAAGGTAAACTTCGCCATAAGATCTTACAGGAAGCCAAGGATGCAGCACTGTCCGGCAGGAATGGTAATCCTTAACGTCACAGCATAAGGAGACCCTGAGATGACACCGAACATGAACCAGTCCCCATGGCCGAACCGTTACCATAACGTTATGCCTTCTCCCGCATGACAGGCAGCACCGGCCTCTTCTTCCGGATGGCGGGCCTTGCGCGGGCTGAGAACCTCATACTATCGACTTCGCAGAAGCGAGGGTCGGAGAATCCTGAGTAATGCATCATGCGCCGGGTTCAGCCATTAAGGCAGGAATGGGTCATAACTGCATCCGGCCTTATACGGCAAGAGATTATCGTGTCAGCATTCCGCTGATGCGAGGCATTCCGGCGCCCGCAGGACACCGGCCTTTGACAGAAACGCGCAATTCCGGAGAACCGGCATGACCTCCCCTCCGCCGGGGGCTGGGAGGCCTTGCGCAGAGCCGTCCGGCGCAATCAATACTGGCAGGAACAGATGTTAAAGTTCCGAAGGATAATAATTAAGAAGGGAAGACGCCTGCGGCGCTTCCTGTTTAATGATTAAAGGGGCTCCGCCCCTTTATCACTGAAACTGCCTCGTGTTACGTAAAATTGAAGCGTATGGCCGTCTCTGAAGGCCGGAATGAGGTGTGGTATGGAAGCCTGGTTATAGACATCTGGCAGGGGCAGAACGCAGATCAGGGTGGGAGTGTTCATTTTAGTTCACGCTTTGCCTGGGGGTGGGGGCGAGCCCCCACCCCCCAGGCAAAAAGGCCCGGACTAACAACCCGGGCCATACCTAAGGAGGGGGTTAAGGCACCTACCCACCCACATTTGATACAGAAGAAGTAATTCCAATTCCTTTCTGAAACCCTGCCCGTCAAGCGGAGAAAAGGATGATTCCAGATTAGAAGATTTTAGGTTGCAGATTCACCAATAAAGCGGCCGCACAGCATAGTTATAGCAAACGAATTTAATATCTGAGTTATACAGGTACCGGAACCTGTTCATCTCGAAAGCACTTGAAACTACAGAGACTTGCCAGTTTCGCATTAGGTTTTCTGTACTGAGAATAGTAAGCATCCAGTTTTTTTTCGAGGTCTATTCTACTTGGGAAGTATCGATTGTGAGTCATCTCTCTGCGTGTAATTCTCCATACTTGCTCAATCGGATTCAGATCCGGAGAATACGGCGGCATGCTGATGCATGTCATTTTATCCCGGATGTCCTGGTATTCAGGAAGTTCGTCTTCCCAAATCAGCCTGATCGCTTTCTTATGCCAGGGAGCATTATCCAATACCATGCAGTACATCTTCCCATCCTC
>DFFT01000171.1 GCA_002372325.1 Succinivibrionaceae bacterium UBA3769 | reverse complement strand
TCGTTATATTTTCCGGCAGTCTTTTTGTAGGCGGCAATGTCCGCATTGATCCTCCGGATCACGGAAAGACCGGGAACCTCGATCCTTTTCAGTCTCTCGATATCGTTGTAATACTGATTAAGCTGGGCGTCCAGCTGCTCAAGCTGCGTTAAGTAGTCGATAAGCTGCTGCGTAACGCCGGGAATGTCCACCACGGGGAACCCGGCCCATGCAGGACTCGAGACCGCAAGGCTCAGAGCCAGAAGGGCGGCAGAAAAAAGGGATCTTTTCATAATCATCTCCTGTAAGGACGCGGGAAGGTAATGTCCTTGTTCACGATAATGTTGAATCTGTAGCCGTTTCTGATTTCCAGAGTCGGCTGAATGTCCATGTGCTTCTGAATGACATTTGTGGTGGTGGCTCCCATCTGCTGCCCCACGCTTTCAGCCATGGCGGAGCCTGCGGACTCGTCATTCTTATCGTAATGATGTTCCGAATACGACACCGCTCCGGACACCATGGAGAGCAGAAAGGCGTGTTTCAGGAGCTTCCAGTAATGATCATTCACCTGATCCGTAAAGCCGGCATAGCCGCTGACATCGGAACCGGGCATTTTTTCAAGATCAAGCGTCTGACCGTTAGGGAAGACCAGACGGTTCCATACTACAAACACCCGCTCCTGACCGAACTTGATCTGCGAGGCGTAAGTCCCGAAAAGCCTTGTTCCCTGCGGGATCAGAAGGTTTCTTCCGGTGAGAGAATCAAAGACGTTAAGAGACACCTGTCCGATAATCGAGTTCGGAAGATCCGAGTTTATGCCGCCGATCATCACGGCAGGGATCACAAATCCCGTGGACAGGGTAAGAGCGCCCTTGGAGGGCTGCACCGCTTCCTGAAGCTGCCATCCTGACAATGAAGAACCGGCAGGGCCGCTTTCATTCTTTGCCGTTGCCGCAGATCCGGAAGCAGGGCTTCCACCCCCTTCCACGCCGAGCATCTCCTTCGCGATCTTCATCTTTTCCTCGTAGGAAGAGGATCCCTGCTTCTGCCGGATCAGGGCCTGCATTTTATTGTAATAGGCCATCTTTTCCTCATAGGAAGCATCCGGCCCCGGCTTCTGGGGCATCATGGCGGTATTCTTCCGGTATTCCTGAGAGTTTTTGGCAATATTGAGGTCATTCGTTCTCAGGGGAGCGTCAAGAGCCTGTCTGAACCGCTGCGTCCGGAGTCTCATGTAGTCCTCGATGCGGGGATCCGCTTCCATCTTCATGACGGGATCATCCGCAGGAATAGCCCTTACGGATTCGGGAATGCCGCCTTCCATACCGGCCACGGGAATGGTGTTTCCGGTTTCGGACGGGATCTGCGTTATCTGAGGCACATTCTCAGGCTCTCTCTCCGGGGCCTGAATGCCGTAATCCAGAGCCTCCCGGATCCTTTCCGGAGAATTGTCGGCATTGAGATTCCGTTCCGATACCTGCTGAATGACTTCCTCCTCCGGCTCAGGCGGCGGACTTTTCTTCCGGTTTACCGACCAGATAGTGACCACGATGAAGGCCGTCACCACGGTTAAGATGATAATGAGCGGGATCTTGGAGATTTTTCTGACGCCGCTCCCGTTATTTCCGTTTCCGCTGTCGGGAGAGGACGGCGCCGAAGTGTCCGGTTCAGCCATGACTACCTCCTTACCGACCAGACCGAAGCGGGAACGATCTTCCCGGCACTGGCAGAATAAAGCCGCGTAAACTGCATGCTTCCGATGTTGATCACCACATGGAATTTGCCGGGATTTTTGTCCAGATTCGACAGGGCGTAGGTTAACGGCAGAAAGGAAGAATCCGCGTCAGGCGTCCCCGTGGTGGCCGAGAAGCCATGCTGCCTAAGTCCCTCCATGAGGCTCCGCCCGAAATAGTCCCGGGGATCAAGTTCAGCCGTATTTGAAAGCCGGATCTGAGTTTTGGCAGGAGGGAGCACTGTCGAGATCTTCTGCACCGCATCATCGGTGATAAAGGCAATGTACCGGTACGAGTACCCCTGTTCCTCAATGTAGGTGCCGTTTTGTCTCGCCGGAGCAGCGCAGCCGGTAAAAAGGAGGGAGGACACGGCAATAAAAGCAATGGCGGGTATCATGAATTTCATGGCTTTGTTCTCCGGATAATGACCTTCTTCTGGTCTGAACCCACACCTGCGATAAGCTCGCCCTCATAAAACACCGCGTCTATGATGTAGCGGCCTTCGCTCATGCGGTAGTTAACCAGCTGATCCACGTTGGACGAATCCTTGGAGAAACGGGTAACCAAGAAAGCGGGAGCCTCGGACACCGCCACCTCCTTGGGCATTTCTATTACGGTTTTCCTGCCGTCGTTGTAAACCCGGGCCGGACTCCAGGACACATGATCCCCTTCGATCTGATACTCAAAATCGAGATTGGCCAGATAATCTCCGGAGGGCAGCGTATTTCTTTCCCTTTCTGCCGTTTTTGCCTCCTTCTTGGCCATGAACTTCGCCAGAGCCTCCTCCGGATAAACGAAGGAAACCTGAGGCATATAGTCAGATCTGGTGGAGACAAGATTGATATGGTAG
This sequence comes from Succinivibrionaceae bacterium UBA3769, assembly GCA_002372325.1. GTDB lineage: Bacteria > Pseudomonadota > Gammaproteobacteria > Enterobacterales > Succinivibrionaceae > Succinimonas. Next base: position 5,694 of record DFFT01000171.1, on the reverse strand, counting down.
ATCCGGCGGTTGGTGGTTAAGACCATGTTGGTTTTAAGCCCGACGTCCAAGGGCTTAAGAAGCACGTGCTCCACCGCGGAATAACCTTCTCCCACAATGGCGGGTTCAGTTTCCCAGCGAGCGGAGTCCCCGAGGTATATTGACGAAACCACTTCCCCCGGCTGCAATGCAATGTCGCAGACCCGGAGCAGGGCGCAGACCACGGAAGTTTTCTGGGCGCCGTAAACGTAAACCACATAGCCGTTCTCGCCCTCGGAAGGAGGGATCCCCGCCCGGGTTTCGATCTTCTGAGACAGGGCCAGAGCCTTGATCTCGTTATCGGTAAGCTCAATTTCGGGAGCATCCCCGACATAATAATCCATATCGTCCAGCGCCCATGCCGGAGCAGCCGAAGCGGCCAGCATAAGCAAAGGAAGCAGCATTTTTTTCATTGCAAACTCTCCGTTATTATTTTGAAATCTTCTGGTATGAGAAATCGATGACATAAAGGCCGATGGGGTTTTTCATGACTGACTCGAAACTGGCCTTCTGGTTATCAAGAAACTTAATCTGCACAGTCCCCTTGTAAATCAGGTCGGAAATACGTTTGCCCGTAGTGTCGCGGGTAACCTCGTTCCATTCCACGCTGTAGGTCTGATCGGTAATGGGCAGAATGGCGTACACCGTGACATTGCGGCTGATCTTTTTGGTAAGCTCCATCACGGACTGCGAAGGATCCCGGGGCATATAGAGATCCGTCATTTTCTGGTAGGCGGGATCGGTTTTCAGCATCTTGGCATACACCGAGTCAATGAGCTTAGCCTGCATCTGCCCGTCAAAAACCACGGTGCGGGACGCGGTTACAAAATCGCTGATCATGAGATTGATAATCCGGGGATCGTTGTTTCTGACCGGCTTCATAACCTCGTCAAAGGCCACCCGTCCCAGATTGTCAACCCTGACCACATAAGGGATGAAGTGGTTCTGACTGGCAAAGTAAATCACTCCGGCAACGGCTAAAAGGGTGCTCATGAGAGAGCCGAAGGCCACAATCTGCCAGAGCTTTCTCAGGGCCACCTGACTGCTGATATAGTCGTTCCATGTCCGGCGGGCCGAAAGATACGGATTCCGGTTCGACACGGCTTCGCTGACGTCGGTTTCCGTTTCGGCAATTTCAATTCTGCGGTCATGACTGAACATTTTCGTAACTCCCTAAATCAATGCCTTTGTATTCAAGATATTTCCGCACCCAGTCATCGCCGTATCTTTCCTTAAGCTCCCGGATCCGCCTTATAGTCGGCTTATCAGAAACGGCAACAAAGGAAAGGGCGAGCTTTTCCAGAGCAAGGCTGAAGAGCCGTTTTCCCTTCGGGCTTGCGAAGTAATACTCGAGCTTCGGAACGGCGTTGGCGATGATGCCGATTTGCGTATCGCTGAGACCGAGGGAGCGATAAAGCTCCTTCACCTGTTCGTTGTCCCGGGCTGCGGGATTGGGCAGGAAGATCTTGGTGGGACAGGATTCGTTGATAACTCCGAGAATGCCGGAATCCTCCGCATCCTGAACGGACTGCGTCGCCAGAATAACAGCGCAGTTGGCCTTGCGAAGCACCTTGAGCCATTCCCGGATCTTTTCCCGGAAAACCGGGTTTGACAGCATGAGCCATGCTTCGTCCAGCATAATGACGGCAGGCTGTCCCCGGAGATTGTCCTGAATCCTCTTAAAGAGATACAGAAGCACCGGGATACGGAACCGGTCATTAAGGTTCATGAGCTCTTCGATCTCAAACACCGTGAAGGAGCTCAGGGAAAGACTGTCGCTGTCCGCGTCCAGCATGAGACCTCCCGCAGATTCCCCGATGTAGTCGTTCAGGGCCGCCCGGAGATCCATGTCCTGAAGAGCGGTATAAAAGGCGGAGAAGGTGGTTTCGCCGTTCTCGTGCATGGTATTCAGGGCATTAGCGATCTCAGAACGCTTTTCCGGCGTGAGGGCGATCCCGTTAAGCTCGAAAATGGCGGCAGTCCACTCCGCGGCCCAGGCTCTTTCATTTGCCGTTTCCAGATATTTAAGGGGACAGAACCTGAGATCCGAGGATTCCGCGGCAATTTCATAATGCAGCCCTCCTGCGGCTTCGCAGAGACAGTAGAGGCTCATGCCCTTGTCAAAGCTGAATATGGTCATCCCGGGATAACGGCGGAACTGAGCTGCCAGAGTCGCCAGCAGGGTGGATTTTCCGGAACCGGTAGGGCCAAGGATGAATGTGTGTCCCAGATCCCCGTAATGAAGGTTAAGCCGGAAAGGGGTTCCTCCCGAGGTAACGCAGTGCATGAGCACCGGAGAATCCTTGGGATAAAACGGGCAGGGCGCCGCGGGATCTCCCGCCCAGGGCGACGAGGACGGGATGGCATGAGCAAAATTCAAAGTGTTTATGAGAGGGCGCCTGATATTGCAGGTGCCGTTGGAAGGGAGGCTTCCGAGATAAGCTTCAATGTTGTTGACGCTCTCAATCCGTGCTGAAAACCCAAGTCTCCCGATGGCCTTTGCCACCTCCAGAGCCTCATTTTGCAGCGTCTTCCGATCATGGTGCATGAGCACGATCACCGAGGTGTAGTAACCGGCCCCGGCGAGATCCGAGCTTATCTCCGCGGAGAAGGCATCGGCATCCTCCGTCATGGCCACGGCGTCCTGATTTATGGTCGAAGTCGGAAGATTAAAGAGCTGAGCGAGGAGCCCCCTTTCCTTCTGCTTCCATTTCCGGCGGTGCTTCTTGATCTCGGCCAGAGCAACATGCTGATCCAGAAATATGAATCTGGTGTTCCAGCGGCAGGAACAGGAAAGGCAGGCAAGGGAATTCAGAATTCCGGCGTAGCTTTGCAGCGGAAACCCGTCAATGGCGACGCACTGAATAAACTTATCACCGATTTTCGGGATCACGCCGGAATAGAAATCATGTCCCCCCAGCACGGAATCGAGGAAGAAAGGATTAGCGGGGATCCTGACGGCAGAAAGGGAACCCGTGATGCAGAAATTGATAAAGGCCAGCTCGTCATCATAGGTTTCCGGTCTTTCGGCATCGTCATAAACCGTATAGGCATGAAGTCTTTTCAGGGTGGGGATCCCGAGAGAGAGCCTGCTTATCAGGGCATTCAAGTCATTTTTGAACTTCGCGAGGATCTCGTCAGCCCGATGGCGTTTTTCAGTATCGGAATCGGTGTACATGATCTCGATAAACTTCTGAGTGGCCAGTTTCGGCGGCAGATAGGTAATCGTGAGGACGAAATAGGACTCAAACATGAGGCCCCGGTCGTTAAAGAACCGTCTCCGTTCCTCGTCTATGGCCCGGGTTACCGGATCCGGAAAAAACGAGCGTTCCGGCCCTTCATACTTCTGAGACTCCTCCCGGACGGCATCAAGGTGCAGAATCCAGCCGTCCCCGAGAGACAGGACTGCGGCATTGATGTAGTTTGCGAAGGCATCCCGTTCTTCCTGAGAAGCGCTGTCCGTATCGCCGCAGGTGTAATAAAACGACGCCGAAAGGCTCCCGTCCTTGCCGAGAACGATGCCGTCCTCCACGAGAGCGGCATAATTAAGCAAATCCGAAAACCCCTTCTTCTTGCTCCGGTGGGTGCTGAGCTTCTCCGAGGAGGACGTTCTCACAATAAGCTCCGCCAGAACAAAAATAAAGGCAAAGCCCACGAGAGCAAAGAAGAACACAATGACGTAATAGAACTCAATCATTTCCGGATCCTTCCCGCATACTCACGTTCAAAGCCCCCTTTCTGCTCCGGGACTTCCGTAACAGCGCCAGAGCTTTTTCCTTTGCCGTTTCCGGCTCATAAACAAAAGCGCTGGTTTTGGCGGAATAGTACGGAGCGTACCGGATATAGCGGAGATAGGTCTCCTTCATGAGAGGATCGGACTTCCGCATAAGACGGGTGGCAAAGAGGGCGAAGAACCAGAGACAAAGCCCGAATGACACAGAAACCGCATTCGGGACAAGGAGTATCAGCGTAGCTGCTATGACCATCGCTGACATTACGATTTCCCGATCCCCGCCGAGGAAATCCGAAACCCGATTGCATGACCGATGAACGGTGATCATAGCTGCCAGGACTCCGCAATCAGGAAAGGGCGATAACGTGATGATCCGGGACAACGTATGTGATCACGGCCCCGGTGGCGTTATCCTTCTTGCCGGTAAAGACTTCCAGAAGAGATGAACCGGAAATGAGGAATGCTACCACGAGCACCATGTAGCAGACCGATTTCAGGAATCCCGAGATCTCGCCTCCGAAAATCAGCATCGCTCCGGCGCCCACCATGCCGATAATGGCCAAAGCAGTAGCCACAGGGCCGGTAAGACTTTCCTTCACGGTTTTAAGGCCGTCCTCCCACGGGAGATCGGTGGCAAAGGCAGGATCGGCAAAGCCTGAAACAGCAAGAGCCAGCACAAACAGCATAAGGGTCTTAATATTCATGATAAATAAACTCCTTGAGAACTAAACAACAACAAACAAAAACAAAAAAATCAGCCCCCGGGCGAATCAGGAACTTCCAAGCTCCTCCGCAAGGTAATCCCCGTTGCGAAAGCCGGAGACCTTCAGAATCGAAAGAATTTTCCGGGAGGAGCCCATGCGTCCGATATGGATGATATAGGAGCAGACCTCGCCAATGAGGGGTTCAATAGGTTTCGGGTAATCCCGGGCCATGGAGACCATCATGGCGACGCGATCAAGGGCGGCCCGGGGATTATTGGCGTGAACCGTGGCGGCGCCGCCTTCGTGTCCGGTATTCCACGCCATTAAGAGATCGAGAGCCTCCGCGCCGCGTACCTCGCCCACCAGAATGCGATCCGGCCTCATGCGGAGCGTGGTTTTGAGAAGGGCGGACATGGAAGCGGCAGGAGAAGTATGAAGCTGCACGAAGTTTTCCGCGGAGCACTGAATTTCGCCGGTATCCTCCATGATGACAATCCTTTCCAGAGGATTCTGATCCACCATTTCCTGAATAACCGCATTGATAAGCGTGGTTTTTCCGGAACCGGTGCCGCCGATAACGAGGATGTTTTTGTGTTCCCGCACCGCCCCGCAAATGATTTCCTTCTGCCGTTCCGACATGATTCCGGAACGGACATAATCATCAAGCGAAAACACGGCCACCGCTTTTTTCCGGATAGTGAACGCCGGAGCCTGAACCACAGGCGGGATCTGACCAGCGAAGCGGGAGCCGTCCAGAGGAAACTCGCATTCGAGAATAGGGGAGTCCGCGTTTACCACAAGGCCATGCATGGACGCCGTGACCTGAAGGATCTGAAGGGCGCGGGAAGGGGGAACCACAATACCGGTATTTGCGGGGCGGGAACCGAGCTGTTCCAGCCAGAGGGAACCGTCGGGATTAAGCATGAGCTCCACCGTGTCTTTGCTTTTTAACAAACGGTAAATATCATTGCCTAATGCACGTTCTAACTGCTCAATACCGCGTTGCTGGATCGAATTGCCGGACATAAGAATTAACACCCTTCAAAAAAATGCCGCTATTATAGGCACAAATTTTCAAAGAGTGCAATTCTTTGGCAAAAGATTTAATCGATAAACTACCGCTTACCTGTTCAGGAGTTTGGCGTAACAGTCCTGCATAAGCCTGCGGAGTTCGAGCATATAACGCTCCTCAATGTTCTGAGATTCCATGATCTTCATGAGGAGCAGGGTGTTGGCGTT
>DFFT01000089.1:4113-4636 GCA_002372325.1 Succinivibrionaceae bacterium UBA3769 | reverse complement strand
GGCGTTACTGATATTCCCGATGTTTCTCATGCTGTTCATAATGTTCTCCTTTGATAAGTCCTGCTTGCGGTAACCTTGTGAGTCAATTATCCCAAAAAGGGAGTTCCCGGATTTTTCCGGCCATTGCTCAGAATCTGCTGTTCCCTGCCGGACGCGCCGGGATAACCCGATGACTCAGTCTTAAAACCGGTGTCGCGTCTTGTCAGAAATAAACTCTCCTTCATTCCGGACAGTCAAGAAGGGACAGCCCTTGCCTCACGTGCCGTATGGATCTCCGGAAGCCTTGCCGAATGATTTAATTTTAGTTTGCGAGCTAACCTGAAACGGCAGAAAAAAGTGCCGGTTTGAAATACTGAAAAAAACGGGGCAGAGGGAGGCTTGAGTAAAGAGGCATGAGAAACAGACATGAAAGAAACATGCAAAAAGGCGTGTAACAAAGAGGCAAAAACAGCGGTGTAGCAGAAAATGCGGCAGGAGATAACGGAGCTTTCCGAAAAAAGCGTGCAGAATACGGCGGGCCGGC
>DFFT01000089.1:0-4030 GCA_002372325.1 Succinivibrionaceae bacterium UBA3769 | reverse complement strand
AAAAAAAAAAAAAAAAAAAGCAAAGAAAGAAAAAAGCTGCAGACAGCAACAGATAAAAGCGGAAGAGACAGACAAGGGGGAAAACATTATGACCGCCAAAACCGCATCCGCCGGCCCAGGACAGCGCGCCCGGCTGGCTTTGGACATCTTAACGGGATTTATCATCATCCTGGCCTGCCTGTTTGCCGGGAGATTTGCGGCCTCCTGTCTCCCCTTTGTTTTTCCGGGAAACATCATCGGCCTCTTCATTCTGTTCCTGCTGCTTCTGCTTAAGGTGATTCCCGCAGCCCGGATCATGGAAGCGGGAACCCTGATGATGTTCGGCATGCCGCTTTTCTACATTCCGGCGGCCACGGGAATCATGGACTATCTCAATGAGCTCTGGAGTTCTCTCCCGGCCATCATTATTGCGGTGCTTTCCGGAGTGGCGCTGATAATTCTGGGCACCGGAGGCGTCTTTCAGTGGCTGGCGGAAGGCCCCGAAGGACGTGCCCGCAGAAAAACGGCCTACAGAAGAGCACGGAATATTAAAAGGCGGGCCCGGATGAGAAAACTCTCTCCTGAAGCCCCTCATGAAACCATGGATGGCCAAACCGCCGCACCTGAAGGAGCCCGGAATGAACGCTTCTGAAAACCTCATGGACACAGTTCTTAGCTTTGCCGCGGCGCATCCTGCCGTTCTTATGGCCACGCCGGGCACCGTGCTGCTCTACTTCTTTTGCGTGAAAATGCATAAAAAGCTCCGGCTGGGACTCTTAAACCCGCTCCTCCTCACCATGCTGCTTCTGATTGCCATTCTCCTTGGCACCGGGATCAGCTATCAGGAGTTCAGCCAGGGAGCCCGCCCCCTGAGCTTTATGGCGGAAGCCTCCATTGTGGCTCTGGCGCTGCCCCTTTATCAAAAGTGGCTCATTATCAGAAAATACGCCCTGCCGGTGCTGCTGGGAGCGGTGATCTCCATAATCGTAAGCCTTGTAACTGCCCTTTTAGTGGTTAAATTAAGCGGACTGGACAGCCATTACACCGCCACCATCGCCGCCAGATCCGTAACCATGCCGCTGGCCATGGACGTGTCCGAAAGACTGGGAGGCTACCCGGCCATTACCGCTTCCATTGTCTGTCTGGCCGGAATTGCCGGAGCGGTTCTGGGCTTTCCTTTGCTCCGGCTCTTCCGGATCCGGGACAAAAGAGCTCAGGGCATGGCCATCGGAGCCTGCTCCCATGCCGTGGGCACTGCGGAGGCCGCCCGCCACGGCATTACCCAGGGAGCATTCTCCTCTCTGGGGCTGATCCTTTGCGGCATTCTTACCACCCTGACCTGCGCCTTCGTCTGGCAGGGACTTATGTGGCTGTCCGGAGAATAAGGGGAGAGATATGGTCAGATTTCTCCCGCCGGAAACTCGGGATACCGCCCGATAATATCCCTGCCCCGGCTCCGTCCCGCGGCGAACAAAGGTTTTTAAGGGATGATCCGGGAATATACCGGGACTTAACCGCGCGCCCCGGCGTTTTAAGATAAAAATCACAAAACCCTTGCTTTTTGAAAAATTACCTATATAATGGGCCGTGTCTTCAGGGGAAACACCCCGAAGTTATCTGTAATGGGGCCTCTGGTTCTCTCGTATTCTCAGGTAGCATAATTGGTCAGGTTCGGAAGGAAGCAGCCAGGGTTATTTTGAGGAGTACCGGGATGCAGCTAGGGGTCTCTCCATTTTTATGGCATCCGGATTTTTATCTCCCTGTTTTTCTGTTGCTTTGTTTCTCAGCCGTTCTCCTTTCTGCCTGCCGTTTCCCGCTTCCGTATCTTCTTGCGCCAGGACATTCATAGCGCATGGAACAATTGCAATATCACCGCTTTTTCAGAATTCCTCATCACGGCGTTCTGTCACCTTTCCGAAGCTGTTTCGTTAACCGGTCATGACATATCGGATATCATTTTTCCGGAAAAAACATGCTGATATGCCGGAAAACGCCCTTCCTATTTGAATCCCGGTCAGACTGATTCAGGCGGCAGATACAAAACATGCCGGGCATAAAAAACCCCGTCCGCGGGGGACAGGGCTTTCATGAACCTGCTTCTGCTGTTCCGGAACCTGCTTAGCCCAGGAGACTCAAAGCTACCTGCGGTCTCTGGTTGGCCTGGCTCAGAATGGACTGGGAGGCCTGCTGGATAATGTTCTGCTGGGTCATGGCCGCAGTCTCGGAGGCGAAGTCGGTATCGCGGATGCGGCTTCTGGCGGCGGCAACATTCTCAGACACGTTGCTCTGGTTTCTGATGGTGGATTCCAGACGGTTCTGGGCCGCACCGAAATCGGCCCGCTTGGCATCAACTGCTCCGATGTAGGTGTCAATGCTGGCCAGCACATCCTGCGCCTTCTCGGCAGTGGAAATATCGAACGACTTTACCGTTCCCGTGGTCTTAATGCCGACATTGGCGGCAACCTTATCAGTCTTCAGGTCTTCCGCAGTGCTCAGCTTGGTAATGAGGTTGGTAACGCCCCAGCCGGTGGAGCCGTCAATAGTCACCTCTGTGGTTCCGTCAGCCTTTTTGGTGGTCTTGTCAAAGGATACCGAGATGGTCTGGTTAGCATCCGCACCTACCTGAAAGTCCACTGACCCCCGGCCCTTGAGGATCTTTTCTCCGCCGAAGGTGGTGTCCTCGGCTATTCTGTCGATTTCGCTGCACAGGGATTCCACCTCCTGCTGAAGAGCGGTACGGTCAGCGGAGCTGTTGGTGCCATTTGCGGACTGGAGCGCCAGAGTGCGGATGCGCTGGTACATATTGGTCATTTCATCCATGGCGCCTTCAGCGGTCTGCGCCAGGGAAATGCCGTCCTGAGCATTGCGGTTGCCCTGATTAAGGCCGTTGATCTGGGAGGTAAGACGGTCGGAGATCTGGAGTCCGGCGGCATCGTCCTTGGCGCTGTTGATGCGGAGACCGGAGGCCAGACGCTTGTAGGAGGTATCCAGAGCGCTGGCGGAGTTTGCCATCATGCGCTGAGCATTCAGCGATGACGCATTGGTATTGACGTAAAGAGCCATTTTATTGTCCTCTCAAACATATGTCTCAGCTGCTCTCGGCAGTACTCTCAGGTATTCCCGGAGGCTGAATTATCGTTATGGTTACGGGATGATCCCCGCATATGTCTTATTAGCGGCAGCTAAGGATCCGGTTTTTACTTTCCGGCGCTGAAACCTGCAAAACTCCGGAAGGAGATCACAAAACATTTCAGGGGGCGGGCAATACGGCAAAATCTTTCAGAATCGCGGTTAGCGCCTGCTCATAATCAGCGGCTTGCGGAAGGGCCTGGCAGGATTGCCGATCATGGCATAAGGATTAACATCACAGCCCGCAACGCTGTTTGCTCCTATGATGGCTCCGTCGCCGATATGAACACCGGGAAGGATAACCGCATGCTGTCCGATCCGCGCATCATTGCCAATGACAGTATCTCCCTTGAACGGCAGATCCGGAGGATTCATGCTCCACCCCTTCAGGGTGTAAAACGGAAATGCGGATACGGCATTCATCTGATGATTGGCGCCGTTCATCACAAACTCAACCACGGCGGCAATCTGACAGAACCTGCCAATGATCAGCCTGTCCCCGAGCCACTCGCAGTGATGCGTCACATGGCTTTCAAATTCAGAATCAGCAATGTAGGTGAAATCACCTGCGATGATATTGGGATTGGAAAGCGTTGGTTTAACATAGATTTCCCTGTCATAACCGGGAATCGGATGGATGACAGCCAGGATCCGGCAGTTTTCCGTTTTTCATAATCGTGTGGCTCTGTTTAAGAAAATGAGCGGCGCAGAAAATGCGGGATAAGATAAGTCTTGGCTTCCGCTATTATAATCCTCTGAAAAAAGGGATTCCGGAGGATCTGCCTCCTGGGGATAACTCCGCGGCCCCTCTGACGCCGCTCCCGGACATACGAAAAACCCCCGCTGGAAAACCTTCGGGGGTCTGGATGCAATCGTCTGGGACTTTGCCCTGCTCTCTTAGCCTCTGGCAATGGAGGTGAGG
>DFFT01000071.1:13123-32853 GCA_002372325.1 Succinivibrionaceae bacterium UBA3769 | reverse complement strand
TTTAATGGTTGCTTTCAGTTCTTTAGTGGTTAAGGTAAGTGTTTCGACTAATTGCCGCATAGCCGCGAGCTCAGCGTAAAGGAGCTCCAAGTTGACAGAACCGGTATCGTGCTGACTGAGTGGAAGGTCGCTATTTGTAATCTTAACTTCCATTGCAATTCCCTTCAGCGTACCCCGATTTTTGTGTGCGATATGGTACGGATTCATCGGTGCTCTTGTCAAGAATTCCTGAAGCCTTAAAATGGGGGGTTAAGACCTAATACCATTTTTTATTTGTCTCGGCTTCAATGGCGACTTTCAGAAGCTTAAAAGCCGCCCCCTCGCTTACCCACTGCTCGCTTACGCAATCACAACGCTGTCCATCCCGAAGCGACACCAGATATACGATTACCCCCGAAAAACCGCCCTCTGCCGGATCGGAAATCCTGAGCGAGCGCTTTTCCGGCAGTATTAGGGCCGGAAAACTGAATCCGGGATTATACCCTGCTGCTATCCTGTCCCCGGGGTTCTTGTGTTAACAGAAAGCAGGCTTAAAGCGGCCGCCATGGCGGAATAAAACGGCAAAAATGAGGGAATTTTGAGAAACGCTCTCCGGAAAAGCCGCATTCCGCCGGAAACGCCCTCTGAAAACCGGAGGCAGGAAATGTTTTTCAGGAGGCGGTCTAAGGTAAAATACAGAGCTGTTCCGTGTGTTAAAAAATCATCGATCATGTCGGCCCGCAGCAGCCGCTGACTTCAGCTTCAGGAACCAAAGATCATGCCCCATGTATACAGAGAGCGTCCGGCAATCCCGATTCCGGTGGATGCGTACGTCAATCATTCAGACGCCAGGGTTTATCTGATTGATGCGGTGACCAGGAAGAGAACCGTCATCGGAGTGGCTGCCTCGGATACCGCCATGCATCCCAATGACACCTACCGCAAGCTTTACCCGGACTTATGGGCTGAGTTTTATTCGGAGTATCACGACCGGAATAAACAGGTGGCACGGGTGGGCATGTACGGGCTCTGTCTCGGAGCTTCCTGCCAAAACGGGCTCTATGAGATTCTTCTGGAGGCTTACGGGGCGGAAAGGGCCAATCTCATTATGGACGCCTCCATGTATGCGATCATGGATTGTCTGGATGAGCAACCCAGGCTGTTCCCGGACAGAATGGAAAACCAGGTGCTGTTCTCCCCTGATGCGCTGAGAGCCGCCGATCTTGCGGAGACTGCAGCCAGGAGTATTACGGAGGAAATGCAGGCCGGGTTCCGGGAACGCTGGATCCGGAAATGCGCAGAAAAAGGCCTTAAGGAAGTCTGGCTTATTGCTGCCGCCCCTGACCATGACTGCTTTTGCGGCGCCTCCCGACCCCCGGAGAGCTCCTATGCGGCCCATCCTGAAAATCCCCTCCCGGGCTGCATTTACGCCGTTTCCGCTGCTGCCGGAGAACCGGTTTCATATTTCGTCAACCCGGACGGAAAGGCTGATGCCGAGACCTTCCGGAAAATCATTGACTCCCTTAAGGAATACGGAGTTGACGTGGCCGGGGTTATTCTGGACAGCGGCTTTTATGCGCCTGATACGGTAAAGGCCCTGAAAAAACTTAAGCTTGATTACGTCATGGCGCTTCCGGAGGACAGCAGGGAATACCGGAATGTACTGGAGAGCCGTGGTGATGAGCTGTTTTTCAATCCGGAATTTCTCATTGAGGGCCTTCTTGAAAAACCAGTTAACAGGATGAACCTCTACGGCTTATCACAGGAAGCGCCCGGCCGGAGTAAAAAGCCCGGTGGCAAGAGCATCAGCCTGTACTATTCCTCCGAGATCGGTCTTCTCCGGGGGCAGGACTTCAATATGGCCCTGAGCGCGGCCAAGGAACAGGCGGAAGAGGATTGTGACAGAGGAACGGAACCCGTTATCCCCGCAAAGTTCCGGGCCTATCTGGAGTCCGTTAAGAATCCGGACGGCAGCTTCAGCGTCAACTGCAATTTTGAGGCATGGCGGCAGGCCCTGAAAGACCGGGGATTCTTCGCCCTGCTGTCATCCCGGGATTTCGGCCCCCGAAAAACCTATGAACTCTATGCGCTCAGGAGCCCTGCGGAAGAGCAGTACCAGATTCTTAGAGCCCTGAAAGGATTTACTGCGGCAGCAGAGGAGACCGGGACGGCGTCGGATGCGGACAAAGCTCAGACCACGATGCTGAAATACGCAGTTTGCTTTGCCTCCGCCGCGCTCCGGCATGCCATCATGACCGCCTGCCGGAACAGAAGGCTGGATTCCAATGACATGATCCGGGAAATGGACGAGATCCGGCTCCTGAGCCTTGAAAACCGGGAATACATGTTTATCAGAAGCATGTCCTCCGAGGCGAAAAATCTCTTAGAGGCGTTCTCCATGAAGCCGGAGAGATTTGATGCGATCGCCAGGGATTACAGCCGCAGGGAAAGGGAATCGGTCAAAAACCCGGTTCATACCCTGCCTGACATGGGAATGATCGGTAAAAGGAAACGCGGCCAGCAGCCCGGGAGCAAGAATAAGGCCGCGCTGGCCCGGGAAGCGGCCATTGCCGAAGCAAAGGTTCGGGGAGAGTATGAGGAGGAACCGAAGCGGAAAAAAGGAAGGCCCTTTGGGTCAAAGGACTCCGCACCCCGCAGGGTACGGAGTGATTCCGGAGTTACAAGAGGCCCCCGCAAGAACGAATCGTAAGTTTTACGGAGGGGAAATCAGCGGAGAGCAGGACTTTCGCCTGATAAACGATGCGGCAGCAATGTCAGACATTGAAATCAGGCGTCTTCAAATATGCCGTTTTCTGGAATCATTTTTAAAAATGAACTAAAGATTTAAAAATTTTCCCATGACATGGCATATACAAATTTTAAAATACAATTTTTCAAAAATAATTAAAAATCACATAACAGCCTGTTCAATGAATACTTCTCTTACATCGAGATTATTTATAATACCGATATTAAATCTGTCATATATTTTTGGGGCAATTTCATCATAAATATAACAAACATTCTGAAGATCATCCCAATCAACAAATTCCATTCTTAACGGAGTGATATCAAAGCCCAAATCTTTAATTAATCTTAAGACTACGCCGTACCATTTTTCATTCATCTTCTCCGGGAAGTCTCCGTCAATCATGTCTATTGTTATATCTAAGATGGCGTCATAAGCCATCCAGGCCTTTCTTAAAACATTCAAAGACGAATATGACACCTTTGGCATACCGTTTTTAAATCTTGAAAACGAAGTGGTGAATTCCGTAATAAAACCTAAATTCTCTTAATAAGATTAAGCACCTCTTTATCTGTTAATTCTTCATTCCAGTGTTTAATAAGCGCATCATAATTTAAAACAATCCATCTCTTAATATCCGGAAGACCGGCGATTTCAGACGGAGGCAGATTTTCCGGGGACAAACATGCGGGCTCAGCCGCAATACTTACGGAAATATAGTCATCAGCAATTTTTACTTCTATTGCCGCCTTGCAAGATGATTTTCTGCAGCTCCCGACCGAAAATATCAAAATCCAGTATGGCAGTCCCGAATTCTCCGGAGCTATATGCGCCATCTCGAAAAATCGTTCATCTTCCAGACTGTTATTTAAATATGCCAAGCTCTGCTGATTCATAGCAAACCAACCTCATAAATCATTTTGATTAACCGGCATTAAATAATCATATACGCTTTAAGTATATCGTTTCGCAATTCTTTAACTCAACCTTTTTTGAAATTTTTTTATTTTTTTAATCGCAGCACAGGAAGTAAATCATGCTGACAGGCTGAATTTCCCTCTCGCCCCCTGCCCCGAAATGATTTGATGCGGGAAACCCCGCGCCGGTTTTCCGGAAAAACGGCATCTTACGCCCCGAAAACAGCTTAAAGCTGCTGCAAGGCAAGGCGCCAGGTTCAGGCAGGAGACAATGATTGGTATTGACTGTCTGGGGGATTAAGAACAAAAGCTGCCGCAGGCAGGTTTTGCTTATGTTTCGGTGATTAGTATCCGTATTCCGGAAAAGCTTTTCCGCTGTTTGAAGGCGTCATGATATTGGTCACAGCAAAAAATCGCGCGATTATGTAACCTTGGAAAAGAGTTGCCGTTAACACAGTATCAGAGGCTGAACCGTTTTCCGGATTGCATAACGGCACGTTATAAGATGATTTTGATGCATGGTGATTGAATGCTTACTCTCGAAAAAACGAACGAATTGCTTAAAGCGGTCGGAGACCAAACCCTTGAACTGGATGAGAACAATTGCTGCGAGATAGGTCTTACTGACGGCGACCTGATTATCAATGTCCGCTTTGTTCCGGAGGATGGCAGACTGCTGATAGCGGCGGTTATCGGTGAAATACCGGATTCCTCTCCCATGGCTGCTCTTCATCTTCTGGGAGAGCTTATGAAGGCGAACTTTATGTGGGATACCACTTCCGGAAATACTTTGTCTCTGGCCGATGATACCCGGATTGTGCTGCAGAGCTGCTACACCGATGCCAGTGAAAAGCCGTTTTCCGAATTTCTGCTGAATTACGCCGAAAGCTGTGAATACATAACTGCCTGGTATGCGGATCTCAGGAACGAAGTCCTGCAAAACTTCACAGAAGAGCAGGAACTTAACGAAGATGATATTTACGTTCCTGATGATGATGAAGAGCCTGAAGAGGACAGCCTGGAGAACATGGGCGCTGATATAAGAAACCAGATGCTCCAGGCTTAGTCCGGAACAATTTGATTAACGCCGGCAGATTTTTGCGCCGGCGGGAATTTTTAAAATGAGCTTTTTAGCTGGGAGGGCTGAAATGACTGACGTATCTCACATAAACGGACATGCTCAAAATTTCTTTGACAGCATTCTCAATCAGAATATAGGCGCCGACGGCGGAACTAAGGTAATGCTCGATGCCAGCGGCAGTGTAACCGAAAGCCGGGAGAGCCGCGGTCATATTTTTGGAAGAGCGATAAACAAAACCCTTACCGAAAAAACTCAGGTCAGCGTCAATGTTCTTCGCAACGCGCTTGTGGGCGAAATCGGCGCGAAAGGACTGGAGATTTTCAACCGTTTTGTAAGCGCCAAGAATATTTCCGGCAAAAAACGTCTCACCCTGGATAACCTCAGAAATATCAAGGCTGCGGTAAACGAGTATAAGGCTTCTCTGAACGAAGATGCAAACAAAAGACTTGATCTTACGCAAATTAAGCGTCTGGGGCATAAAAATACCTATTACTGTAATACCGACATTACTTCGGTTTGTAAAGAATTCATGTCCCTCTGCAATACCAATATGGCAATTCGTAATGAGATTGGTAAGGTTGGCAGTCTCATAGATGGAATCCCCAAGGATTTCACCTCCGCCGTTATGAAAGGCGATCGGGCCTTTGCCAATCTGGAGACGATTCTTAACGATGCCAAGACGAAGCTGAATCTTTGCAAGGAAAATCTTGATACTCTCCTTCTCAATGTCCAGAATAAAATCGGCGATGACTTCAAAGATGCAACTCCGGGTGATGCCAAAAAGCTGCAAGACGCGCTCGATGTCATCAAGCCCAAAATTGACACCATTATAAACGGACTTAATGCCAAGATCCGGGACTGCCAGATTGCCAAAAGCAATGACGGAAATATTTACGGTAATTTTAAAGACGGCTTCGATGCCAAGGTAAGAGCAATTTCAGATACCGTTACGGAGGCGCAGGCAAAGATTACCGCAGCCAAGAATGCCAGCAACGATCAGGCCTTTATTGCCAAATGCAACCAAGCCCTGACGAAGCTTACGAATATGCAGAATACCTATAATGAGCACAAAAGCCGTCTCGATGGCTATAATCTCAGGGACGGAGACAGCGTTCCAAAGCGTTTTCTGAAACTCTTCAAAAATATGGGCAAGGATGCCGGCCAGGATATTAAGGATATCGTCGGAAAGCTTCATATTCAGGGCTATGCTCCCACCAAAAACTGCGTTATGAACAAGTTTGCTCAGATTATGGGGGCCAAGGATTCATGGAAGCAGGAAATTTCCCGTATTCTGACCCTGAATGTAAATGGTAATGACGAGAAGAATTTCCGTTGCAGCCTTACCCCTGCCAAGATGATGAACCCCTCCCTGTACGGTCAGGGAATTAATGGCAATCCCAGCACGGCTCTGGAGTCCCCCGATCTTACCAACTGCTTCCGCTCGGAGATCTCGGACGAGAATGGCAAGAAGCTGTTTTCCGGATACCGGCACGGCATTCTGGATTCCATTAAGGTAAAGAATAATGACACGCGTCAGAGTAATGCCGAAAACAAGGCCAAGCAGCTCCTGACCACTATTGTAATGGATCGCTTCAAGGCTGATAAACTCAGTACTGCCACCAAGGATCACCCGCTGGAAATTAATCTTACTTCAGTTAATCTGGTAAATCCTATCAAGATTGGCGGTTTTGACGAAAAAAACATGGCTCTTAAGCAGATGCACGCTCTGGAATCCCTGACCAAAGACGCCAATGATCAGCCCGGCCCCGTCAAGCTGACCATAAATAATCAGGATGTCTGGGTTAAGGTGAATCTCCGTACCTTCATCTCTCCCTGCAACAAGTATTCCCACGGCGTGTTCGGAAAATTCGTCTGGGACAACGCCAACAGCATAGGCAAAAACAACGAGAGCTTCACAAAGATGTTCGGCCCCCGGTTCATGACACAAAATTCCCAGCCGGATCGGCTGAAATCCACTGCTCCATTTGAGCAGCAGTACAGGGAGTTCTTTGATAACATCAGCGCTGATTCGGATCTGGGCAAATACCTGAGAAATCCGTCCCTTTCACTGGCAGACAAGAAAAAAGTGTTTGTCCTGGCGCATGAAATTAACATCCTGATGCAGAACGGCAATTTCCGCAACAAGGAAATCGATGCCTTCGAGCTTCCGGCCCGGCTGGCCCTGCTCAATGACATGATTGGCAATGTGTGCTGCTATAACTGCAAGAGCGGGAAGGATCGCACCGGTCATATGGATATCATCACCAAGCAGCTGGCCGTCAAACTGACCAAGCTTGATAATGATGCTCTTAAGCCAAACGAATACCTGACCAACTCCAGCTCGGTAATGCGCGTTTTAGACGGACGGACTTATGCCACAGACGAAGACGTTCAGAATTTTGACCAGCTGGTCAAGAATTCCGGAAATCTCGAGGTGCATCAGATGAATACCGGTCTTAAGGGCTCCAAGGTTAACGACATGCCAGGTGTTATCAATCATCTGGGCAGCGCGGAACTCTTCAAGTTCTACGGGGGCGCCAGCAAGTACGTAAAATCCTGATCCTTTCGGAAACAGGCGCGGGAAATATCTCCCCGAGGCATTCAGCGCGGTCTCCCCTGCTTTCCGGCAGCAGGAACCGCCCTTCTGGCAAGGTATCAGGCTCTGTTTGCCATCCTTTAATGAATGCCGGTTTCCTGCCGGCATTTTCTTCTGCCGATTCCGGATTCTTAAAAGTCCCCGGGCACCGGATTTGCAGCCGCTCCCTCAGAAAAGTTTTCTGTGATGTGATAGCATGACAATGCGGCTTATTTATCTGAATCTGAACTCGTGCTCAGGCTGTCTTCCACAGACTTTGCGCCGGCGCTTTTTCACGAGAGATGCCGAAGCCGCCTGCCCGGATCTGAAAACCAGCTTCGCAAGAGAGGTTAACTGCCATGAATACGACATCACCCTCCTCCGGCTTCACCCTTATTGAACTTGTGGTTGTCATTGTCATTCTGGGGATTCTTGCCGCCACTGCCGCCCCGAAATTCATGAACCTCCGGGGGGATGCCCGGGCCGCAGCCATTCACGGTCTTGAGTGAGTGCTGAAATCCGCCGATTCCCTGGTCTATTCCAAGGCCGTGATCCTGGGGAAGAAAAAGGATCAAAATGCGGAATTTACCGTGGAAGGGCAGGTGGTGCGCACCAGATTCGTCCATTTGGCGGATGCGCACGAGATTATGAAGCAAACGGATGCCGATCTGGTCAATGAATGGTTTGTAGCCCCGAAAACCTCCGGCGACTACTACGAGCTCTATATCTTCATCAAGGATCCCAGCCTAAGGCTGGATCAGGAGTACCGGGATCTCTATCAGGACAAGCGCTCTCTGCTCTACAAGAGAAACAATAATCGGGATGAGCTCATTATCAAAGCCAGCACCTCCGGCTTCTGAGACCCCGGCTTTTGCGGATAGGCAGGAACGGGCCTTCTGGGGGTGATTCCTGTCGGCTTCAGCAGGCTGCAAGTCTTCTCTGATACGGTGTGCGGCAGTTCTGTTTCGAGAAAATGAATTTTTTCATTTTCTCGAAATACGCTGCTGCCATGCACACTGCAAGGCATGCCGAAAATCTCCGGGCAGTCTTTCTTATTCCGAATGTCTCTTTACGAATTTCGGTTACGCAGGAACGGGTTTTCAGGGCGTAAATCCCGCCGGCTTCCACTGACAGCAATCCTCTTTGATACGGCACACGGCATTTCTGTTTCGAAAAAATGAATTTTTTTGATTTTCTCGAAATACAATACTACCATGTACACAGGAAATTTGCTGAGGCAATCCGACAGTCATTCTTTCTCAGCAGGAAGTCAGAAATGAGTGACTTGTCTGTCTTACAATTATGATCCGAAGCATGGAGGATCATGGATGGCATACAATTTTTCGAGTAATTTTGGGACTGCAGCATGAAATTGATAGCAAGACCGTTATATCTGGAACAGCTGAAGCGGGTGCAGGGCGTGCCAGATATTAAGGTAATTACCGGCATCAGACGGTGCGGAAAATCCAAACTTATGGAATCGTTTATTGATTACATCAAAACAACGGATCCTGCCGCCAATGTTATTTATATTGATTTCACCGATTTGAAATATGAAGAATTAAATCATTACCGTAAATTGTACGATTATGCTGAAAGCTCTTACCTCGCCGGCAAGAACAATTATCTTTTTATAGACGAAGTTCAGCTTTGCGAAGGATTTGAAAAAACACTGAACAGTCTACATTCATCTGAAAAATACGATATTTATGTTACCGGTTCCAATGCTTTTCTTCTAAGCAGCGATTTAGCAACATTATTCACTGGCAGGACTTTCAGCATTGAAGTTTTTCCGTTTTCTCTGAGAGAGTTCATGGAATACCATAATTTATCGGATGCATATGAAGCATTTACGGAATATCGCAAATTCGGCGGGATGTCCGGTTCATATGTTTATTCAGATGAAAAAAGCAGAATGTCTTATCTCAATAATGTTTTTGAAACGCTGGTGTTACGGGATATTGTTCAGAAATATAAGATCAGAAATGCGCCTCTTCTGGAAAAAATTACCGATTACCTGATGGATAACACCTCCAATATTGTATCCGCCAGCAATATGGCTAAAACCCTCCAGGCAAATAAAATTAAGACAAATGATAAAACCATAGGTACGTACATAGGTTATCTGTGCAATGCCTATGGTTTTTATCGCATCAGAAGGTACGATATCAGAGGAAAAAAATATTTAGCTTTTAATGACAAGTACTATCTGGCAGATCCCGCTTTCAGATATGCCAGACTTGGCAGCAGAAATCCAGATTACGGCAGGATATCGGAGAATCTGGTGGCGCTTGAACTCTTAAGGCGGGGTTATGAGGTCTATGCCGGTGTTTTGTACAAGAAGGAGATAGATTTTGTGGCCGTCAGACAAAGCGAAAAACTCTATATCCAGGTTTCCGAATATATTGACAATCCGGAAACCTTTGAAAGGGAGTATACCCCGCTTTTATCCATAAGAGATGCTTATCCGAAAATGATCCTTGCCCGGACGCGCCACGAGGAGTATCAGTATGAGGGGATCAGGATTGTTGATATTGCTGACTGGCTGACCGCAGAGTCATGACTTTTCGCTTTTCAAATCTGGCTCTGAGGCAGCAGCGACTCACTATAAACTGCTCAACTAATACTGGCAGGAACAGATGTCAAAGTTCCGAGAAATAATAATTAAGAAGGAAGTCGCCTCCGGCGCTTCCTGTTCAATGATTAAAGGGACTCCGCCCCTTTACCCCGGAAACTGCCTCGCACGTCAGAAATTGCAGCGTATGGCAGCCTCTTCGGAACGAACAAGTGTGAATGCAGTGTAAATGACGGCTCGCGAAAAAGCTCGGGACGTAACGAAATCCCTGGTCACCAGATGAAACAGCGGAAGAAAAGGGACATTTCGGGCTGACAGGTCTCCTTATCTGCCTCCGGCAAAGACGATTACCGCCGGGGCCTGGGATGTTCCGCATAGATCTGCCTGGAGGCCTCGGCTTTGGGATCCAGACCGCACAGATTAACCGTGATCCTCATGCTGTCAATCTTGGTTTTGTCTTCGCGTTCGGGATTGGTGCCGATAGTCCCGGTTTTGGTGATGCAGATCCGGGATTCCGTGCCGTTGGAATACCGCGCTATAGCTTCGCAGTCATCACGAAATTCTTCCCCGCCGTATATCGGAACAGGGACAGTATGGCGCTGGCACCTGATTTGATTGATGCTTTCAAGACTGAGGTTCCTGAAGCTGCTGCGGAGAGCGGCCCGGGCAAATCTCCTGATCTCCAGTTCCTGCCCGGCTTCCGTATTGGTGATAAAGAAGAAAAAAAACGCCAGCAGAGCCGCAAAGCCGCCCCATACGACAAGCATTATCAGCTGAGAGCCCAGTTTGCCGCCATCCCTCTCAAGCTCTGAGAGCTCCCCGGGGTTACCGGGATTATTAAGATCCGATCCGCTATAACGAGGTTTTTGATAAGTCGCTTTTTTTTGCTGCATGGCACTCTCAAATGCTGATATTTCGGGGCGCTGATTTCTGAAACATCCGGGGATTCCCTGCTTTTTCCCCGGACGTGTTTCCGGTATTCTCAGGGGCGGGATACCGGGACACTGACAATCTCCTGACTGTAACAGCGTTTATGAGATCCTCAGTCTCAGATGAAAATCCGGAAACCGCGCCTGCCCGCTTTTCCGGATAATTGCATCAGCGCTACGCAGGGAAAAAAGCGGGGAAAGAAAAAAGGCAGGGAAAGCATTCCTGAAAAGGTGCGGCGCTGCCGGGAAAAGGACGGCATTGAAGCGGCCGTCCCGTTCCGGAGGAATCCCTTACTCCAGCTCCCAGGTAATGTCCACCCGGTCGGCAAACGAAATCTCCTCGGCCTGGTAACGATCCCCGCTGTCAAAGCCCGGGCCGTTGGCGGCGGCTCCGGCCATTTCCATGCGGGCGGACTTGGCGGCGCGGAAGGTCTGGGGGTTATCATAGTCCACCGTGCCGTAGCTAATGGTCAGCACCTTGCCGAGCCTGGCGTTAAGACCGCCGACGATGCTCTCCGCCTTGGTCAGGGCATCCTTGACCGCCTCTTCCCGCACCTTGGCCTTGACTGCCTTGGAATCCCGCACCCGGTAATGAATGCCGGAAACATTGTTAAAGCCGCTCTTCATAATGAGATCCATGGTCTCGGAAAGCCTGGTGAGATCGTTAACGGTAATGGTGACGGAACGGCTGGCCCGGAATCCCTTGGAAACTCTTTTATCCTTTTCCCAGACATATTCCTCGTAAAGATAAATGCTGTCAGCCCGGACATCCTTGTCGGTCAGTCCCACGGCGGCCAGGTTTTTGAAGAGAGCGTTCACCACTTCATCCGCGCGATCCCGGGCCTTTTTGGCGGTCTTGTCCAGAAGGTTAATCTGGGCAGACATCAGAGCCTGATCCGGCATCATTTTAAGCACGGCGCCGCCGGTAAGGGAGATGGTTCTGATTTTAACGCATTCCTCCCCCGTTCCCGCCATAGCGCCCGGAGACAGGGTTAAGCCGGTAACCCCCAGGGCCAGAACCATATTCCAGAATAAAGACTTAGCGGTGATTTTCATAAACTGAGCTCCTTTCTCTTAGGCCCCGGAAGAGCATTCCCGGAAGCCGGAAAACGTATTCACAGATTAAGTATACCGCACTTCCGGCTTTAAAACATTCATCCTCCCGCCGGCGTCGCAAAATCACCCCCGGTTAACAACACCGCCGCCATGCCCTTTCCCGCTCCCCCGGCCCCTCCCGGTCAGGATCCTCGTTCAGAGGGCTCGTTCAGGGCGCCTCCCGGCCGTACACAAACTCCCCCGACATGTAGCGGGATTGGCCGGTATCTTTAAGGTAGTAGCCGTAAAGCTCCCGGATATCCCGGTCGGTGCCGTATTTCTGCTGCAGGGTCAGCCGGTCAGAGGCGGTTTTGCTCTGGGCCCGGGCAATCTGATCCCGGAGAATGCCGCTGAAGGCTCCGGGGTTTTCCCGCATCAGGGTCTCGGCTCCGGAAAGCCAGGAATCCAAAGATCTTACCGCCAGATCCAGAGCGGCTGCATAGGCGATGCTCCGGCAGAATTCCGCCGCCGCCCCCTGATTCCGGGAAGCCAGGGTGCGGATCATGGCGGGAATGCCCGGGTTCAGGGAATTCATAAGAGCGGTCTCCCGTGCGGTCAGTCTCCCGGAATTCCCGGCAAATTTGCCTACAATTCCGCCGCCGCTCCCGCCTTGTCCTTCCTGTCCGGCCGGCTCTCCCGAAGCCCCGCCGGGATCTCCCGCAAGCTCACGGAGCACCAGGTAGCCCAGCCCCTGAATCCGGACGGTTTTTCTCACTACCTGCAGGCAGCCCTCGGGCCTTCGATCCTGACAGCGATACACGGGAATTTCCCCGCCCTCCGTGAGATCCTGAAGTCCGATAAGCCCGCCGGGCACCACGGAGATCTTTTTGCCCTCCCCGGTGATAATCACGGTTCCCGTCATGCTCATCACCGCCTCGGCCATGTCGGGGTTTTCTGAAAAGAAGGCATTCTCCATCAGGGACTGCCACATGAGATTGCCGGTGAGCCGGAAGGCCTCCCGGGAGCCGCTCTCCCGGGCCTTCCGGTACACCGTCCCCGCATCCCGCGCAGATGAAAGCTCAAAAAGATCCCCCATGCCCTCGAACTGGCCGATAAGAGAAGCATCGGTAAGCCCCTTGCGGCCGAAGGCGGACAGGGAGTCATTCACCACCCCCTGAGCCAGCTGACAGCTGTTTCCGAAGTACTGATTGAGCTCCTGCACCTTCCTTTGCAGGATCTCCATCTCCTGAGCGCACTTTTCGCAAATGGCGGAAAGCGCGATTTCAAAGGCATAGCCCTGAGCGTTGGCCGCCACCGTCCGCATGAAGCTGATAAACTCCTCCCGGTTGATATAGGAAAAGCTGCCCCCGTAAAGATCAATCCCGGAACAGCCGGCTCCGGCATGGGGCAGGGTGACCGTCAGGGGATCCAGAGACTTCACCGGGGTTCTTGCCGCAGCCCCGCCTCCGGAAATCACCCCCCGGCGTTCCGTTTCAAAGGCTTTGGGACGGCTGGCATTGCTGAGAGAACCGTAAAGCTCGCTGATTTCATGATTGAGATCCGCCCCGGCCGGTGATGCGGCCATCAGCCAAAACACCCCTGCGGCGCCTCCGGCCATGATCCTGACAAGCTTGCGTTTTCTGAAGGCCCTGAGCATCGTCCTCTCCTCCGGGTTATGCCGATTGTTTCTTTCCGTTTGACAGTTCCCGCCGCTGGCAGCGCTGCCGGACAGCCTCGTCTGACAGCTCCGCCGGCGGGAACCGGAAACAGACTGTACACCAGAATTTTGCCTTAGCTGCGAAATACCCCTTTGCGAACCCCGGGAACCCTTGTCCCGAAAGCCCCGGATCTCATGACAGCTTTCCCCGGAAAGATCCCGGCCCCTTTCTCTCCTTGCTCCCCGGTTCTCCCCCCTGCCGGCATTTCCGGAATCTGAAATTAAGAAATTCACAAATTTTTAACATCTTCGGAGAATTGGGCTATAATGCCCGCCGCCGTTAGATGTTAACGTTATCAAGTTTTTTACGAAAACGTTTTACATCTCCGGCATCAGCGCAGAGATTCCGGCCCCGCAGAATGCCAAAGCGGGAAACCCGAGGGCTGAATCAGGATCAGCCATGATTAGCGGGAGAATTGCCGGAAAGTCGGTCAGGAAACGGAAAGAGGGAACATTAAGAGCCTTAAAAGCTCCGAAAAACCATAGAGACCGGATAAAAAAAGCCGGCCAAAAACGAAAAAGCTGAAAGGAAGGCGGCCAAACCATACCCTTTCAGCAAAAAAACATACTGCCGGATTAACCTGCAGCAGGTTACAACAACGTCAAAGTCTACCGCAAAATGCCTGACAAAGGGATAAACATGTTTAAAACAGTGTCATACTTCAAACTTTTTGAGAGATGCGCGGCAAAACGCCGTAACAGTCACCTGCATAATCCCCGGGATCTCTGTTTTTTTTTCCTCCGCATGGGCATTCCTGGCTGCCCGCTTACTTGAAATTACCATATGACTAAACCATATCCCTCCGTTCGCAAAAAGCTCCCCCGGAATAATCAGGATCTCCTCTATTCCGGATTCAGCCTGATAAAAAGCTCCCTCCTCAGGGATCTCGGCCCCGGGTATTCCCCTGATACGCTCCGTGAGCGCGGCGGCGCTTCCAGGGACGCCGGAGAAGCAGCCTGTTCCCCCGGCCCGCAGTTCTTTGCGCTGCCCGCTGAACTTCCATCAGGTCCGAAAGCCCAGCTGCCTGCCGATCTGCCCGCTGCAAAGCCCGCCGATCTCCCGACAGGAGAACAAATCTTTGCCCTCCTGAAATACTTTTCCGGCCGCTGCGGAAGCGCCGGAGAAGGAGCAGCCGCTCTCCCCGAGGTCTGCTCGGATCATCCGGCCATGCGGGAGCTCTGGCGGGCTCTCAGCAGGGTATCAGATGAACAGAACCGAAAGCCCCCGGAGGACGCCGGAAACCGCCGGGCCAGATCCGTGCTGAACATGGCAGAACACTTTACCACCGGCCTCATTAACGATCTCCGGGTGGCAGATCGGCGCGCTCAGGAGGAACCTGAGGAAAATGCGCCGGATCCGGATGATCTCCCGGAGTACGAGGAGAATCTCTACGCCGATGACTCCTATCCCCGGTACGTGTTTGCGCTGTTTCAGGAAACTCTCCGGGTACTGGAGTCGCAAAGAACAGGAACCCCGATCCCGGAAAAGCTGCCCCTCTATGCCATGGCTCCCCTCATGTGGTGATCGCCGCAGGATCTGACCCCGGTTCAGAAATTGCAGCCGGAAACTGAAAATCCCGCAACACCGGGAAGGTAATGGGGTAAAATCAGCGCAGGAAATTCTCAGCGGGAGAACTCATGAGCTATCGTCTGTTTATCTGTGAAAAACCTTCCCAGGCGGCGGATCTGGCCAGAAATCTGGGCATCCGCAAAAAACTGGCGGGCTATTGGCAGGATGCCGGAGGCGCCACCCTGGTAACCTGGTGCCTCGGCCATCTCCTGACGGAATTCATGCCTGATGACTATGATCCGGCCTATAAGAAATGGTCTCTGGATACGCTCCCCATTATTCCGGAAAAGTGGCGCTATCAGGTGGCCTCCCGATCCAGGGAGCAGTACCGGGTGGTGTCCGGGCTGGTAAAGGGAGCCCGGGAGGTGGTTATCGCCACCGACTTTGACCGGGAAGGCGAGGCCATCGCCCGCAACATCCTGACCCGGGCGAACTTCCGGGGCTCCCTCATGAGACTCTGTCTTACCGCTCTTGACGATGCCTCCATTCAGAAGGCTCTCCGGAACATCGTGCCCGGTTCGGAAACCGAGCCCCTTTATCAGGCCGCCCTGGGCCGGGCCCGGGCCGACTGGCTGGTGGGACTCAATCTCACCCGCTTCTATACTCTGAAGACCCGTGAAGCCGGTTCCTCCCTGGGAGTGGTGTCCGTGGGCCGGGTGATCTCCCCCACGGTGAAGCTGGTGGTGGATCGGGATCTCGCTATTGAAAACTTTAAGCCGGTGACCTTTTACGAAATTCTGGCCGACATGAACGGCGGCGGCATGGACTACAAGGCCCGCTGGCTCCCCGGGGAAAACCTGAAGGATCCTGACGGACACGTGCTGGATCGCCGGTATCCCGAAGAGGTAATCCGGAAATGCCGGGGTCAGGAGGCCCGGGTGGTGTCCTTTGAAAGAAAGGACAAGCTGGAATATCCCCCGCAGCTCTTCGATCTCACCTCCCTCCAGCAGCACTGCAGCAAGCGCTGGGGCTACTCCGCCCAGAAAACCCTGTCTCTGGCCCAGAGTCTTTATGAAAAGCACAAGGCGACCACCTATCCCCGCACCGACAGCAAATATCTGCCGGATGACCAGTTTAAGGAGGTTTCGGGCATCTTCGGCGCTCTCGAGGCTCAGGATCCCGCTGTCCGGAATCTCCTCCGGGGGGCCAGCGCCGCCAAAAAGCCCGCCTGCTACAAAACGGCCAAGGTGACCGCCCACAATGCCATCGTGCCCACGGCGAACGCCAATGTGAATCTCGCCGCCATGTCTCCCGAGGAACGCAATGTCTTCACGGCCATCAGGCGTTCCTTTATCGCCCAGTTCTACCCTCCGGCCGTCTATGATGCCGCGGCTTTGATTCTGGAATCCCAGGGGGAAAGGTTCAAGGCCGTCTCCCGCATCCTGAAAACCCCGGGCTGGAAGGTTCTTTACGAAAGCGAGTCCCGGGAAAACGCCGCCCCTAAGACCGCGGCCGGATCCCGGAACGGCAGAGGAGGCGGGGACAGCGGATCCGGAAGCGGCGATCCGGACGACAGCTCCGGACTGGGACTCCCGCCCCAGAGGCTTCCTGATGCCCGCCCCGGAGATCTCCATCTCATCCGGGATCTCACCCTGGAGGAAAAGGAAACCACGCCCCCGAAGCATTTCACCGAAGCCACCCTGCTGGCTGCGATGGAAAACATCGCCCGCTACGTCACCGATCCCGCCTGGAAAAAGATGCTGAAGGACACGGACGGACTCGGGACTCCCGCCACCCGGGCCGGCATTATCGATTCCGCGCTGAAATGGGAGTACCTGAAAAGAGAGGGCCGGAACACCCTGCTTTCCACCCCCAAGAGCCGCTATCTTATCACAGGCATTCTGGCCGCTGACATCGCCTCTCCGGGACTCACCGCCCAGTGGGAGCAGAGACTGGAAAAAATCGCCGCCGGAGACCCCGGAGAAACCGAGGAGCGTTTTGAAAAGGACATTGCCGCCTTTGTAACAGAAATTATTAACAGCGAAAGAAACCGCGCGCTTCCGGGAGCTCCGGCAATGCCGCCTCCGAGCGGGAGCGGGGCGGACTCCGGAGAGAGCTCAGGCTCTCCCCGGAGAAAGACCTCCCGCGCCGGAGCCGGAAAAGGGAGCTCCCGCAGAACCGCATCATCACCGAAAACCGCCCCGGGAGAGGATCCCGCCGGAACCGAAAAGGCTCCCCGGAGGAAAACCGCATCACCCGCGAAATCCCGCGCCCGGAGTTCCCGCAAAGGGGCGGGAGAAGCTTTGCCGGCATCCCCGGCTCCCGCTGCCGCAGCGCCCCGGGAAGATCCCGGGCTTCCCTTCCCGGATCTCCCGGAAGGCTCTTTCCCTTCTTACCCGGACGTCCCGCCGCCACCGGAATATCCCGGTTATCCGGATCCGGGATTCCCGGATCCCTCATTTCCGCCGTTTCCGGCCCCGCCCGCCCGGAAATTCCCGGGGGATTCTGGAGTTCCTGAAGGAGGCTGGGGAGCTCCCCCGGAAAACGCGCCGGGAGCCTCCGCCGGAGCTCCCGGGTTCTCCCCCCGGCCGGAGGTTCAGCATTCAGAAAACAGCGGAGGATTTATGTACGATCCCGATAGCGATCCATTTTCACATACGTTCCGGGCCATGAAGGGCCGGCTTTCCGCCAAACCGAAAACCTCCCGGCCGGGCGCCGGCGGAAATGCCGCCCAGACCGGAGTTCCTCCCGAGATTCCGGATCCCTTCCCGACGCCTGATGCCGCTTCTCCGGGACAGCTCCCGCCGGAATATTTTCAGGGACTTCCGGACATGAACTCCATCTTTAACGACATGAGCTTCGGTCTTGATTTCGACTCTCCGGCGCCGGCTCCGGATCCTGATCCGGAAAAACCGGCTCGGTCTGCGGAGTCCCGCCCCCGTCCGGCCGCCCCGTTCGAGGCCGTTTCTCCGGCAGCGGAAGCCCGTCCCAAAGCAAGCTCCCGGCCGGCACCGGTGCCGGAAGACGCCCCGCCCCCGGTCTGCCCGAAATGCGGGGCCGTCATGGCGCTCCGTAACGGCATCAGAGGAAAATTCTGGAGCTGTACCCGTTATCCGGACTGCCGGAGCACCATCAGCGTCACTGACAATGATGAGGGAGTAACCCGGACGCCGGGGAAAGCCTTCGCTTCACGCGGAGGCGAAACCGGCAAAAACGCCCGGACAGCCCCGGCCTCCCGGAAGCAGCCGGACAGCGCTTCTCAGGATACGCCGGTGTGTCCGTCCTGCGGGAGTCCCATGAAAAAAAGACAGGGCCCCCGGGGGCCCTTCTGGGGCTGCAGCAAATATCCGCAGTGCCGGGGTACCCGAAATATCTGAGTCAGTCCGCTCTTCCCTGTCCTCTTTCCCTTTCCGGCTCTGCTCTGCCCCGCCCTCCTGATGCGGCCCTGCCGTATCAGGAGGGCTTCCCGGAACGCTTTTCCGCCGGAAATTTAAAACCGGATTCCTTCTCAGCCCCGGCCCCCCGGTCTCACCTCCTGAAAATCATGCCTCCCCGCAAATTCCCGTGAGAAAACTGGTTAAAAAATAAGCAAAATCCTTTAAATCAGGGATCTTTATGGCAAAAAAATTGTGTTTTTCTGACTGTTTTTGCAAAAAGTGTTTACATTTCTCCCGAAAGCACTACAATTTCTATATCAATCATGAGCAATCGCTCAAAAGGTTTTATATTGACATCACTTTAATAAGGAGGATTATCTTGGGAGAAAAAGATACCGCGGCAAAGCATTACTTTGCCAACGATGCTTTTTTCGCCGACGCCTTTAACTTCTTTCTTTTCAGCGGCAAAAAAGTCATTAAGCCCGAGGAACTCAGCCCCATGGATTCCACAGAGGCGGCCAGAATTTTCGGGAAAAAGAGCAGCACTTCAGTGCAGCGGCATCGCGACCTTCTGAAGCTCTGGGGTGCCAGAGAAAACGAGGACGCAGTGTTTATGCTCCTGGGACTGGAGCTTCAAAGCAAAGTTCATTACGGCATGACAGCGCGGAACATGCTTTATGATGCCTTGAGTTACGCGACTCAGATTTCCGATATCAAGCGTCTCCGCAAGCGGCAGAAATCCAAGAATGCCGAAAACACCGGAAATAATGATAATGCCGGCAATAATGATGATGCGGAATTGACGTGTGAAAAGGGCATTGTTACGATCAGAATGACAGACAGCGCGGAATTCCTGTCCGGCATGAAAAAAGACGACAAGCTGAAGCCCGTTATTACGCTGGTGCTGAACCTGAGCGGCAAACCCTGGGACGGTCCCGTGGAACTTCATGAAATTCTGAACGTAAAAAACAGGGAGCTTTTGCAGTACATCAACAATTACCGGCTTAACATCGTTTCTCCCGCAGAGATAGCGGACAAGGATTTTAAGAAATTCAGCACCGCCTGCGGATTTGCCCTTAAGGTCATCAAGCACCAGAATGATGACGAACTCGGCAAACTGATTAAGGAGCAGAAAACTACCGATTTGGAAACTGCGGACTTTATCAGCGCGTTTATCAAACATAAGAAAATCTTTCAGGAAAGAAATACCAATGAGGTTGATATGATGAATGGATTAGATCTCTGGGGGCAGAAACTTCAAGTTTTGGCAGTGATTAAGGCCCTGA
>DFFT01000071.1:0-12957 GCA_002372325.1 Succinivibrionaceae bacterium UBA3769 | reverse complement strand
AAGAGGAAAAAACTCAGGCTTCCTCAGTTCCGGCCGGGGCATAACATCAGGAAGCTCTCCTGCGGTTAAAGGGATTTTCTGCCCTTGCCGCATCCCAGACGGGAGAGCGGCGCTGCTGCTGTAACATACTTAAAACGGTGAGAAATGGCTTCAGGCAAGGTCTCACCGCTTATTTTTTTGTGTTGTGGCTGCGTAAGGATTTGGGCATCCTCAGATAGCCATGTCGGCTTCATGAAATTCCTGACGCAGGAGATGCCGGCTTCCGGCGGATCCTGAACAGCCAGGATCTGACATTAACATGATTGTTACGCCCAGGCTTTCTGAAGATGCGGATAACGGATATTTTGCGAAATAAGCACCGCCTGCGGATTTGCCCTTAAGGTGGTCAAGCACCAGAATGATGCCGGGCTCGACAAACTGATCAAGGAGCAGAAAACTACCGATTTGGAAACTGCGGACTTTATCTGCGCGTTTATCAAACATAAGAAAATATTTCAGGAAAGAGATACCAATGAGGTTAATATGATGAACGGATTAGATCTCTGGGAACAGAAAGTTAAGGTTTTGGCAGTGATTAAGGCCCTGAAAATCAAAGGGGATTCTGATGAATACATCGTGGATTTTGTTGCTGCTAATTATCAGGTCTCCCCTGATTATGTGCGGAAGCTTATGAAGGAACAGCCTGAAACTCTTCCGGAAGAGGCAAAAACTCAGACTTCCTCTGTTCCTGCCGGGGCATAACATCAGGAAGCTCTCCTGCGGTTAAAGGGATTTCCTGCCCTTGCCGCATCCCAGACGGGAGAGCGGCGCTGCTGCTGTAACATACTTAAAACGGTGAGAAATGGCTTCAGGCAAGGTCTCACCGCTTATTTTTTGTGTTGTTGACTGCGGATTAACGGCAGAAGACATAGCCCATGGATATGCAGCAGCGGAAAATACCCTGATGGCGCGGCGGAGCAAGCAGCGTCCCGGAAAATTCCTGAGACCGGCAAGAATGCGGAACGGCAAAGAGGGGAGAAGCGGGGAAGGGGACAAAGGAACAGCAGAAGCCGGAAAGCGGAAAAAGCGGCTCCGGGGGAGACTGGGACTTCAGGGAGGCCGGGCCTCCCTGTTTCAGGGCTCAGTCTTCGAAGAAGTTCGGGGAGACCCGCTGTTTCGGGCGGCGTTCCCGGGGCTGGTTTTCCTGAGCGCGCATAATCACTGAAATATACTCGTTCAGGATGGCCAGATTCCGGTTCATGAGCATGGAGTCAAAGCTTTCATCAAAAACCTCCGAGGTCCAGAAGCTGTCCAGATGAATGATGCCGGAGCTCCTGCTCTTGACCACAATGTCCATGGCCCGGGCGACGATTTCATCAGGAGTGTATACCGAGTAATCATGGGTAATGACCTCGGCGCAGGGAAGCGCAAAGAATTCCTTAAGCTCCATGATGGTGATCTCGCTGCCTTTTCTGGCAATGATCTTTTTGTTGCCTATAGCTATGCCGTGTTTCCATGGCGATGACAGCTCCGAGGGATCCGGCGTCCGGATATGGGTGCCCCGGGGATAATCTGCCTTAGGCTTGTTTTTATCTGTCTGCTGTATTTCCGGAAGTCTGTCAGGCGAGATATCTGAGATGAGATTCGTTAAAATATCCATAGTTTGCGTGTCCTTAAAATCAGGCAAAGTGCCAAATATTTACTGAATAACGACTAATTTTTATCAAATATACGTTGGTATTATCACAATAGCACAACCCCTGTCAAAAATCCATGATTAATGCATCCGATATGAGAATCTGTTTCCGGATCAGAAAAAATGCACTTTTTTTGTCCGGTTTTTCAGGACATCTTTGCATCTTTCGCCCTGAAGCTATGAATCAATCCGGCCCCTTTAAACGATGACCCTCTCCCCGAAACTATGAATCCGGCGGGAGATTTTTTCTGCAGCGGGGATTACCATGACTGCCGGGGAGCAGCGGAATCAGAAAGAGACGGATGCGAGGCTTAAAATGGAAACGAAAATCAACAGCCGGAAGGCGCCGGAAGTAAGCACCCGCATCCGGGAGGACAGCGAAACCGCTCCTGACATCACGGGAGCATTGCTTCCTGACGGCTTCCGGGTTATTAACAGACTGGACTTCCGTTCCGGTGAAGCTGATATCTATGAGTGCTCCCGTAATTCCCGGGAGAAGCTCCTCCTTAAATACTACCGCAGAAGCAATGCCATCAAGGAATCCGTCCTGAGAAAGCTCCGGGATATCCGAAGTCCCTTTGTGGCTCCCGTTTATGCGGCGGGAGTTTATGAGGGGCATCAGTATGTGATTATGCCCTGGTACCGCCGGCGCAGTCTCGCTTTTGAGCTCGCGGCGGGAAAACGCTTCGCCTTTCAGGATCTGAAAAGCCGGATCATCCCTTCGGTAAACGAGGCCCTCCGGGTGATTCATGAGGCGGGGATTATTCATAAGGATCTTAAGCCGGCCAATCTTATTCCTGATGATGACGGCCAGAGAATTCTGGTTATCGATTTCGGCATCAGCTCTGATACGGACGGGAGAACTCTGGTAAGAACCAGCACGGGCATGACTCCTCTTTATGCCGCTCCGGAGGCGGTGCAGGGGATTTATCACCGGGAAAGCGATTACTACTCTCTGGGCATCACCGTATTTGAGCTCTTTGCCGGTTTTACCCCCTTTCAGAATGCCGGACTTTCTCCCGAGGAGTCTGCCCGGCTGGCGGCGGTGAACAAAATCAGCTTTCCGGACAATTTCCCCGGGGAACTCCGGGATCTGGTTTTGGGGCTTACTTACCGGGATATTTCCGGCCGGAATGACCGGGATAATCCCAACAGAAGGTGGGGGTACCAGGAGGTTTCCGCATGGCTGAAGGGGGAGAAGCTGCCGGTGCCGGGAGAATATGCTCAGAAAACGCCCCCGGAGTTTGCCGGCTTCCCTCCCTATCTCTTTAACGGCATAAAATACACCTCCTCCGGTTCCTTTGTCCGGGCGCTCCTGGCGGATCCGGAACCGGGGATCCGGGAACTGGGCCGTGGCATCATTTCCCACCATTACAGTCTTTATGACGAAGCCAAAGCCGCCCTGGCGCGCCGGGCGGAAGAGGCTCTGGCAAACTCTCCGGCGCAGGCATACGGCATCTTCTGCTCTCTTATGTACCATCTGGATCCCTCCGTAAAGGAGCTTTATGCGGACGGCCGGGGGTACGGGAGCATGGCGGATCTGGCCCGGGATCTCCTGAAGGAAGCCAATGCCGGAGGCGACACCAGACTGATTAACCATGGGGCATCCCTGTTCCGGACGGATTTTCTGGCCTATTACGCCGCGGAAATCGTTAAAAGCCCGTCCCTCGGGGAGATCCTTTCCCGTCTCAGGAGGATCACAGGAAGGCGGGATCTTTCCGACCGGGAGATCGCCTGCATTCTGGGCTGGTCATTTTCCGGAGAGCGGAGCTTCCGGGCCGGAAGCTCCGTATATCAGAGTCCGGAGGATTTCAGGAGCAAAATGCAGCATCTTCTGGAATGCGATCCCTCCGGATATGCGCGCTGTATTGCCGCCGCCGCAAAGGATCTTCTTTTTGCGAGCGAGTTCCTGCCTGACAGAAATGCCGCCGCAATCATTAAAAAAGCTCTTAATGCGAGTCCTCCCGCAAGGGATAACCCCGGAGATCCTGAGAAGACCAATACGGCATCGGAAGGAGGGAAGGGCCGGAGACACGGCGGAGCCGTTATCATTGCAGCGCTCCTTCTGGCAGGAGCGGCCGCTGTCTTCTGGCAGCATCATTCCGCCGGCGAGGCCTGTCAGGACTGTGTTCTCCCCCGCATCCCGGAATCCGGGATGCGGGGAGATCCCGCCCCGAAAGAAAGCCCGAACCTGTCCGGAGCGGAATCCCCCGGCGCCGGATCTCAGCGATCCCGGTATCTCAGCCGGGGCTTTGCTCTCGAGAAGAAAAACGAAAAGGCTCTGGCCCTCCGGAATTTTGAAGAGGCCTGCCGGCTTAAGAGCTCCAAAGGCTGCGCGAGAGCGGGCTGGTATTATCAGAACGGCTCGGGAACACCGCAGGATTATGGCCGGGCCCGGGAGCTTTATGAGCTTTCCTGCGGCATGAATGACGGCATGGGCTGCTCCAATCTGGGCTGGCTTTACCAGCAGGGTCTGGGAGTCAGCCGGGATTACGCCCGATCTCTGGAGTATTACCGGAAGGGCTGCGATCTTGATAACGGGCATAGCTGTGCCGGTCTCGGGTATCTCCACAGGTACGGCCTCGGGACGGCGAAGAATCGGACAAAAGCCCGGAGCTTTTTTGCCCGGGCCTGCCAGCTGGGGCATCGCAAGAGCTGCTCCCTGGCTCAGGAATAGCGGGGAGATCCTGCTTGGTCTTTTTCACATAGGTGTTCACCAGGGGTAAGTCCGGGATTTCCGTATCGGGCACGAGGAGCTTTCCGGTGGCGGGATCCGTGATTTTCTTATAGATGAGATACTGCCAGACCGCGGCTTTCATGGCGCTGATTCTTTTCTGTTCCGGGGGGGGCTCAGCCGGGGCTTAACGCCCTTGAAGACCATGGGAAAGCAGGCGCTTCCGAAGACGCTCTCAAAAAGCTTCTGATGGGGCTCGCAGTTCCCCTTCAGGCATTCCTTCATAAAGTCAGGGGATTCCGCGGCGATAAGACAGGTCAGCGTCCAGTTCCCCAGAACCGTGATGGGGACTTTAAAGTTGCCATGCTGGATGCTGTCAATGGCTGAGAGTTCTTCTTTTTCGCAGTCATCGGCATGGCGGTCAATGAATTCGCAGTCCTTCGCCTCCGGGGTTTCGTCCGTGATGCCGGCTCCGGTGCACAAAAGCGCGGTATCCTCATCCTTTTTGAGGGCGGCTATTTTGGCGGCATCTGCTGCGGGACTGGCAAAGACGGCCCGGACAGCATGGGGAGAGGTTTTGCCGCCGGCCCGGAAGAAAAGCTCCGGATCCTTTCCGGCGGCCTTGCGCACCTCGGCCGCGGTTCCTCTGAGAAGCACCCTCTTATCCAGAAAATCCTGATTCCCCCGGGCCTGACTGAGTTCATAGGTGGCGTACATGGCGCGGGCGGAGGATTTTTTGAAGGAGATCTTTGTTGAGAGGCAGTAGTCAAACATGGTAACGGCGCAATGCTTAATGGCTTCCCGATCCTCCTTCATCATGGCTTCATTAATTTTCATGACAAACTGTTCCCTTTCCCGGAAGAGGGCTTCGTCAGCGGGAGCCTGAACGTTCTCCTCGGCATTATCAGGAGCGTTGGCCGCGGCGAATTCTGCCAGAGTCAGGGTCTGACATTCCCAGGAAACAGTCCCGGCAAGGGTAAAAAGGAGCAAGGAATTTATGAAGGACTTCAGCATGAGGAACCGCCTTGGCAAAAAAGGATTGCCGTTTGAGACAGAAAGGAAGGGCGGGAGATGCAGAGATGAAGATGCCGCACCGGGAGTTCCGATCCGGTCTTATCAGCATTTTGGCCCGCTCTTTTAATGTATTGCAGGCGCTTTCCCGGGAAATGCCGCGAATACGGGCACGAATGCCGGACTCGTCCCCGCCCCCCGGGCAGGTTCCGGAGAAAACAGCTGAGAAAAGCAAAAAATGAGAAAGAGAGCCGGCATTCAGGATAAGTCATTTTCAGGGGTGTTACATCAGAGTAGCTATTAACTATAACAGAAGCTCTGACTAACTTGCAGGCTACGACATCATTTATATCCGGTTACCCCGCTCCGGTGTTAAAATCGGAAGAGGACGAACCAAGCGGGATTTACGGAGATCTGAGATGAACGGATTACTGACCAGGGCTTTTCTTAGAGGGGTCATTTTGCTGTCCCTTGCGATATTACCGGCATCATTTGCGGCAACAGAGGTACTCAGGGATGCCTCCGGGAATCGTATCGGCACTATGGAAAAGGATTCATCGGGGCGTCATGTGGTGTACCGGGACAATGCCGGAAACCGGGTGGGTTCGGCGGATGCGGATTCCTCCGGGCATATGGTTTTCCGGGACAGCGCCGGAAACCGCGTGGGCACGGCGGATGTTGATTCCTCGGGGAATCTGGTTATCCGTGACAGCGCGGGGAACCGCACCGGCACCGGCACCAGAGACGGCGCGGGCCGCATGGTATTCCGGGACAGCGCCGGGAACCGCACGGGCACCGGGGAAACCGATGCTCGGGGGAACCGGGTATACCGGGATGCCAGCGGCAATATCACCGGCTATGGCGGCCGCTGACGTAGTTCCGGCCTTTATTTTTGACTCAGGAGACAGAAGATGAAACGGTTTTTTCTGCGGGCAGTTATTCATTCAGTCATGCTGTCAGCCATCGCGGCGGCTCTGTTCGGCGTCTCTTCCTTCGGAGCGGGGGATGCCGCTGCCGCCACGGAGGTCATGCGGGACAGGCACGGGAATCGCATTGGCACCGCGGAAACTGATTCCCGGGGCAAAACCGTGTACCGGGATAAATACGGGAACCGCACCGGCACCGCCGAAACGGATTCCCGGGGGAGAACCGTGTACCGGGATCGGTACGGGAATCGCACCGGCACCGCGGAGACTGATTCCCGGGGCAAAACCGTGTACCGGGACAGCTACGGGAACCGCACCGGCACCTCCGAAACGGATTCCCGGGGGAGAACCGTGTACCGGGATCGGTACGGGAACCGCACCGGCACCGCCGAAACCGATTCCCGGGGGAGAACCATCTACCGGGATCAGCATGGGAACCGCACAGGGGAGAGCAGCCGCTGACCTGCGGCAGCAGCTGAGAGGGCTGAATTTTCAGGAACGAACGGAGCAAACAGGGAGAACAGGATATGAAGAAGGTGTTACTGGCATTAACGCTGCTTAGCGGGGCGGTTCTTTTTTCTCAGGATGTCCTGGGGGCTCCGGAGGTGATTCGGGACAGGTACGGCAACCGCATCGGCACCGCGGAAACTGACTCCCGGGGCAAAACCGTCTACCGGGACAGATACGGGAACCGCATGGGCACCGCGGAGACGGATTCCCGGGGCAAAACCACCTACCGGGACAAATACGGGAACCGCATGGGCACTTCGGAAACCGACTCCCGGGGCAAAACCACCTACCGGGACAAGCACGGGAACCGCAAGGGCACCAGGGGGCGCTGAAGCCGGATCCGGCCGGCCCGCATAAGACCGCGGCTTAACCGGACATAAAAACCCCGGCGGGGCGCTGCGCCGCCGGGGCTTTTAACTGACTCTCAGCTGAGATTCAGATCTTTCACGCTGTCAGAGAGAATGCTGCCGGTGCCGGGGTTTTCGTTCCGGCGCAGCGGTCAGTCATTCCCCCGATTGTCGATTACCAGAGGAGACGGGCGGCATCATCAGCTTCATCGGCCTTTTCATCAGCATTCTGGTCAGCCTTTTCATCGCCAGTCTTTTCGCCGTCAGTCTTTTCTCCGTCAGACTTCTCATCATCTTTGGCATCAGCTTCAGTCTCGGATTTGCCGAGAACGTCCTTGATGGTGGCAATGAGATCGTTTCCGGAATACTTGTTATTGTCCTTCATGTCGCTCTCTGCCTGAGCCACGATAGTCTGAGCGAGCTCCCGGCATTCGGAAAGGTCATAGTCATCGCTGCCCCGGCTTACCGCCTCCATAAGATCCCGGAGCTCCTCCAGGGATTTCGGGAGCTTGCCCTTTCTGGCCAGAACTTCGCCGGCAACTACGGTTTTGAGGTCATTTTCATCGCGGAATCTGACATTGTAGTCAACGCTGTCGTAGACGGTCTTTTCGCTGGCTCCGGCCTCTCCGGCAATGCTGGTCAGCCGGTCGCGGTACTCCTGAAAGTCATTGAAGGCGGAGGTGCCGCTGAGCTCGATATCCGTAAGGGTGGAGTACGGGGAAATAATGTACCAGACGCCGTCATTCATATCCCGGTTTACAAAAATATTGCGGGACATGACAATGTCGCTCCCGGTATCGTCTCTGCCGTCGTAGATGTAATCCCGGGCGCCTTTCCGGGACACGGCAATCGCCTGAAGCGGGGTGTCGCCGCGGCTCCGGAGCTCCTCCTTCCAGACACTGAGATGCACGAGGCCGTAATCATTGGCATAGGCCCGGGGTTCATTGCGATCCCATTCAAAGTTGCGGTTCATGTCAATGAACACCATGGCATCGTCGAGATAGCCGTCGATCACCTGAAGATCCACCAGAACAGTGTCATCATCCACGGGATCGTCATGATGATGGTGGTGGTGATCACCGCCGCCGCAGCCGGCGGCGGCAAAGGCCAGGGCCCCGAAAATCAGCGCTGCGGATTTGCTGAATTTGCATTTCATAATTGACTCCTTAACTTCTCCGTTATCCCGCAAGAAAGAATCTCAAAGCTGCCTGAAACAAGAAAAAACTCCGGCAGCCTGGCAGTTTGACAGCGAATCAGCTTTAAAGTTCTGTTATGCGGCCGATCCTTCATTAAACTGCCATGCTCTCGTCAAAGCGAATCGCCTCGAAACGAAAGCGGGGATAAACAGGGCGTAAACGGCGGCTCGTAAAAAGCTCAGGACTTGACGGAATATGCGGTCAGATGATGAAACGGCAGAATAAGAGGAGAAATCAGGGCGGGAGCAGGATCGGCGCGGCAGGGCAAAAAAAAGAAACTGATGCCGGATAACAGCGTCAGTTTCAAAACAGTTTCTAAATTAAATAAGGCAAGAAGCAAGGTATCACAGCTTTGCTGGAAAAGCAAGGATTTGCTTCTTCCGGCGTGATCCTCCCGGGAAGACTTTTCAAGGATGGTCATAAGGATCCGTCTCTTCAGTCTCAGTCAGATCCGCGGGCGATGAACCGCGCCGGGTTTGCGAGCTTTCGGAACCGCAGGCTGCCTTTCGGAACCGCAAATCCGGGCGGGGCGGCAGCGGCGGGGCAGATCCGAGTGTTCACGAATAATCGTTATTTTTCCCGGGAAAATGTGATCTGTCCCGGAATCCGGCGGTTTTTCCCGGAGCTCTTTTAACCGGTAATTTTTTCTAAAATTGTGAACTACTTCACATAATTTAAACAAAGTCGGAATTTGAAACCTGAAAAAAACGGTTATTTTACACACGTCTCATTCTTTGCAATAAAATAGGCAAATTTTACTTGTCTGTTAAAGATATCGACAGTTCTGCGCGGCCGGTGTCACATGTCACAGACCCGCCCGGGAGCCCGCGGCTTCCGGCATGAACTATTTGTTAAACGTTATGGAGTAATCTGCTTCAATGAAGATATCCAACACCGAAAAGAAGCGCATCAGAAAGAGCTTCGGTCAGAGACCGCAGTTCATTGACGTGCCTTACCTGCTTTCCATTCAGGTTGATTCCTACGATCGTTTCATCACTCCGGATCACAGCGGAGAATGCGGCCTTTCCAATGCCATAAAGAGCGTATTCCCCATTGTGAGCGCCAACGGCCAGGCCGTGCTCGAGTATGATTCCTTCCGGCTGGACGAGCCTGAGTTCAATGTCCGCGAGTGTCTCATCCGCGGCGCCTCCTACCAGTCCTCCCTCAGGGTCAAGCTCCGCTATGTCCAGAAGGAGAAGGACGGCAAGGTGGTTAACGTGAAGGAGCAGGAAGTCTACATGGGCGAAATCCCCCTGATGACGGAAAACGGCACCTTCGTTATTAACGGCACCGAGCGCGTGGTGGTTTCTCAGCTCCACAGATCTCCCGGCGTTTTCTTTGACAGCGACAAGGGCAAGAACTATCCCGGCCGTACCATTTTCGGGGCCCGCGTGATTCCCGCCCGGGGCTCCTGGCTGGACTTCGAGTTTGACCACAAGGACAACCTGTTTGTCCGCATTGACCGCAAGAGAAAGCTCCCGGCCACCCAGCTCCTCCGCGCCTACGGCTTTGACAACGAGCAGATCATTAATACCTTCTTTGACACCACCTTCTTCGAGCTCAAGAACGGCAAGGTCTGGATGGAGGTTATCCCCGAAAGACTCGACGGCCAGACTCTGAGCTTCGACGTCAGAGTGGGCGATCAGGTTATCGTGGAGAAGAACAAGAAGATCTCCAAGCGTCACATCAGACAGCTGGCCAAGGCTGACATCACCAATACCATCGAGGTTTCCAAGGGACTCAAGGTCAAGGCCATCGAAATTCCCGAGGAATATCTCTTCGATAAGCTTCTGGCTCACAACTACTATGACAAGCAGGGCAACCTGATTGCCGAGGTGAATACCAACATCACCGCCGACGTGCTTTTGAATCTTGCGGAAAACAAGATCAAGAAGTTCGAGGCCATCTACACCAGCAACGTTGATGACGGCCCCTTCATCTCCTCCACCATCACCATCGATCCCACCATCACCCAGAAGGACGCTCTTTACAGCATCTATGCCACCATGCGTCCCGGCGACAGACTGGATGAGGATACCGCCAGAGATTTCGTGGACAGAATGTTCTTCAATTTTGACCACTACGACCTCTCCGAAGTGGGCCGCATGAAGTTTGACGAGCACTTCAAGGAAAACGAGGCTCTGGCCAACGGCGTCAAGTCTCTGGTCACCGCCGGCGAATACAACAAGGACGATTCCTGCGTGTTCATCAAGGACGGCGTGGTTTACATGGAATTCCCCGCCTTCCTGAAGGCCGCCGCCGCCACCAAGGACAAAACCGCCGAGCTCATTCCCTCCCGGATCCCGGATCGCGGCTACTTCAAGTTCTTTGACAATCTGCAGCGTTCCGTCATCCCCGCCGTGACCGATGAAAACGCCGATAACGAAAAGCGCTATATCCGCGACGTTACCGTAAACGGTCAGGACAA
Organism: Succinivibrionaceae bacterium UBA3769; assembly: GCA_002372325.1. Taxonomy (GTDB): domain Bacteria; phylum Pseudomonadota; class Gammaproteobacteria; order Enterobacterales; family Succinivibrionaceae; genus Succinimonas. Next base: position 2,190 of record DFFT01000071.1, on the reverse strand, counting down.
GCGCATGTTCTGCATCCGGCTTTCCGACGTGCCCCTGGATGAGAACTGCGAGGATTTTGCCGGCTCCGTCGAGGATCATGGCAAGATCAGGGCCGTGGCCGATTATGAATTCCCGGAGCTTAAGAGAGTGCTCAGCACCGGTGACATCATCAAGGTGATGCGCTACCTTATCAAGATCAGAAACGGCAAGACCAGCGTGGACGATATCGACCACCTGGGGAACCGCCGCATCAGAAGCGTGGGCGAGCAGACCGCCAACCACTTCCGCATCGGCCTCCTCCGCATTGAGAAGGCGGTGAAGGAGCGCTTCAACAAGGGCGAGCTTGATGCCATCACCCCCGAGGATCTTATCAATGCCAAGCCGGTATCCGCCGCAGTGAAGGAATTCTTCTCCTCCTCGCAGCTGTCCCAGTTCATGGATCAGAACAATCCGCTTTCCGAGGTTTCCCATAAGCGCCGTATCAGCGCCCTGGGCCCCGGCGGCCTGACCCGCGAACGCGCCGGCTTTGAGGTGCGCGACGTGCATCCCACCCATTACGGCCGTCTCTGCCCCATTGAGACTCCGGAAGGTCCGAACATCGGTCTTATCAACTCCCTGTCCGTATACTCCCGCTGCAATGACTACGGCTTCCTGGAAACCCCGTACCGCCGCGTGGTTGACGGTCAGGTAACTGATGATTTCGATTATCTGTCCGCCGTGGACGAGGGCAACTATGTAATCGCCCAGGCCAACGCCGACGTTGACGAAACCAACCACTTCAAGAATGAAATCATTCCCTGCCGTTTCCAGGGCGATTCCACCTTCAAGCGCGCCAGCGAAATCCGCTACATGGACGTATCCCCGCAGCAGATCGTTTCCGTATCAGCTTCCCTGATTCCGTTCCTGGAGCACGATGACGCCAACCGCGCCCTCATGGGCTGTAACATGCAGCGTCAGGCTGTGCCCACGGTGATCTCCGAGAAGCCTTTTGTAGGCACCGGCATCGAAAGAGCCGTGGCCGAGGATTCCGGCGTTACCACCATGGCCCGGCACGGCGGCGAGGTTATCTACGTTGACGGCTCCCGTATCGTGGTGAAGGTTAATCTGGAAGAGGTAGTCCCCGGCGATCCCGGCATTGACATCTACAACCTGTCCAAGTACACCCGCTCCAACCAGAACACCTGCCTCAACAAGCGGCCCTGCGTGGCTCTGGGAGAAAAGGTGAAGGTAGGCGACGTAATCGCCGACGGTTCCTCCACCGATCTGGGCGAGCTGGCTCTGGGACAGAACCTCCGCATCGCGTTCATGCCCTGGAACGGCTATAACTTCGAAGACTCCATCATGGTGTCCGAGAGAGTGGCCAACACCGACCGCCTTACCACCATCCACATTCTGGATTTCAGCTGCATGGCCCGGGATACCAAGCTCGGCCCCGAGGACATTACCTGCGACATCCCCAACGTGGGCGAGTCCGCTCTTAACAAGCTGGACAAGTCCGGCATCGTGTACGTGGGAGCCGAGGTGAAGGGCGGCGACATCCTGGTAGGCAAGGTTACCCCCAAGGGCGAAACCCAGCTGACTCCGGAAGAGAAGCTCCTCCGCGCCATCTTCGGCGAGAAGGCCTCCGACGTTAAGGACACCTCCCTGAGACTCCCCGCCGGCACCAACGCCACCGTGGTGGACGTGCAGGTGTTCACCAGAGACGGCATGGAGAAGGACGACCGCGCCAAGGCCATTGAGGCCCAGCAGATCGCCCAGGCCAAGAAGGATCTTTCCGAAGAGCTGAACTTCCTGTCCTCCGGCATTTACCGCAACGCCCGCCATCTCCTTTCCAGACACGGCGTGAAGAATGCCCGGGATCTCAGCGATACGGACGTCTTCAAGCAGAAGCTCTCCGATGAAAAGGTGCAGCGGCAGCTGGAGGAGATGCAGAACAAGCTGGTGCAGCTCCGCGCCGAATACGACAAGAAGCTGGAGATGCAGAAGAAGAAGATCCAGAAGGGCGACGATCTCCCTCCCGGAGTGCTCAAGATGGTCAAGGTTTACGTGGCTGTCAAGCGTCATATCCAGCCCGGCGACAAGCTCTCCGGCCGTCATGGTAACAAGGGCGTAATCTCCCGCATCACCGCCATCGAGGATATGCCCTACGATGAGAACGGCGTGCCGGTTGATATCGTGCTGAACCCTCTGGGCGTGCCTTCCCGAATGAA
>DFFT01000120.1 GCA_002372325.1 Succinivibrionaceae bacterium UBA3769 | reverse complement strand
TTAGCGACCAGGCCTATGAGATACTGGAGTTGCTTGGCGAAAGATACCAGAAACCATATGGTGCGTAATTTTAAGTTGTCGTTTTTTTAGAGGTGGAAATACCCCGTTTTTAACTGCGAAATGTAAGGGTTATCAGGTGAACATCGGCGGCATAAAAAGGAAGCTGCCTGCGAGTGCAGTATTCTGAGAAAACCGGATATTTCATTTGTACTTGAATTCCATGAGACAGAAGGGCTCCCGGGGCTCCTTATTCTCCGCCGCCAGATCGGCGCGGCCTTTTTAGGGCCGGCGGACAGAAGGAGATCGCCTTCATATGCCGCGGTATCTTTTTCCGGAGCGCTATCTTCAGTTCCTTCAGCGGCATTTCCATCATAGCCCTTTCTCAGTACGATGACGCCGCTATCCCGCGCATAGTATTCTCTGGTGAGAGTGAAGGAATTTGCTGTGGCATTCATGAAGAGCGAGCAGTATCCCTCCTGGCAGAGCTGATATTCCGCTTCCCGGGAAACATCAGAGCGGACAAAGGCCTGAGCGATAGCCTTCAGGAGAGAAAGAACCGCCGCAAGCAAGGTCATTGTCCGGAGCCAATCCTGAAATTCTGCTCCGGTCTCTATGCAATCCCTGGAAATATGCTTTCGGGTTTCATATGAGTTAGCGTTATTTTTGCTGACCTCTGTTAACTTATGTTCCTGAGATCTGACTTTTCTTAAACCTTTGTTTGAGGCAATTGCGGCAGAGGTTATGATGAGATAAGCTGAATTTTGTCCGGCAGTCTTTGCCGCTCCCTGAGGCAAAGACCTTATATGCGTGTCCCCGATGGCATTATGGAGCGGGAATTATCTCGCTCCCGGGGTGGTGGTGCTATCCTGCCGTTTGCCGGATACGGCGCCGGAGATTTTTTTGTCGTTGCTGTAACTTTGGGGCGGCTTCTCCGTTTTAAGCCCAGAGATGATTTGCCGCAGCGGCGATTCAGATCACTTTTTTAAAGCCAGAAACTGCGTTTAAGTTAAGGAGCAAGGAACGTCATATGACCGATGCTATTGGAAATACTACTTTCAGAGAATTAAACGATGACATGACGAAGGGTGACATCAATGTGGGCAAAACAGCCGCCGAGGTTACCACAAGATATAAAAACGAAACGGCTTCTACCGCCAAAAGAGTGTTTCTGGGCATTCTGACTTTTGGCGGCTATGCCATTTATCATGCCGTCAAGGACAGCAAGTACAAAAGCGAAATGGCCTCTCTTTGCAAGGGCACTCAGGATTTCTATCAGAACATTTCCGATCTTGCAAAACAATCAACAGGATACGGACAGAATCAGATTGATGTCAGGGGCAAGATGTGCAATGAGCAGGTGACCTTAAGCAAAAATGCCGATGACAAGGTTTTTGTTACCTTCAAGGATAACACCAAACATGAGGTTAAGGATCCTGACCAGCTTGTCAAAAATATCGAAATGGATGTCATGGGGCATTCCGAGTATTTTGACAAGGATTTTATTGTAGACAAGATCCTGCAAAAGTATAAGGACGGTCTGGACGCTGATATAGAAGAAGCCGGCGCGAACAATAATGTCTACATGAAACTGAGTAACGTTCAGAGGAAGTACGATGATGCAGACATGAATATTAATACCTGCTACCATCAGGCTAAAGACCTCAGCAGGATTAAACCCAGACTTGCCGAATGCAAGGAGCAGTTTGACAAGCTTCTGGCAAAGCTCTTCGAGTCCCGTCTGGGCTTGGATCCCGCCGAAACCAAGTACATCGACCGCAATATCGGCATCAAGCTGGCGGAAGACGTCATGGACGGTCATATTACCTCTGCCGCCGATGCCCGGGCGTTTATAAACCGTAACGCCTCAGCCACGCACTTTACCACTGTAGAAAGCGCCAAAATCTTTGAAGCGTTCGAGAAGGCTCAGGAGGCTGAAAGAAAAAAGGATAATATCTTAAGAAACCCCTGGGAAAATAACGCTGACAAAAACAGCAAAGGGCCGGGGCTTAATACGGTGAGCTTCGCTGACGGCTATAACAAGACCGGAGAGAATCCGGCGCTGCCTCAAGGTCAGATCAAGGAGGTTCATGATTTTGTTGCCAATCTGGTTTCCGATCTTAATACAGTAAAGCAGGATCAGGATCTTACCCATGACGCCTCAAAGGAAAATATCGCCGGCGGCAAGAGGATCACCACCGGCCAGAGAATCCGCGAGCTGTTTCGCCAGAATGTCAAAACCATGGCTCTTTTAATGGAGAACCGCGAGAAGTGCCTGAAGGAGCCGGGAACAAAATCTCTGCTCGCCGGCGTTGAACCAAAGTTTCAGGAAGCTCTAAATGCCGAACTGGACAGGCTTAATGAAAAATACAACGGGCAAGTTGCAGAACGTCAGAATGTCGTTACAGATCGCGAGAACAGCATTAAGAAATACCTCAAAGATGGAGAACCCGAAGACGGCGGCTTCATGCTGGAACAGAAGAAAGAGCTCAACGACAGCAAGAAGGATCTTGATTTTCTGGCCAACGAAGTCAGCGGCAGAAAAAATTTCCTTATTCAGGAGCTCAGGACAGAAGAGACAAACGAAAAGAGAATCAAAACCGGTCTCAACACCTCCAATATTGATGACATCAGCAATGAAGAGCTGGATCAGCTGGGCATTAATGAGGGAGTCAGCCGGAAACTCAAACCGGAGATCGGCAAATATGACTTACTGAGCGAAAAGCGCAAAGAGCTTACTTTGGGAGCTCATTTCTTTGCTGATATGGAGCTTCGGCTTAACAAGGCTGCGGACGAAGGCTGCAAGGATCTCCAGACCAAGGTAAACCAGATGATCGAGAATATCTTCCCGAACCCGGGAAACAAGATAGCTCACGATCCGAATTCACTCCGGGATGCCACTCTCAGTCAGATTATTGGCGGCCCTGCCGAGGATAAACAGCTCCAGCTGGTCAAAGAGGCCATGAAGATCTATTTCAAGGAAATGCCGGTTATGGATCAGAGGGCCATGCTGGCAGCGGAAATGCGTTACTGCGCCATTGATGACAAGACCACCGAGGGCGCGAAGCTCGGCGCGATTTTAAAGGGCGCCGGCCCCATCATGCAGAAGATGATGCAGGGGCTGGATCCTGCCATGTTTGACAGATCTCCGGATTTTCAGATGGCCATTTCCGATATGAAGGACCGGCTGGCTCCGATTTCCCAGGATGCCGTGCATGCCTATCTTTATGACGTGGTGAAGAACTCCAACGGCGCCATCACCAAAATTGACGTTAAGAAGGGACTGGGCGCCGCATCCGTGGCTCAGGCTCTTAAGTGCACCGTGCACTATGCCCAGGGCGGTTCCAAAGACTGCGTTATCAAGATTCTCCGTCCAGATGCCGAAATGAAGGCCCGCCGCGAGTTTGCCATCTTCAATAAGGCCGCCCAAACCGTGGGACACGGCATGGATGTTACCTTCAAGGGGCAGTTTAACAGCATTCTCGCCGAACTGGATCTCACCAATGAGGCGAAGAATGTGGAGCAGGGCAACACGGTTTACAGCCATAGCAAGAAGGATTACAGCAACACCGAGGTAAAACAGACCTACGGCTCCTTCGAAAATGTTTCCAGCATGAAGCTGGCTGAAGGCATTCCTCCCTCCAAGAACGTTATGGTTCTGGAGGAGGTGACCGGCACCACTATGGAGCAATACCTGATTGATACCCGGAGCAAGAGTCAGGAGGTTATTGCCCAGGCTAAGAATGACATTGCGGAACGCGGGCCGGAGAATGCTCCCGCAGTGGCTCTTGAGGGCTACAACCAGCTGGACAAGCTGTATACGGACGTTAAGAAGAAGTACGAGGCACTGGTGAACCTCTCCTATATGTGGGTTAATGAAGGTCTTTTTGCCGCCGGCTTCTATCATGGCGACATTCACAAGGGCAATATCATGACCCAGGCCGGCTGGAAGGAGGGGAACCCGGAGAACAGCCCCGTCACTCTCATTGACTTCGGTAATGCCTCAAGCCTCAATAAGAAGGAGCGGGCCGATGTGGTGAAGGTGGTGGCCGGTTCGGCCACCAATGATCCTGCGCTCTATCTTGAGGGCTACAAGGGATTGCTTTCAAAGAACGGTCTCAGGACATTCGAGAGCAAAAAGGACGAGATCCTGAACAAGCTCAGCGTGATCTTCGAGAAGGGGACTCTCAGGGATACCGCTGCCCGCATGCAGGCTGCCATAAAAATCCTGCAGGAGGATTACTCCATTGAGGTTCCGGCAGCCATCCATAACTTTATGGAAAGCCAGCGCCGGCTTCAGAATGCTTTGGATGACACCTTCTCGGTGATGAATGATATTGCCGCTCAGAAGAAGAAGCTTATTGCCGAATACCAGAACGGCTATGGGGACGAGGAGGTCAAAAACAGCATTGCCGAAAGGAATGCCAGGGCTGACAGCTATAAGCCGAAGAACCTCATGAATGCCATTACCGATGTGGTGAAGCAGAATCTGTATGCCGCCATGAAGTCCATAGGCGGTGCCAGAAAAGCGATGCAGTGCTACGATAAGATCAGGAATGACGCGGATTTCCAGGTGGAACATCAGGATCCCAGCGGCGGGAATGTTCTTGAGGTATAGCTTCCGGTAATTCTTCCGGGAACGTATAGCCGGGCAAAGTCCTTCTTCGGAAGGACGGCCCGGTTTTTTTGTCAGGGAAAGGGAGTTTTTCGGGAGCTTTCCTGCTGAATCACGAAGATAAGGCCCCGGAAATGAGAGGCTCTTCTGTTGTGTAATATCCCCAAACTACAAGATAGATACAATATAGCTGACGTAATCGTATTGCGCCTGTGATCCTAATTATTTGCTGGTTTACTGTTGTCTGAATATTGCCCGAATGATCTTTCATTCTTTGCATTCTAGTGCTATTTTGCCACATGAGGTATTTCAAGATAAACTCTTTTATGAAACAATCAGTTATCTGTGTGAACCAGACTGCGATCAATCACAGATGAGACCGGATGCTTGCCTGATCTTCTTTCCCAATAATCCAATGCCTGATGCCGGGAGTGAGGTGTTAGCATTCTAAGGTCATGTTTGAAACAGGGGAACTGCATTCAGGGGAAGCTGCGCTTTCTCCGGGAGATTTGTGAAGCATTTCCGCAAAACGTCAGCGGGCGCCTAATTGTCACCTGAATCCCGGAAGCCTTCAGGAATGCCTCATTAATCCTTCGCCGGCTGAGAATCCCTGCCAGGCGCAGTCGAATAACATGTCCTGCATAGCAGATCCGAAACGGAGTTTCTGATACTATCCCTTCCGGAGTCTTTGAATGCCTCCTCTCATAGCAAATTAACGGAGTCATGATGGCAGAAGTGACAGTTATCGGCAAAGAGCCTCTGGAATGTCCGCTTCGAAAGGGGGATGTGATCAGATTTGGCCGTTATTATTATGGAGATTACAACGATGAAGATACGCCATGGGCTCCCATAGAATGGCTGGTGCTCAGGTATGAACGGCGCCGCGCGTTTGTTGTCAGCCGTTACGGAATAGATTCCGACGCCTTCCATTTTAACCACAGCTATTCCCTCTGGCAGTACAGCACGCTCATTCAGTGGCTTAACAGTCAGTTTTTGTTTGATGCGTTTTCAGCAATTGAGAAGGCGATGATTGTTCAGGATGAGGTTATCACTTCGCCGAACCCGCAATATCAGCCCAAGGCGCCCTGGGAGGATTGCGCCTGTCCCCGTATATATTTGCTGAGCTGTGAGGAGGCCGCCGAATATTTTGAAAGCAATGCGGAAAGGCGCTGCGAGCCCACGCCTTTTGCCGCTACCAAGGGCGTTACTCATCGCGGCAAATACTGCAGCTACTGGCTCAGGACACCGGGCCCGGGATGCAATGTCGCCAGCGTCGGCCCGAACGGCAATATCAGCTGTCGCGGCAGGCCCTGCGACTATAAAGCATTCGCCGTCCGTCCTGTCATGACCATCTTTATTCCATGCCGCGGTGATGAGCTTAATGAAGACCCCGGTAAAGCATCAGGCTTTATTTTGGATCGTTTTTCCAGGAGCGCTATGCTCAATTCTGGTCTCGAATTCTTTAAAATTAATGAGTCCCGGCGTCTGGAGGAGAAGGAAATATTTCAGCGGCCGCCTTTTGTTTTGGCAGGACTTAAATACGACTGCCTGCGCCACCTCCTTCTGGGACTTTTGCAGAACTTTATCGAGGGCCGCAAAGCCGTCCTGGACGGCAGCCTTGCGCTGTATTTCACCCGTTTTGATATGCTGAAAGCCGCCATAGTATGCCGCTATGCCGTAAAGATGCAGGTTATCGGTTTTGCCAAATTTGAATCAGATTATGCCGATTTCCTCTTTGAACTATCTGACGAATTAGGCCTTTTGTTCGCGGGGCCGGGGGAAATGGGGGATTTCCTGCTGAATACCGCCCTGAGACAGATCGTCAGGGAACGCAGTTACGACTTTATCGATTACACCCATGTTCTGGGCGTTCTGGCGCATATGCTGGTGACTTCCGGCATGGCGGAGAAGTTCGTTCTGGCAAGGGCATTGCCGGCAAAGGAGTATCAGGAGAAGATCCGGGCATTTTTTGCCAGGCTCCGGAAATGCCGGTTCGCATCCCTCGCCTCCGGCGCCGCGAGAACCGCGCTCATGGCGGGGTACTTCCTGTCCATGTCCCGCCGCATTGCCGTTCTGGGCCAGAAATATGAGT